>CALRXP010000132.1:0-7476 GCA_943372155.1 Candidatus Endomicrobiellum trichonymphae | reverse complement strand
CCTCGCGGGCGGCTCCGCCGGCTTGTGGGAGGGCTTCCCGCGCGTTCATCTGCCGGTTCTGACGTGGCTTCTCGCAGGGATGATGGGCGCCTTCGGCCGGATCGCTAAGCGTTGGTGGGACGAGTTCGAGGGCGTGGGTGCGCGCATGCAGGCCGCCGTGCTCAACGTGACGGCGGCGCTGACCGTGCTCACGCAGTGGCATTACCGCTCCGACCCGCGCGAGGCCGCGGCCGTCCTGCTCGCGACCGCCGCGTTATTCGCCTGGCGCGCGCATCGCGACCAAAAGCTCGTCTACGTCCACACCGCGATGACCGTGCTCGCCGTGTCCCTGCCCTATCTCGGCTTCGCCGACGTCATGGGCAGGACCGTGCAGGGCAACACCGTCGTGTTCGGGCTTTCCATGCTCTCTCTTTTCTGGCTGGGCCTGCAGGCCGCGCGCCCGACGCCGATGATCCGCGGCGGCCGCTCGACTGTCCTGCTCATCTACGGCGCCCTCGCCATGACGGCCATGTTCCTGCGCATTGCCTTCGAGCAAGGCCGCCCCGACAGCCTGCTCGTCGGCCAGGCCGCCATGTCCATGGCCGGGCCCTTGCTCATGGCCGCCGTGCTCGCGTGCGCGGCGTACTGGTCTCGTTCGCTCCTACCGATGGGCATGGCCTCGTTGATGGTGATCATCCTCCTGCCCCAGCTGCGTCGCGAGATCACGGAGCACCTACCGTTCATCGAGTGGGGCTCGGGCCTGATGAGCGCGCTCGTCGCCGCGGCTTTGACCTGGCTTTCCTTCAGCCTGCGCGAATCGCCCGCCCTGGCTAATCTCGACGAGGGCGACCGCTTCGGCGGCTACGCGCCGTTCCCGCTGCAGCAGCGCGATCACCGCCTCTTTACCTGGCCGGTGATGGCGTCGGCATTATTTTTATTGATTAAGGTCTGCACTTGGAATTTTGCCGGGCATTTGTTCGGCGACGGCGTTCACATTAAAACAGCCGTGGCCTTGATGGTCGCCGGCGTCGCTTGGACGTTAAGGGCGATTTATTATCGCGAGAAACCTGGCATTCAAGGGTATGTGCATTTCGGTTGGATTTCGCTCGTCGCTGGTGTGTGGTTCGGTTACCACGACAAGATAAGCGATCCGAAATGGCACGACGCATTACTCATCTGTCTCGCCGTTTTAAACGCCGTCTATCTCGGCTGGCGCCGCCTCGAGATATCCCGCCCGTGGGCGGGAGACTTGCTCGCCAAACCCATCCGGTCTGTCTTAAAGACATTCTCCGTCGTCGTCCCCTTGGCCCTCCTCGCCGCACTCTTCGCCGGAGGCGAAGTCAATCCGTTAGCGCCGTTGATTGTATTCTCAATTATTCAGTTGTCGTGGTTCGCCTTAACGGATGGGGACGCGACCTTCGGCACTTTAATCTTCTTCCAAATTGGAATGACCGTCCTCGCCTGGGCGGCTCCCGGATCAGGCCCCCTGCTCGAGCGCCTGTCGGTGAGTCTGTGCGTTAAGCCGTTGTTGTTCTATCTGCTCGCGCTCCAGGCCCTCCAGCTCTCCCTCGAGTTCTCGCCGAAATCCGTCGAGAAAATCCGGTCTCTCGTGAATCCGCTGTTCTTCTGGTGCGCTCTCTCCGCCTTTATCCTCGGCCTCTGCGGCGTGCTCGACGGCGTCGTCGCCCGCGAGCTCACGTATCGGCAATCGGCCCTCTTGCTGGCTCTGGTGCTCGGCGCCGCCCGTGCCCAGTCCTGCGGCCCGCTCGCCCTTCTGGCCCTGCTTCTCGCCGGCCTCGAATTCTATTTCCCCGATCTGGCCGCGCTTCCCGGCGGCCAGGCCCGCGTCGATTTCCTGACGTCGCCCTGGCGCCTCAGCGCCTTCTCCTTGGTCATGGCCGCCGCCGCCGCCTCCGGCGCCTGGGCTCGTGCGCGCTTTGCGATGCTCATGGAGGGCTCTCTCGGGGACGGCTTCTTCCGGCTCGCCTCGCGGCCCTGGGTCTTCATCCCGGCCATGCTTTTCGCCTCCGCCGCCGTGCTGTTCCACGGGAGCGATCACTCGCTGCGCATCGCCGCCCAACAGCTGTGGACTCCTTATCTCGCCGCCGCGACGTTCGCCGTGGTCGGCGCATCCTGGCGGCGCGTCGAGCCGTTCGCCGTCGCGGCCTTGCTCCTGGGCCTAGGCAACGTCCACATGGTGCGCTTCCACCTGGGCGCGCTCCTGCGCGCGCGCGGCCTGACCGAGAATCATCTGTTCTGCCTCGGCGCGATCGCGACTCTCGGCCAATTCCGCCTCGGCCGCCTGTTTGCGGCGACCGAGGAGATCGCGGTCTTCCTCAATCGCGCGGGACTGTTCGCGGCGGGATTCGTGCTGGCCCTGCTGACGAGCACCTACTTCTTTCACCCGGACCTGGAGGCGATGAGCGACTGGCGCTTCCTGCTCTCCGGCGTCATGGCCTATCTCGCCGGCCGCGCGTTCCAACGGGCGGCCCGCGCGCCCGATGCCGGCGAGGCGCCGTACGCGGCGTTGTTCGAGGGAATCTATCACTACGGCGTGACGACCTCGCTCTGGTGTTTCGCCTTGCTGATCCCGTGGTTCCGCAATCCCTACGCCGCGTTCCCGGCGCTCGGGCTTCCCGTGCTGTACTTCTACGCCCGTGCTGAGCTCGCTCTCGGGGCGGGGGAGTCGGCCGTCGCGCGCTACCGGAATACGGCGACGACCCTCGCGTTCTTCCTGTTTGCGTTGTACGCGTTCCGCGGCGCGTTCCAGATGGTGCTCTTCCCGCAGGCTGCTCTCGGGGTCGAGCACTACCACTTCAACTCGCCGTTCGTGATGATCCTGGCGCTCGTCATGTTCCGGCTCCAGGGTCTCGGCGGCACGAAATGGCTCGGCTTCTACGGCGGCTTGGCGATGATGCTCGGCAGCTACTTCCTGCTCACGCGCCTGCCCGGCTTGAGCCCGTTCGATTATCCGATCCCCTCCGCGTGGTGCGCCTTCGGCCTCGGCCACTTCTGGATGCTGTTCAGCGCCCACGCTTCGCCGCCGCGAACCTTTCTCCAGAAAATCGGCGGCGTGGATGACGCGCAGTGGGAGGCTCATCGCGGTTCGTGGGGCGTGTTCCTTCTCGCCGCCACGCAGGCGAATCTCTGGTGGGCGCTGTCCGATTCGGGTTCGAATACTTATCTCGTCGCCCCGCTGTTCCTGGGCGGAGCGTCCCTGCTGGCGCACCAGGCGCGCATCCGCGGCTCGGTCCCGTTGTACGTCTGCGCGGCCTTCGAAGCGCTGATCGCCGTGCACGCCGACTTCTTCACGCCGAGCTGGCTTGCCAAGGACGACGTGGTTTGGGTCGTGATCGGTCTGTGGGCGGCGATCTTGTCGACGGCGGAAACCCGTCCCGACAGCGGTATACGCAGAGGCATCGGTGCGATCTCCCTCGGCCTCGGCGCGGTCGCCTTGGGCCACGTCCTCTATCATCATCCGTCCTCGACCATCGGCCTGTGGGCCTTCGCGGCGACGGCGTTGCTGGCGGCGCTGACGCCGCGGCCTTCTCGCACGGCCCAGTCGCAGCTTGAATCGCTGTCGGCCGGAATCCTGCTCGTCGTTCCGGTCTGGCTCGTCCACTTCAGCCAGGCCAAGGCCGCGGCGCCCTGGCCTTGGTTGACGACGACCGCGGCCTTGCTCGCCACGGGCCAGTTCGCCCGCTGGGTCCAGCATTCCTTCCACGCCGGGTATTCCGCCCGCGAGCGCAACCCGCCGCGCCTGTTCGATCAGACCTTGGCCGCTCTCGGCACGGAGGGCTACGGGCTCAACACTGCGGCCCTGTATTTGGTGTTCGGGCTGACCGCCTGGGTGCAGTGCGCCCATTACGGCCGGGCGTTCTTATACCGCGAGCTCGCCCTCATGCTCGGCCTCTACGGCGTCTCCGCCTACGCCTGGTTCGAGGAAGGCCGCCTGCGTCAGAGCATGCCGCCGTACTTCTTCCTCCAATTCTGCGTGATCGGCTTCTTCGCCGTGATCCGGCGCCAGCTCATGCTGACCCTCGGCTGGTGGAATTACGAGTACGACGTCTGGGCCAGCCTCCTCGTCTCCTTCTCGCTGGCCGGCGCCAAGCAGATTCTGCCGATCGGCCCGCCGCAGTCGCGCATTCCCCTGCTCGGAACCTTGCTTGCCATGCCCGTGGCCGTGATGACCTGGGTGTTGATCCACGGGCTCGGCACCGATACCGTCCTGCTCGTCGTGGGCCTGTACAGCCTGATGTTCGCGTACATGGGCAAGGACGACCGCGAGTCGCCCTATCACGTCGTCGCCATGGGCGGCTTCGTCGCCTTCGTGCTCATCGTGTTCTGGACCAAGCTCGAACTGCGCGCGCTATCGGCCTACGTCATCCCGGTCGGCCTGGGCACGCTCACGCTCCTGCAGATGTTCCGGGACAAGATATCTCCTGTCATCCGCAACGAGATCCGCGCGGTGGTCCTGCTCGCCATGCTCGGCAGCGCGGGCTATTACGCGCTGATGGACGACCGCTACCCGCTGTATTTCCACATGACCATGCTCTTCGTGGCGGTTCTCGCGATGGGCGTGGGCAGCCTCTTCCGCACGCGCGTCTACGTCCTGCTCGGCTTCGCCGGGCTCATGACGGATCTCGCCGCGCTCGTCTACAAGCTCCTCGTCCACATGGACCGGGGCTCGCGCATGACCTTGATCGGCATTCAGGTGCTGATCTTCGGCGCCGTCCTGATCGGCGGCGCGATCTACTACAAGACGAACCAGGAAAAGTTCAACGAGCTGTTCGCGCGCTGGCGCGGGCGCCTGACGGAGTGGGAGTAGTCTAGCGCGAGTCGCGGCGCGAGGCCACGAAGACGCTGGCGGTCAGCATGACGACCGAGAAGCCCGCCAAAACCAAGAGGCAGGCGCTCAGCGACGCGGCCCCGTCGGGAACGACGGAGGGTAGCAGCGCGCGTTGCAGCCCCGTGACCGCGTAGGACACCGGATTGGCGAGGATCACCGCGCGCAGGAAGCGCGGCGCGGTGGCGGCGGGAAACAGCGCGCCCGACAGCATCCACATGGGGATCAGGAAGAGGTTCATCACGGCGTGAAAGCCCTGCGAGGAGTCGAGCACCCACGCGATGCAGAAGCCGAGGGCCGTCAGGCCGACCGACGCCAGCGCCAGCACCGCGAACGCCGCGGCGTAGCCGTGGAGCCCCGGATGCAGGCCCGCGGGGCCGGCGAGGAGCAGGAATGCCGCTCCCTGCGCCAGGCCGACGGTCGAGGAACCCATCACCTTGCCGAGCACGATCGCTAAGCGCGAGACCGGGGCGACGAGCACCGACTGCAGGAACCCCTCGCGCCTGTCCTCGATGATCGAGATCGTCGCGAAGATGGACGTGAACAGGACGATGAGGACCAAGGTCCCCGCGTAGAAATACTGGAGGAAGTTCAGACCCTCGGGCGCGCCGGGCACGCGCACGGCGGTGCCCAGCCCCGCGCCGATGAGCAGCCAGAACACGATCGGGGGCACGAGGCCGCCGATCACGCGCGGCTTGTCGCGGAAAAAGCGGACGATGTCCCGTTCCCACAAGGTCAGCATGGCGCTCATTTGGCGGCGACCTCGGTGTGGGAATCCGAAAAGCGGCGTCCGGCGTGATGGAGGAAGGCGTCCTCGAGGCTCGGTCGCGACAGGCTCACCGTCTTAAGCCGTCCCGGGAAGGCCTCGACGAGCTGGGGGATGAAGGCGTGCCCGGCGGCCCGCTCCAGGCGCAAGGTGCCGCCGAAGGCCTGGGGCGTGACGCCGAAGCGCTTGGTGATCTCGTCGCGCAGGCCGGAGGCGTCGTCGGTCTCGATAGTGATCACGTCGCCGCCGATCTCGGCCTTGAGCGCGGAGGGCGTGCCCTGGGCCACGATCTTGCCCTGATCGAGGATGGCGACGCGGTCGCAGCGGTCGCCTTCGTCCATGAGGTGGGTGGTGGTCAGGATCGTGGCGCCGCCGGCCTTGAGCGTCATCAGATGCTCCCAGAGGTCCTGGCGGGCGGCGGGGTCTAGGCCGGTCGAGGGCTCATCGAGAAGAATGACCTTGGGTTTATGGAGCAAGCTCTTGGCGAGCTCGACGCGGCGTCGGAGGCCGCCGGAAAGAGTTCCGCACAGATCGCCGGCGCGGGGGGTGAGGCGGTAATGCGAGAGCATTTCGTCGATGCGGGCCGAGAGAGTGGAACCGGAGAGGCCGTAGAGACGGCCGCCGTGGAGGAGATTCTCTTGAACGGTTAATTTATTATCGAGCGAAGGGTATTGGAACACCACGCCGAGGAACGGGCGCACCGACGCGGGGTCGGCGATTAAATCACGACCCAATAGGACCGCCGATCCGCTTGTGGGGGCAAACGACGTGGCGAGGATACGGAATAACGTGCTTTTGCCGCCGCCGTTGGGGCCGAGGAGGCCGAACAGTTCGCCTTCGGCGACGGAAAACGACACGTCGTTGAGCGCTCGTCGAGCGGGCACCTTGCGTTTGGCGGGGTACTCGTGAATTAAACCCTTTACGTCGACCGCGTTCATTTCTTGAGTCCTGTCCACGGGGTTTCGGCGTGGCCCGTTTCTTTATTCACGTATCGTGCGGCGACGAATAACCACGTTGAGAGGCGGTTTAGGTAGACGAGCACACCTTCAGGAACGGGCTCGGCTGAAGACAGCACGGTCGCCGCGCGTTCCGCGCGGCGGCTGATGGCGCGGGCCAAATGGAGAGCAGAACCCGCGCGCCCGCCGCCCGGCAAAATAAACGTCTTGAGCGGCGTTAGCGCTGAGTCCCACGCGTCGATCTCTTTCTCCAACCGTGTTGGAGCGTCGGCGGGCAAACCTTTATCGAACGGCGGAGAGAGTGTTCCCAATTTATCCGCGGGCGTCGCGAGCAAAGCCCCGATGACGAAACATTCGGCCTGCACTCGTTCCAAACCCTTTTCCACCGAGGCCAAAGCAGGATCGTCTCGAAAGAAGGCCCGCGCGAAGCCCAATGCACTATTCAGCTCGTCGATTTCCCCGTATGCATCCACCCGCGGATGGGACTTAGGCACGCGCGTGCCGCCGAAAAGGCCGGTTTCGCCCTTGTCGCCGCCGCGCGTGTAGATCGCCATCTAGAACTGGACTCCGAGGCCGAGGTCGAAACCGGGGATGCCGTGGCGGAGCGTGTACGCGCCGCGCAGGCTGATCAGGGGGAGAGGGTGCAGGTCCACGCCGGCGGAGAAGCGGGTGCCGCGCGCGGTCGCTTTCGCGCCGGTCACGCCGGCCGTCGTCGCCGCGCCGACCTTCACCTCGGTGACGTCAAAGCCGGCGAGGAAGTACGGCTTGACGATGGGCAGGTTCCAGGTCGCGACCGCGTTGACGTCGCCGTGAGAGGCGCTGAAGTAGCGGTGGTTGACCTTGTCGCCGAAGGCGGAGATCGAGACGTTGGGCAGGAAGGTGTCCACGAGGTCGGTGCGGTACAGGCCGTAGCGCAGGCCGCCGCCGTA
>CALRXP010000131.1:0-7521 GCA_943372155.1 Candidatus Endomicrobiellum trichonymphae | reverse complement strand
GGACTTCAGTTCGCCCGTCCCGCTCTATTTTTGGCCTGCCTATTGACCGGGCTGTCCGCGCGGGCCGCGTCGCCGGCCGACTCGGCCCTGGCCAAGGCCCGTGAGCTCAAGCTCGGCGCCGATCCTCAGTGGCTCCGCCTCGGGCACTGGAAACCTCGCGCCCTCGGCCGGGGCGTGCTGAGCGACGCCGCGCGCGACGGCTTCTTCCTGAGCCCCGACGGCCCCGTGAACCCAGCGGCGGAGCTCGAGGCGCTGGTCCGCGGTCTTTACGAGCCGGATCCCGGCCCCGCGGGCCAGGCTCCTCGCTGCCGCTTCCCCGCGCGCGCGAAATGGCTCATCGGCGCCCTTGACCTCGATCCCCAGTCCCTGCCGTCCGCCGACTGCTCCCGCTTCGAGGAGTGGAAGCGCCTGATGGACCCCGGCGCCGTCTCTTTGATCTTCGCCTCAGCCTACATCAATAATCCCGCGTCCATGTTCGGCCACACCTTCCTGCGCCTGGAGCGGGCCAAGGCGGGTGCGCAGGACCGCCTGCTCGACAACACCCTTAACTTCGCGGCCGAGACCGGCTCGGACGGAGGCGCCCTCTTCGCCGTGAAGGGACTGTTCGGCCTCTACCCCGGCAAGTACGGCGTCCGTCCGTATTACATGAAGGTCCAGGAGTACGGCAACATCGAAAGCCGCGACCTGTGGGAGTACCGCCTCGCGCTGACGCCCGAGGAGGTCGACCGCCTCGCGGCCCACGCGTGGGAAATGGGCGCGGCGACCTTCCCGTATTTCTTCCTGTCGAAAAATTGTTCCTACCAGCTCATGCCCGCGCTCGAGGCGGTCATGCCCGCCCGGTCGCTCATGGCGGGCTCTCCCGCCATCGTGGGCCCCGTGGACACCCTTCACGCGGTCCTGCGCTCGCCTGGCCTCGTCGCCGGGGTCTCCTACCGCGCGTCGCATTCGACGACGATGCTCGCGCGCCGCGCGCTGCTTATGCCCGCCGAGCGCCCGGCCGCCGATGCCTACCGCGTCGGAAACGCCGAAGAGGGGGACCGTCTTTCGGCAGGTATGAAGGATGAGCGCCGTGCGCTCATCCTCGATGCCGCCCACGACTACCTCCTTTTTAAAGAAGGCTATTCGCCCGACGTTCCCGATGCGGTACGGGATCGCGAACGCGCCTTGCTCGTCCGCCGGGCCAAGCTCGACGCGCCGCCGGTCGAGCTCGCTCGTCCCTTCTGGGCCGTTCCTCCGGACGAAGGCCACCTGCGCAAACGCCTGCAATTCGGCGCGGGCGGGCGCAACGGAGGCTCCTTCTCGGAGCTCGCCTGGCGGCCCGGCTATCATGACCTGCTCGACCGCGCCGAGGGCTATGTCCCCGGCGCCCAGATCGAGAGCCTTTCCTGGCGTCTGCGCTTCGATCACGACGATCGCCGCCTGTACGTCCGCGACCTGCGTCTGGCGGAAGTGCTGTCCGCGTCGCCGTGGGACCCGTGGATGCGCAAGCCCTCCTGGGTGATGGGCACGGGCCTCGACACCGCCTTCGAGCTGGGCAAGCCCGCGCCCGATTCCCTGGTGTACGAAGGCCACGCCGGCGGCGGGCTCGCCGTGAACGTCGGCGAGCGCGCGAGCGCCTACGCGATGGCCGTGGCCGAAGGCGCCGCGGGAGCCGCGCTACGCGAAGGCTGGCGCGTCGGCGGCAGTCTGCGCGCGGGCGCGGCGGCCCAAATAGCCTCCCATTGGCGCGGCGTGCTCGAGGGCGGCCTTTCCGCTCAGCCTTTCGGCGACAAGACCCCGAACCACCGCCTGCGCCTGGGCCTCAATTGGGCCCCTTCGCGCGACCGCGCGGTGCGCGCCGAGTTCCTGCTGCGCGGGCCGCACCGGGAAGGAGGGCTTTACGCGGTTCTTTATCACTAGCGCCGCCCTGCTCCTCGCCGGCTGCACGAACATCTTCCTCCAGCCCGATCGCCTGCTCCACGACCGCCCGGAGCGGGTGGGGGCCAAATGGGAGGAGGTGCGCTTCAAATCCGCCGACGGCACCGGCCTCACGGGCCTGTGGTTCCCGGCCCAAAACGGCCCGTCCAAGGGCGTGATCGTCCACTTTCACGGCAACGGCGAGAACATGACGAGCCACTACCTGTTCGTGTACTGGCTCGCGCTCGAGCGCTACGACGTCTTCACGTTCGATTACCGCGGCTACGGCGCCTCGGAAGGGAAAAAATCATTATCCGGATCCGTGCAAGACGGGATCGCGGCCTTGCGCGTGGCGAGAGGCCGGGCGGGGGCTGGCCGCGATCGCATAGTCGTGATGGGGCAAAGCTTGGGCGGGGCGCTGGCGCTGGCTTCGCTCGATCGAGACGGGGGGGAGGGCGTGCGCGGCGTGATCCTCGACTCTACCTTCGCCTCCTACCGCGCCGTGGCCCGCGACAAGCTGCGCCAATGGTGGCTGACCTGGCCTTTGCAGTACCCGCTCACCTGGTTTCTCGTCTCCGACCGCTGGGCCCCGCGCCGTCTCATCGCCCGTCGGAAGCCCGTGCCTTTGCTGATGCTCCACTCGGTGGGCGACCCCGTCGTCCCCTACGCCCAAGGCCGGGCGTTATTCGACCTCGCCCCTGGTCCAAAGGAGTTCTGGAAGCTCGACAGCGCAGGCCACACCGAAGCCTTCTTCGCGTCGGGTCCTAAATACCGTCCGCCCCTGCTGGCCTGGCTCGACCGAATCCTGAACTAAGGCTTCGACAGGATGCGGCGGAAGGCGCGGGACTCGGCGGAACGCGCGGAGAGGTCGGTCTCGGTCTTGAGCGCGGCCCCGAGATGGTGGAGCTGGGCGTCGCTTCCGATCTCGCCCAAGGCCATGGCGGCCAAGGTGCGCACGCCGGAGTCCTTATCGCGCAAAGCGAGGGCCACCGCTTCCGCGGCGCCGGGGCCACCGAGGTCCTGGAGGGACCGGACGGCGGCCATGCGGATCTGCCACTGGGGTTCGACGCGCAGGCACTCGGTGAGCGCGGCGGCGGCGAAACCCTTGTGGGTGCGACCGAGCGCAAGGACGGCGGCGTAGCGGACCCACCAAGAGGGGTCGGAGCGCATCGCGGAGGTGAGGCGCGTCGCGGCGCCGTCGGCGGGAATGCGTCCGAGCGCGAGGGCGGCCGCGTAGCGCACTTCCTGAGCGGGATCTTTAAGGGCCTCGCCCAAAGACGGGGCGGCGACGGCGTCGCCGATGCGGCCCAGGGCGATGGCGGCGGCGGCGCGATTTTCCGGCGTCTCGTCGAGATGGAGCATGACCGCGGCCAAGGGCGCGATCGCCGAGACGTGATGCGGGACCGCCGCGGAGTGGATGGCGGCCAGGCGGTCGGCCGGATTGGCCGACCGCAGCCCGCCCATCAGCCACGCAGGAGACGGCGGCGACGCGAGCGCGTCGCGGAGATCATCCTCGGAGGTCAGCGCGGCCAGGGGGTCTTCGGAAGCCCCGAGCAGTTTTTCAGTGGGAGGAAAGTCGCCGGGCCGGGCGGCCGGCTCGCGCAAGGACGCGTACGGAGAATAAGGCACCGGGCTCGCGGAGGCGAGCGTCGTCAAGAAGACGGCGGCGAGCGCGGCGTTCATGGGAGAACTAGTCTAACAGACGACTTCGTTTTTCGCCAGGGGTGGTTCAGGCGGCGACGGGGGGCGTGTGATCGCAAGCCTTCGCTTTCGGCTTGCTCATGCCGATCGCGAGCTTCACGCTCGCGCCGAAGGTCTTCAGGGGTTCGCCTAAGGTGTGGGAGACCATCCGCACGCAGCCGAGCGAGCAACCGGCCTCGCAGGGCTTATGCACGTTGTTCGTCTGCAGGCGCTCCGGCGTCGTCGTCATCAGGTCGAAGGCGACGCCGCGCTGCTGCGCGCACCACTGGATCGAGCCGGCGGCGGTGATGTACAGGAACTTGAAGCCGCCCAGGCATTTCCAGGCGCGGGTGAAGTTGCCCGCGAGCATTTCTTTGAGATGTTCGCCGTAGAAGTTCACGCCCTCGAACACGCCGTACTTGTCGAGCAGGGCGAGATACTTCTCGCCCTTGATGGCGATTTGGCCGCCTTTGCCGTGCATGATCGAGAAGCCGAACGCGAACGGAAGGTCTTTCAAGGTGGCGCGGAACTCGTCGTAGTTGTTGAGATTCTCTTCGTTGAGGACCGACTGGATCTCGACTTGGAATTTGGCGGTCTCAGCCAGGAGCTTGAGCTTGGGAAGGACGGACTTCAACGACTTATCCGACCAGTCGGTCGGATGAAGCGTGTCGACCGAGACCTGCATGAAGTCCAGACCGGCTTCGTTCAAATCAAGAATGTTTTTCTTCGTCAGCAAGAAACCGTTGGTGATGATCGTGGCGAGGTTCGAGCCGCCGCGCTTGGACTTGGTGTAGCGCACCAGCTCCGCGATGTCGGGGTGCATCATCGTCTCGCCGCCGAGGAAATCGTAGACGAGGACGCCGAGCTCGTCGAGCTTGTCGATGCGGGCCTTCATCGTCGCGAGCGGGATGATGGGCGCGCCGGGAGTGTACTCGTCGCAATACGAGCAGGTCAGGTTGCAGTCGTCGGTGACGACGACCTGGGCGTACATGGGCCGCGAGTCGACGACCCGCTTCGCGCCCGTGAGGATGAATTTCTTATCGACGGCCATGGGTAAATTATACCATTTGCCCATGATCGCCACCGTCGGAGCCTTGGCCGTAGGCGGCGTGGCGGGCACGTTGGCCCGCTACGCGGCCTCCGGAGCGCTGGCCTCGCCCTTCGCCACCTTGCTCGTGAACCTGACCGGGTGCCTGCTGATCGGCTTTTTCGACGCCGCCACGGCCAAGCGCGGCCTTGGGGGGGCTAACGGCCGGGTCTTGCTGATGAGCGGGTTCTGCGGCGCGTACACGACCTTCTCGACCCTGATCTTGGAGCTCGACGCGTTGCTGCGCGTCTCGCCGTTGCGCGGCGCGGGCTATGTCCTGCTCAGCGTCGCCGCGGGGCTGGCCCTGTTTCGGGCCGGCGTGCTTCTCGGCGCCCGGTAATGTCCAACCGTCTCGCCGGGGAGAAGAGCCCCTACCTGCTTCAGCACAAGGACAATCCCGTGGACTGGTATCCGTGGGGGCCGGAGGCCTTCGCACGCGCCAAAACGGAGAACAAGCCCATCCTGCTCTCCATCGGCTACTCCACCTGCCACTGGTGCCACGTCATGGAGCACGAAAGCTTCTCCGTGCCCGAGACCGCCGCGGTGATGAACGAGCACTTCGTGTGCGTGAAGCTCGACCGCGAGGAGCGGCCCGACGTCGACAAGCTTTATATGACCGCGGTGCAGGCGATGACCGGCCAGGGCGGCTGGCCGCTCAACGCGTTTCTCACTCCGGACCTAAAGCCTTTTTACGGCGGCACGTATTTCCCGCCGGACTCGCGCTACGGACGGCCCTCGTGGACGGGCCTGCTCGAGCGCCTGGCCCAGCTGTGGAAAGACCGGCGTCCGGACATCGAGAACGACGCGGAGAACTTGACGAAGACCGTGACGGCGTACGCCGCGGCCGACGACGGCGAGCGGGGCAAGCCGGAGCAGACCGCGCTCGAGGCGGCCGAGAAGAATTTGCGCGCGTCCTTCGACGCGGAGAACGGCGGGTTCGGGGAAGCGCCGAAGTTCCCGCTGCCGGCCAACGTGCGGTTCTTGATGAGACGGCATGCGAGGACCGCCGGCGCGGACGCCAAGACCATGGCAATCGAGACGTTGCGGGCGATGACGCGGGGCGGTATTTTCGATCAGCTGGGGGGCGGGTACGCGCGGTACTCGACGGATCACGCGTGGCGGGTTCCGCACTTCGAGAAGATGCTGTACGACAACGCGCAGATATTAGAATGCCTGGCCGACGCGTGGACTCTGACGAAGGACGCGGAACTCAAGAGGGCCCTGAAACGGACGGTGGAGTATCTCAAGCGGGATTTAAGGGCGCCGGGGGGCGGGTTTTATTCCGCGGAGGACGCGGACAGCTTGCCGTACGACGAGCCGGACGGGCACAAGATGGAAGGGGCGTTTTATCTTTGGCGGAAGAGCGAGATCGATAAGATTTTGGGGGACGGCGCGAAGGCGTTTTGCGATCGGTACGGGGTCATCGACGGGACGAACGCGTTCGCGGATCCGCATGGGGAGTTTGTGGGGAAGTGCGTGCTGTATGAGAACGATCCCTCGGCGCTGGGTGAGGACGCGGCGGCGAAAGGGAGAGCCCTGTTGTTCGCCGCTCGGGCGAAGCGACCCCGGCCTTCGCTGGACGATAAGATTTTGACCTCGTGGAACGGGCTCGCGAGCGCGGGGCGGGCTCGCGCCTACGGCGCGACCGGCAACGAACAATATCGGGAACTCGCTGAGGGCTCCGCGGACTTCGTCCGCCGCGAATTATCGTCGCCTGATGGAAAGACTCTCTGGCGACGATGGCGGGACGGGGAAAAAGCGGTCAACGGCATGGCGGATGACTATGCCTACCTCGCGTACGGCTTGCTGGCGCTGTATGAGGCCACGCTTAAGCCTGCCTATCTTGCGTGGGCGCAGGATCTCGTTCTGGAAACCATTCGCCGCTTCGCGGCGGACGGCGGTGCGTTGCATCAAACGGCGGCGGAAGACGGAAGGGAACTCTTTGCGAGAGCAGTGGAAGATCACGACGGGGTGGAACCGGCGCCGAGCTCGGTGCTGGCCGATGTGTGCGGGCGGTTGTATGAGCTGAACGGCAACGAAACATTTCGCCGCTTCGCGGCGGACGTTTTTGAGCGGTTCGGGGGGCGCCTGACGACGCGGCCGCTCGCGATGCCCTTTCTTTTGGCCGCTTGGGACCGGGAGATCAATAATAAGGCGACGCTCGTGGTTGCCGACGTGGATCTGCCGGGAGGAGCCGAGTTCGTCGGCGTTTATCGGGAAAAACTATTTCCGGGACTCGTTTTCGCCGCCTTCAAAGATGCCGACCGGGCGGCGTTGAGTGAAATAATGCCGATTTTGAACCATATGCCGAAGGGAACTCGTGCGAAAGCATATCTTTGCGTCGGGCAGGCCTGCGGCCTGCCGACGGAATCGGCGGACGACTTGAGAGCACGGCTAAACAAATTATGATTGATGAACGTACCGACGAAGAAAAAGCCAAATCCAAGCGTACGCACGCCATGGTCATGATCATCTTAGGCGCGATCATGTCGGCCTGCGCCTTGGCCGCGGGTCTTATCGCCATGACCCCGGGCTCGTTTCCCACGTGGATGACCGGCGGCTGGGGTCGCCGAGAAACGCCGGCGTTCCGGCAGCCGGCTAAGATGATCGTGAATTTTGTCGATTTTTATCCCGGCGCGCTGTCGCGCGCGAAAACCCAACATAAACTCGTGCTTTTGCATCTGGCGCCCTCGTGGTCGCGCGAAGCGCGGCTCATGGAAGAAACGACGTATGCGGACAAGAAGACCGCGGAGTGGATCTCAACCAATCTCGTCGCGACGCGCGCGGACCCCGACGAACGCCCCGACCTGGCCTACCTGTACGGCGTCGGAGCCTGGCCGACGACGGCGCTCATTTAT
>CALRXP010000130.1:0-7587 GCA_943372155.1 Candidatus Endomicrobiellum trichonymphae | reverse complement strand
AGTGCGTCCGCGGCCTCGTCGCCATCGGCGAGGACCCCAATCAGCCCGCGATCAAGCGCGCGGCCGCCTGGGTCAAGTCCGTGCAGCTGCCCAACGGCGGCTGGGGCGAGACCTGCGAGACCTACTCCGATCCCAAGCTCAAGGGCAAGGGCCCGGCCACGCCGACGCAGACCGCCTGGGCGCTCATGACCCTCATGGCCGCCGGCGATCACTCCTCCGACGCCGTCAAGCGCGGCGTCGAACACCTCCTCTCCACCCAGCGCCCGGACGGCACCTGGGACGAGACGGAGTTCACCGGCACGGGCTTCCCCAAGGTGTACTACCTCGAGTACACGATGTACCGCAACAACTTCCCGCTGCAGGCGCTGGGAATCTACCGCAAGGCCCTCGCGACGGGCCTGGCGCGCGCGTAAACTTTTTCAGGAGAAATAAGACTATGGCGATGTCCATGCAGGCGCAGCTCACCGTTTTCAAGTATCTCGTCACGCAAAAGATGAAGGGCGTGGAGAAGTACCCCCTCGTCATGATGCTCGAGCCCCTCTTCGCCTGCAACCTCGAGTGCGCCGGCTGCGGCAAGATCCAGTACCCCACCGACATCCTGCGCAAGCGCATGACGCCCCAGGAAGTCTTCGACGCGGTCGAAGAGTGCGGCGCCCCCATCGTCTCCATCGCCGGCGGCGAGCCCCTCATCCACCCCGAGATCCAGGAGATCGTCGACGGCCTCATCGCCCGCAAGAAGCCCGTCTACCTCTGCACCAACGCCATCCTGCTCGAGAAGAACATCCACAAGTTCAAGCCCTCTCCCTACCTGATCTTCTCGATCCACCTCGACGGCGTCGAGAAGACCCACGACCGCATGGTCTGCCAGCAGGGCGTGTACAAGACCGCGATCTCCGCGATCAAGCTCGCCAAGTCCCTCGGCTTCTGCGTCATGACCAACTCCACCATCTTCCAGGGCGAATCCGTGGAAGAGTTCCGCGAGTTCTTCGACCAGAACATGGCGATGGGCCTCGACGGCATGATGATTTCCCCCGGCTACGCGTACGAGAAGGCCCCGGAGCAGCAGCTCTTCCTCAAGCAGGAGCAGTCCAAGGCCTGGTTTAAAGAAGCGCTCAAGGACTGGCGCACGAAGGGCTGGGCCTTCAACCACTCCCCCTTCTACATGGACTTCCTCGAGGGCAAGCGCACGTACGACTGCACGCCGTGGGGCAATCCGCTCCGCAACGTGTTCGGCTGGCAGCGCCCGTGCTACCTCATGAACGAGGGCGGCTACGCGAAGTCCTACAAGGAACTTCTCGAGACCACCGACTGGTCTCGCTACGGCCACGCGTCCGGCAACCCGAAGTGCCTCAACTGCATGACGCACTGCGGCTTCGAGCCCACTTCGGTCGCGGACTCCTTCTCCTCCATCGGCTCGTTCTTCGAGATGGTCGCGGACTTCGCCTCGATCAAGGCGCCGAAGAAGGTCCAGCTCTCCTACGACCGCAACGGCACGTACGAGGAAGTGTTGGCCAAGGCCGAAGGCAAAGTTCCCGCCGAGACCAAGCGCTAGGCCGGGGACAAGGACCATGTTTGCGCGCGGCGTCTATATTTATAGACATATGACGTCCAATACGTCCGTCGCCCCCGGACTTTAACCCGTGGATTCCGCTTTTCTCACCGGCGGTACGGGTTTTGTCGGCGCCAGCCTCGCTCGCCTGCTTCTCAAGCAGGGCTTAAAGGTCAAGGCGCTCGCGCGCAAAGGCTCCGACCGCCAGAACTTGGACGGTCTCGACGTCGAGATCGTCGAGGGCGGTCTTCTCGATAAATCCGCGATCGAAGCCGGCGTCAAAGGTTGCCGTTACGCGTTTCACGTCGCGGCCGACTATCGGATTTGGATTCCCAACCCCGACGACATGTACGCGGTCAACGTCGCGGGCACCGAGTCGGTCCTGCGCGCCGCGGCCAAGGCCGGCGCGGAACGGATCGTGCACTGTTCCTCGGTGGCCGCCGTTAAAGTCCCCGACGACCATGTTCCCGTCGACGAGACCAACGAATACGAATCGCTCGACGTCATCGTGGGTCACTACAAGAAATCCAAGTTTCTCGCCGACGTCCTGGCCCGCAAGCTCGGCAAGGAAGAGGGGCTGCCCGTCGTCATCGTCAATCCCGCCGCGCCGATCGGGCCAATGGACATCAAGCCGACGCCGACCGGCAAGATGGTCGTGGACTTCTTGAACGGCCGCATCCCGTCCTATATCGACACCGGCCTCAACATCGTTCACGTCGAGGACGTCGCGATGGGCCACTGGCTCGCGGCGCAGAAGGGCCGCATCGGCGAGCGCTACATCCTGGGCGGCGAAAACCTCACGCTCAAGCAGGTCCTCGATATCCTCGCCCGCGTCACGGGCCGGCCGGGCCCCAAGTTCAAGACGCCGTACGCGATCGCTTACGCCTTCGGCTCCGTCGACACGGCGATCGCGACGTTACGGGGCACCGTGCCGCTGGCGCCGCTCGACGCGATCAAGATGGCCAAGCACTACATGTGGTTCTCGTCGGACAAAGCGAAGAAGGAACTCGGATTCTCCCCTCGCACGGCGGAATCCGCGCTCAAGGATGCCGTGGAGTGGTACCTCGCCCACGGCTACGCGCCTCGCGCGTAAAGTCTACTTCAGCCCGAGCTTGCGGATGATCATGACCGCGCTCGTCCACGCGCTCCGGCTCATGAACGCCGCGATCGGCTTATGCGCCTCGCCCAAGGTCCACTTGTCCATGATGACGCCGCCAAGCCAGGCGCCGATGTCGCTTCCGAGCTGCTTGTCGTCGGTCTTGGCCAGGTCCTGGAATGACGGGATGGCGTCGAGCCCGATGGCGTCGCGCTCCATCTTCAGCAGATAAGCCGATAGGTCCTGGACCGCGTTCAGGCAGCGGTGCCGCGCCGACGGCGGGAAGGCCTTCGAGACGTTTTCGTGAAGCGCCGCGCCGCTGCCGGGCGAGCGCCGCTCCATCAGGATCAAGGTCACGACGACGATGGCCGCCTGATGCGCCGCGTAGCGGGCATCGTTGGGATACGCCTTGAGCTCGGGGTATTTCGTGTCCGCGTACGCGGCGAATTTGACGGCATAGTCGAACGCGGACGACGTGATGACGCCGCCGGGCGTATCCCTTAAGTTGGGGCGACGAGGATGTTCGCTCATGGCTCACGAGACTAGCACGGTTGCAGAGGCGTGGCAAGCCCCCATGTATTGCGACACAATACATGGGTGCCCATTTGCTCATGCGGCGCAGATAAGGCTTCTGCCTCAGATTCCCCACCCCTGACGGCTCAGGCATATAATCGCGCCTCGCGCTACACTGAGTGCATGATGAAACTCATCCTCGGGTTGCTGGTTTCGGCTCTCCCTGTCTGCGTCTTTGCTCAGGCGCGCGTCGCGGTCCCCACCCAGGCGGCCGTCACCTGGACCGGGCCGGTCATCGGGGCCTTGTCCATGGGACCCGCGGAGCTTTCTCGACTTCATGAGTACGGCTCCGCCACTCTTCCTCGCTTGGCCACGCCGGGCGTCGACGGGTTTCTCCCCCTGCAATCGTCGCCGGCGCTGCTCAATCCTCTCGCCGCCGAGCTCGATGTTCTCGTAATGGCCGGCCGGCGCGTGACGCCCGCCATGTTCAGCAGCATGCGGCCCGAGGCCAAGGTCATCGCCCTCGCCATCGCCGCGGATAAGGCGTCCCTGCGCCTGGGGCGAGAGGTCGCAGCGGTCACCCGCACTCTTGCGCACGGCATGAATTCCGCGAACGCGGAGGGCGTGTCGAAATCCGCCGCAGAACTCCGCGAGATGAGCCTCTATCTTAATCCGAACGAGGAGGCCCAGCTGACGGCGATGGAAAAGGAGCTCGTAGCCTTCCACGCCGCCCGCGCGGAAACCCTGCGTTCCTACATGGAAGCTCTCCCCTCCCGGATGGCGGCGGGTGCGTTCGACGGTGGAAATCTGCTGATCCGCGAAATTTCTGGCGATAAGGCCGTTTGGCGGTTCGCCGACGGCAAACCCGATCAGACTTACCCTTCCATTCATGAGGCAGTTTCGGTCCGCACACGCTCCATTATGGGCATGAAGCCCGGCCCGTGGGCCGCCGTCGACGCGAAGCTGCTGGGCGACGCCGTGCGCGTCCAGCTGGAGAGCGGCGCGGTCGGGTATTCCGATTCTCTCGTGGCCGAATTGAGCGTCCTTGAAAAGGTCCGCGAGCAGAGCCAGGCGATGGTCAGCGCCGTGCGCCTGACCGCGGCCCTCCCGGACGAGGGCACGGCCCGACATCGCAGCGTCGATGTCTTGGAGACCTTCTATGCCGACGCCCACGCTCACGCGGTCCTGACACATAAGAAGGATTGGCGGGCGCAGGCGCGCATTCTGGCGACGATCCACGCCGGCGCGATGGATATGCCCGGCTGGGCGCAATTGCAGGCCGCCAAGATCAAAGCGCTGGACGCGAAGGCTCGCCGGGGCATGCTCGCGGGATTAAGCGGCGGCGCGGCCTTGGCCGGCGGCCTCGGCGCGCTGTATTTCGGGTTCTTGGGTCCGCAGGCGTTCCTCGCCATCCTCGTCGGACTCATCCTCCTTGCCGTCTCCTATGTGCACCTGTCGGCCTTGGGCAATCAGGTGTCCCCGAATGCCGCAAATCTCACGCTCTTGATGCGCCGCTACTTTAACGACAAATGAAAATCATCTCCCTCGCAGTTGCCGCCTCCTTCCTCGCCTCTTCCTCGTTCGCCCAGGTCCGTCTCGCCGCGCCGACGCCCGGCGCGGCCGCCTGGGCCGGCCCCATCGCCGCGTTCGCGACCGAGATCGGAGCGCAAGGCATCCGTGATCTCGACACGGTCAGCCTGCCCCGTCTGACGAGCCTCGATTCGGAAGGCCGGCTGCCGATCATCAAAGCGCCCGCGCTCCTCAACCCCCTCGCCCAGACTTTGGCGGATTCCTTCGTTAATCCCGCCGAATTCACCGCGATGCCGATGGAGTTTAAGGCAACGATCCTCCGCACGGCCGCGGGCCTCACGGAAGACCGGCTCGGCATGAAGGTTTGGTCCGTCGTGCTGGACACCAACAAGGGCATCGCCCGGTCGCAATATGCGAGCGTGGCCGCCGAGGCTCTGACGGCGCGAGAAACCGCGCTGTATCTCAACGATCGCACCCTCGAAGGACTGGATATGCTCGAGAAGCGCGTGGCCGAGCACGAACTGGCCCGCCAAGCCGCGTGGCGGACCTTCGTGGAGGATCTCCCGGCCAAGCTTGCCGCAGGAGCCTTCGACGGGAAGAACCTGCTCCGTCCGGAGCGCGACGGGGATAAGACCGTCTGGCTCGACGCCGCGGGCAATCCCGAGAATGTCGCGGATTCCCCCGAGCGCGCCATCGATCTGCGCCTCGGCGCCGTCGCGCTGATACCTCCGGGACCCTGGAGCGCGGCCGAAGTCGCGCTCCTGCGCGCCGCCGTGAAGGCCCGCATGGAGGACGGAGCGATTTCTCCCTCACGCTGGACGAACACGACAAGCGCCAGGCTCTTGGCTCTCGAGCATCGCACAGAAAACACGGCGGCCCGGGGGGCTCTTGGCAAAGCCGTCTCGCGCTTCTCCGGCAACGGCCGCGTAAGAGCCGCCGATGTCCGCGCGGTGGATAGCTACTACCGCAACGCCTTCGACGTCGCCGATTGGGATTGGGCCCTGCAATCGCGGGTTCTGGCCTCGATCCATATTGGCGGGCTCGGCTTTCCGAGCTGGAAGCGCCTGCAGGCCGAAAAGGAGAAAATCGCCGCGCGCGCCAACTTCCTGTCCACAGCTTTGGTGTTCGCCTCAATCGCCGGCACGATCGCAACGATGGGCGCGACCCTCTTCGGCATCTTCAGCGGCATCTCCTCACTCGGGATCCTCGGCGTGATCGGGGCGCTGCTGCTGCCCCTGCTCGTGTCCATTTTCTTCTTCGAGGATCGCAGCCTCGCGCGGAAGAGCCGACTGTCGGAAATGATGAGCCGTTACTTCAAATAACAATGAAAATACTAAGTCTCGCTTCCTGGCTCCTCATCTCCACGGCGCATGCCCAGACTCGCAGCGTCACGCTCATTCCCGCCTCGGGCGTCGCCTCGAGCCCCATCCCCACGATTCAGACGCCCTCACTGGCGCTCGGGCAGACGCCAAGCGTCCTGACCGCGCCGTCTCTGGGCTTGATGCCGGGCACGGCCCTCGCGCCCACGCTGGCGGCACCCGTCGCGGCCGCCACGCCTCTGACCCAAACCGCCCAGGGCGTCGCCGCCGCGATCGAATCCGCGGGCGACCTCTCACGCATTGGGACCTCGGATGCCCGAGAGCTCGGCGGCCGCGTTCAGGCCCTTCTCTCAAACCAAAGCGCGCCCAGCGTCGGCGAAGGACCGGTCGAACCCGTCTCCGCGAAAACGCCCGCCCTCGCTCCGTTCGCTCGCCTCGGCCGATTCTTTTCGACGGAGAAAAGCGTCAAGCGCCAAATCGCGGCGTCGCTGATCGGGACGGACATCAAGTTCACCGATTCGAGCGGCAAAACCCGCACGGCAACCCTCGTGAAGTCGGACCAGCCTGATCTCCTCCGTATCATGGGCGAGGGCACGGGCTATGGCTGGCTCCGCATCGACGGAGTCAACAAGGTGAATGCCTCCGTGACGCAAGTGGCCTATTATCCGACCGTGAAAAATCCCTACACGATCACGCCGGAATTGGTTCCCCTTCTCGGACCGTTGATGACCGGTCTTAATCAATCCGTTTTTTCCCGTCCGGAATTTCAGACCAGCCTCAACGCCGTCGTCGTGCGAATTCCCCCGGAAATGCGTAACTACATCCGCGACACGATGTACCCGTTTCTCACCGCTCAGGCCATCGCCGAAACGCAGCCGATCCGGGAAACCGTCTACAGAGACGGTCCCGGCGTATACAAGGGGCTCGTCGGACGCTATGGCAAGGAGAACGTCAGCGTGAAACAGCCCTGGGTCACCGTCAAGCATGTCCGGGCGCTCTATCGCGACTCTCAGCCGGTCAGCTTCGATCCGACCTGGGTTTTGACGGATAAGCTCGAGATGCCTTCCCTGCGGGAGGCCTACCTGAACCTTAAAGCTTGGGGCGACAAGCATGGGTTCGAGGACGTCGAGGTGGTCGGCCTTGCGCGCAGCAACTACACCCGGGCTATCGGTAGCGGCGACCGCGCGGACACGCTCAACGGCACCGGATCGAGCTACGAGGTCATGCCTCTGGCGCTCGACATCGAGAGCATCCGCCTGCGACCGCTGCGCGGACCCGTCGACTGATATCGTGCTGACCATGAATAACGCCGCTTCTAAGGAGAAATAAGATGACCATCAAGCCTCTCGCTGTGATGCTGGCGCTCGGAACCGGTTTGAGCTCGCTCGGGGCTCAGGCGTCGACGGATTCGGACTTCGCCGCCTCCCTTTCGTCGATCGAGACGCTCGCCCGCCAGTCGCGGGTCGTGAACAGCCGCGAGGATGTGCTGCGCCTGACGATCGCCTCTTTGGGAGCGACGAGCGACGAAGCGGCGGAGCGCATCATCGCCTCGGTCGGCCAGCTCAACATCACCAACGACG
>CALRXP010000129.1:0-7619 GCA_943372155.1 Candidatus Endomicrobiellum trichonymphae | reverse complement strand
GCCCGCGCCCTCGACATGGACGATGCGCAGGTAGTAGGCGAGCTTGACGTTGCCCGCGGTGTAGGCGAGAACGGCGTAGGTGAGCGCGCAGAACATCACCGTGCCGGCGGCCAGGCCGTCGAGGCCGTCGGTGAGATTGACTGCGTTGGAGGAGCCGACGATCATGATGACCGCGAGCGCGAAATACAACACGCCCATGTCCACGAACAGCTCCTTGCCGTAGGGGATGTTGAGCATGGTGCCAAAGGAGCCGTTGGGCGGGCGGACCGCCAGGTAGGTCGTGACGCCGAGTCCGACGAGCACCTGGATCAGAAACTTGGCCTTGGACGGGGCGCCCTTCGCGTCCTTCTTGATGAGCTTGAGGTAATCGTCCCAGAAGCCGATGGCCGTCAGGCACAGCGTGACGGAAAGCAGGAGCCACGTGAAGCGGTTGTCGGGACGCATCCAGAGCAAGGTGGAGGCGACGAGCGCCAGAAAGATCAGGGCGCCGCCCATCGTCGGGGTGCCTTGCTTGGACAGGTGCGACTGCGGGCCGTCGGTCCGCTGCATCTGTCCGACCTTGCGCGCGCGCAAGGAGCGGATGAGCGCGGGGCCGAGCAGGAGGCTGATCAGCAGCGAGGTGACCGCCGCGCCCCCGGCGCGGAAGGTGATGTACTGAAAGACGTTGAGCGGACCGAAAAAGTCGCGATACTGGTGGAGGTAGTAGAGCATGTCAGATCGCCTTGGCGAGCTCCTCGAGGCGCATCGCGCGGGAGGCCTTGAACAGCACGGCGTCCTTGGGCGAGAGCCCGGCTTTTATTTTCGACGACCACGTTTTAGCATCGGTCGCGTGCTCGACCGGAAAGCGCGGCTTGGCGGCGGCCAGGGCGTCGGCCGCGGGCTTCATTTCGGGGCCGGCGAGGAACACGGCCTTGAGATCGAGGGTGGCGAGCCAGTCGCCGAGCTCGCGGTGGAACTGGGAGGAGCCCGGGCCCAGCTCCTTCATATCCCCGAGCACGAGCGTCTTAGACTTGGATTTGAATTCCTCCATGAACGCCTCGATGGAGGCCTTCATGGACGCGGGATTGGCGTTGTACGCGTCGAGGACCAAGGACGCGCCGCTGGCGTGCGGGAGCGGCTCCTGGCGCATCATGGCGGGCGCGTGCGCCTCGAGGCCGGCGCGGATGACGTCGGGCTTGAGGCCCATCGCCCAGGCGGCGGCGGCGGCGCCCGCGGCGTTGTAGCGGTTGAAGGCGCCGAAGGCGCGAAGCTTGACCTCAAGGCGGTGGCGATCGACGATCAGGCCGTCCTTGCCTTCGATGCGGACCTTGCAGTTGTTCCCCATCCCGTAGGTGACGGCGCGCGAGCCCAGCCTGGTCTCGAGCGCGGCGAGCCAGGGGTCATCGGCATTGATGACCGCGGCGCCGTCCTCGGGGAGGACGGAGACGATCTCCGAATTCGTCTGAAAGGTGGTCTCGATCGTGCCGAAGCTTTCGAGATGGTCGGGGCCGATGTTGGTGAGCAGGGCCACGGTCGGCTGGGCCACGCGGGCCAGCTCCTCGATCTCCCCCTTGCGGCAGGCGGCGAGCTCGAAAATCCCGTAACGGTGCTCGGCGGTGAGCTCGAGCACCGACAGCGGCACGCCGATCTCGTTGTTCCAGTTCCCGGGGGTCGCGCAAACGGGCCCGACCTGCGCGCAGATGGACTTGAGCATCTCCTTCGTCGTGGTCTTGCCGTTGGACCCGACGATGCCCGCGACCGGGATGTCGAAGCGCTTGCGATGGAAATGGGCCAGGGCCTGGAGGGCCTTGAGCGTGTCGGGCACCTCGACGACGTGCGCGGGCCGGGGGGCGCCTTCGGCCAGCTTACCTTCGGCGACGATCCACCCGGTCGAGTTCTTGGCGAAGGTGTCGGTCAGCAGGGAGTGCGCGTCGATCTTTTCTCCCACGAGCGCCCAGAAGGCCTGGCCGGGCTTAAGGGCGCGGGTGTCGGTCGTAATGGAGTCCACCGCGGCCGAGGCGTCACCCTTCGTCAGGCGTCCCCCCGCCGCGCGCGCCAGCTCTCCCCACGTCAGATCGAGTTTCATTTGAGCGATGTTAAAGCGAGTCTCGCGGCTTCCCGGTCGTCGAACGGCAAGGTCCGATCTCCGATGATCTGGTAGTCCTCGTGCCCCTTGCCGGCGATAAGAACGACGTCTCCGGAACGCGCCTGTCCGATCGCCGAGGCGATCGCCTCGGCGCGATCTGGAACGATCTTATAATTTTGGAGTCCCGACGAGCGAACTCCCGTCTCGATATCGTTCAGGATCGAAAGGGGCTCTTCCGAACGGGGGTTGTCGGAGGTGAAGATCGCGAAGTCACCACCGCGGCACGCGGCGATGCCCATCGGTCCGCGTTTGGTTTTGTCGCGGTCGCCGCCGCAACCGATGACGGTAATTATCCGTTTGTGTGGCATCGATTTTAGGAGCGTAAGGATGTTCTCTAAGGCGCTGTCGGTATGTGCGTAATCGACAAATACGTGAAAGTCCTGTCCTTCGGAAATGGATTCTAATCGTCCCGGCACGGCCCGAAGGGCCGAAATGCCGTTAAAGACATGACTTGCCGTTGTTCCCAGTCCCAACATGGCCGCTCCGGCCGCCAAAGCGTTCTCCACGTTGTGGCGGCCGGGAAGCCGTACATGGGCGTCATATCTCTTGCCCCGGAAGGTTACCCTAAACGCCGTTCCGTTCAGATCGGCGCTCGTGATGTCAGCTTTGAGGTCCGTCGCGGCCTCCGTCATCCCGAACCGGATCACGTCGCAATCAACCGCGTGCTTGACGAGCAGATGCGCCCTCGGATCGTCAAAATTTAATGCCGCGACCTTCGGATATTTTTTATTGTCCGCGCGCGCCAGCAAGTCAAACAGCCGCGCCTTGGCGTCGAAGTAGGCTTCCACCGTTTTATGGAAGTCGAGGTGATCCCGCGTTAAATTCAGGAAGATCGCCGCGCTGAAATCGACGCGCTCCACTCGCTTGAGCGCGAGCGCATGCGACGACACCTCCATCAAAGCGTGCGTCGCTCCCCCGTCCCGGAATCTGGCCAGCAACCGAGTGAGCGGCAACGACAGCGGCGTGGTGTTGATCGACTTTTCCAGCCGCTCCCCGTTGAGGCGGTTCTCGATCGTCCCCGCCACAGCCGGTCTTCCCCCCGCGGCCCGGACGATGGACTCGAGCAGGTAGGTCGTCGTGGTTTTGCCGTTGGTGCCGGTGACGCCGACCATCGTCATCGCGCCCGAGGGATGCCCATAAAAGGAGTCTGAGATTCCCGCCATGGCTTCGGCGATGTCCTCCACCTGCACCCACGTTCCCTTCATCACCGCGGGAGGAGGCGGCGGCTCCAGCTCGCTGATCACGGCCGCGGCGCCGTGATCGAAGGCCTGCTTGGCGTGGCGGTTGCCATCGGTCTTGGCGCCGGGCATGGCGAAGAATAGGTTGCCTTCGGCAATTTCTCTTGAATCGTGCTTGAGGCCGGAGATGTTCACGTCCACGGAGCCGGCCACCCGGCGCACCGTCGCGGCGCGGAGAAGCTCGGCGAGCGTCATGGCCGCCTCTAGCGCTTCGCCGTCGCGAGCGAGGGGTCGGCGGGGCGGTCGGGCGGGACGCCTTCGAGGGTCAGCAGGCGGCTGCCCAGGCGAGCGAAGATCGGGGCGGCGATCAGGCCGCCGTAGTAGGCGCCTTTAGGGTCGTGGAGGACGACGAGGATCGTCCAGCGGGGCGCGGAGGCGGGCAGGAAGCCAGCGAAGGAGGCCGTGTAGGAGGTCGCGGAGTATTTGTGCGTGATCGGGTCGATCTTGTGGGCGGTGCCCGTCTTGCCCGCGGCGCGGTAGCCGGGGATGCGCGCGCTGGCCGCGGTGCCGCGGTCCACGACGCCTTCGAGCATGGCCGAGATTTCCTTGACGGCCCTCTCTGAAGCCACGCGCCGGACCTTCACGGGAGGCTTGCCGTCGGCGATCAGCTTCGTCTCCCAGAGGGTGCCGCCGTTGGCGATCGCGGAGTAGGCGCCGACCATCTGCAAGGGGTTTACCGCGAGGCCGTAGCCGTAGGACGACACGGCGAGGCCGACCTTGGTGAGATCCGACAGGGGCTTGAGCTCGCCGGCGCTTTCGCCGGGCAACGGCGTGCCCGTCTTCGCGCCGAAGCCGAACGCGCGCGCCTGACGGTAGAAGCGCGCCGCGCCCACGCGCTCGACGACCTTCGCGATGCCGATGTTCGACGATTTCTCCAGAATCTGCGTCAAGGTCATGTCCCCCTCCGGCTCATGGTCCGTAATGACTACTCCGGGGGTCAGCTGAAACTTACCGCCTTCGCCGTTAAAGGTCTCATCAGGCCGCACGATATGATCGTCCACGGCGGACAGCGCCGTGACGACCTTGAACGTCGAGCCGGGCTCGAAGGCGTCCTGGACGAGCGGATTGCGCAGGGGGTTGGGCGGCCAGGCGGCCATGGCCAGGATCTCTCCGTTGCGCGGATCCTGGATCACGACGCTGCCTTCCTTGAATTGCCCGCGCTCCCCGCCTTCGCGCAGCGCTTCCTCGGCGAGGAATTGCGCGGTGCGGTCGAGCGTCAGCTTGAGCGGCTCAGGCTCGTCGCCCGTGTCGGACACGTTCTTATAAATCGTGCGGCCCTGACCGTCGCGGATCACTTCCATGCGCCGCGCGCGGCCGGTCAGACGCTTGTCCTGAGACAGCTCGATGCCCGCCAAGCCCTTGCCTTCCGCGCCGACGAGCCCCAGCACGCTCCGCGCGAGATCTCCGTTCGGGTACACCCGTTCCTGCGCCGGAACGAGGCCGAGCCCTTCGACGCGGGCTTCCGTGAGCCGCTGGAATTCCGTTTGCGTCATGCGCGTCTTGATCCAGGCGAAGCGGGTCGCGGCGCGGGTCTTACGGGCGATCTCCGACGCCGGCAATTGGAGCAACGGCGCCAGCTTCGCTCCGAAGGCGTTTGGATCCTTCACCATCGCCTTGTCCACGAAGCAGGACCAGGACGGGATGGAACGGGCGAGGATGCGTCCGTGGCGGTCGAGCAGCTCCGCGCGAGGGGCGGCTTCCTGGGCCGTGCGCGCGAATTCTCCGGAGGCGCGCGTCGAGAGATTGTCGTGACGGAGCACCTGAAGATAGGCCAGGCGCGCCCCGAGAGGCAGTAGAGGGGTCATGGCCAGGGAGGCGGCCACCGTCAGTCGAAGTCCGAGATCCATGCGGTCGTTCTCAGCTGCGCGAGGGTCCGACGAGAGGAAGGCGCGCCCACAGGCGCGGCAGGAGGCTGACGGACTCATTGCCGGCGCCGGACAGCGAGCGTAGGGATCCGGGCGTGGCGGGAATCATGCCGAGCTTGCTGTTCGCGCGCGCGGCGAGGGCCGCGGGGGCCAAGGTCTCGTCGACCTTGAGGCGAAGATCCTCGACGCGACTGCGCAGGGCGCGGGCTTCACGGCGGGTGGTCTCGACTTTGTAGCCGATGCGCGTGGCTTGCACGTGCTGCCAGCACAGGAACAGGAAAAGGGCGCCCAAGCCCGCGAACTTCGCGACCCGTCGTGGATCGAATCCCATGAGCGCGTCCATCATACCATGTTCCTTTTGTGTAGAGTGAGGGGCGGGCGTCCCCGCCGAGAGGGACGCCCGCCCTATAGTTGGCGGCTCCCCCCCGCCGAGAGAGGAGGCCGCCTAAATCGGCCGGACCCCCCCGCCGAGAAGGGGACCGGCTTTATTCGCGGCGAGGGGTCAGGCTTGTATCCCCCCGCCAAACTTCTAGATCTTGGGACGGCGTTTCCCCGCCGAGAGAGAACGCCGTCCCGTTATCGATGGCGAGCGCCCCGCCGAGAGGGCGCCCGCCAAATTCATTCTTAGGCCCGCGTGGACCCCTTGCCCTTCAAGAAAACGCGACGCCACACGTAGCCGGGGGAGCTGATCTTCCCGACGGGCGAGACCGCGACGGTCTGCCGGCGGTCGACCAGGAAGGACACCGTGGTGTCCAGCTTCGTCAGGGCCGCCATCGCGACCGACGAACCGTTCAGGAACGAGGTGTTTTTCATCATCGTTTTTCCCCCTATCGCTTCTTTTCGATCACCCGCAGTTTCGCGCTGCGGGAGCGAGGATTGCGCGCGATCTCTTCCTCAGTCGGAACGATCGCGGACTTCGCGTCGCCCTTCCCGAGATAAGCGCACGACCCTTGCGCCACGAACGAAGCGAAAACGTTTTTGACGATGCGGTCCTCGAGCGAGTGGAAGGTGATCACGCACAGCCTTCCGCCGTTCTTGAGGTACGGCACCACGGTCTCGAGACCGCGCGTCAGGGCCTCGAGCTCCTGATTGACCGCGATGCGCAGGGCCTGGAACGTGCGCGTCGCCGGGTGATGCCCGGTGCGCGGCACGACGGACTCCACGCAGTCGGCCAGCTCCAAAGTGGTCGCAAACGGCTTCTTGGCGCGGCGGGACACGATCGCGCGCGCGATCTTGTCCGCGTCCGGCTCCTCGCCGAACTCGGTCAGGAGCATGGCGATCTGCTCGGCGGGCCAGCGGTTGACGATCTGCTCCGCGGTCAGCGCGGCGTCGGGTCCCAGGCGCATGTCCAGCGGGCCTTCGAAGCGGAAGGAGAAGCCGCGCGCGGGCTTGTCGAGCTGGAGCGAGGACACGCCCAGGTCGAACATCGCGCCGGACAGCGGGAAGAAGCCTTCTTTCTCCAAAACGGAGCCCAGGGATCGGAAGTTCGAGCGGACCGAGTGGAATCTTCCACTGTGGGCTTGGAGCCGGTGACCGGCTTCAGCAAGCGCCTCCGGATCCGCGTCGAGACCAAGTACCTTTCCCTGGGCCGAAAGCTTTCCGAGGAGAGACTCCGAGTGGCCGCCCAGACCGAGGGTGGCGTCGAGGTACAGCCCCCCCTTGTCCGTGACGAGGCGGTCCAGCGTTTCCGCTAGAAGGACCGACTCGTGCGTGTAGCGGCTCTCGCTCAAGATCATATCTCCAGGCTCTTTCCGATCTTCTTATACGCCGGGGCGATCGTGGACTTCTCGTACGCCGCCCAGCGCTTCGTATCCCAAATTTCGGCGCGGTTTCCCGCTCCCTGCACCAGCACGTCGAACCGGAGTCCGGCGTGTTCCTTCAAGTACTGCGGAATCAGTATGCGGCCCTGAGCGTCCGCCTCGACCTCGACCGCCTCGGAGAAGAACTTGCGTTTGAACGCCCGCTCCTGCTCCTTGTCCGGCATCGAGAACATTTTCAAATCGTCCGCGAGCATCTTCTCCCACTGCGCCGGCAAGAAGAGGTACAGGCAGCCGTCCATCCCGCTCGTCAGGTAGAAGCTGCGTCCCTTCTCCTGCGCCAACGTCTCCCGGTACTTCGGAGGAACCGCCAAGCGGTTCTTCGGATCGAGGGAGTAGTCGTAACGTCCGATCAGAAGGGACATCTTTCCCCACCGTCGCCCACTCGATTGTTATTTCTCACCACTTTTCCCCACCGGGATCAGGAGTATAGAGGACTCATGTGTTTCTGTCAAGAGCGATTTTTCGCGGCGAATATTCCTCGTCGAGAAACGGCCATAAAATAGCGCCGATTTCGCGACACGACAATTATTTTTTCAATCGACTCGCGCGCTCTCGCTCATGTTGGCGCGGG
>CALRXP010000128.1:0-7631 GCA_943372155.1 Candidatus Endomicrobiellum trichonymphae | reverse complement strand
ACCCTCGACCAGCACGCCGTCGACAGGCACCTTGTCGCCGGGAACCACGCGCAGCAGCTCGCCGACCTTCACCTGATCGAGCGGGACTTCCGAGTCCCCGCCGGACGAGACGAGGCGTGCGGTGGGAGGCGCTAAGTTCAGCAATGCCTTGATGGCCTTGCCGGTGCGGCTTCGGGCGCGAAGTTCGAGAACCTGGCCCAACAGCACCAGGACGACGATCACCGCCGCGGCCTCGAAGTAGATAGGGATATTCCCCTCGTGCCGCATCGAGTGCGGAAACATGCCGGGCAAGAGCATCGCCGCGGCGCTGAAGAAGAAGGCCGCGCCCACGCCGATGGCGATCAAGGTGAACATGTTCAGGTTGCGCGTCATGACGGAGCGCCAACCGCGCACGAAAAAGGGCCAGCCTGCCCACCAGACCACGGGCGCGGTGAGCGCGAACTGCAGCCAACGCGAGGCGGAACTCTCCGAGCAGGCCGCCGCGGCCGGGACGATGTGGGCCATGGCGAGAAGGAAGACCGGGACTGCCAAGACGGCGCCGATCCAGAAGCGCCTCGTCATGTCCCGCAGCTCCGCGTTATCCTCTTCGGTCTCTCCGGCTGCGGGGTTAGCCGGCTCGAGCGCCATGCCGCACTTCGGGCAGTCGCCGGGGTGATCCTGGCGCACTTCCGGGTGCATCGGGCAGGTGTACACCGAGCCCGCGGCCGGGACCGGCGCCGCGTTGGGCGCGCTCAGCCAGCGGTTCGGGTCCGCGATGAACTTCTCCCGGCAGCGCGGGCTGCAGAAGAGGTGCTCATGGCCCTCGTGAGTGTGGCGGAGCTCCGTGTCGTCGTCGACGTCCATCCCACAGACGGGATCTTTCTGGGTCTTCATCTTATCTCCTTGCGTCTCTACCCAGCTGACGAACGAGGTCGTGAAGTCTTACACCTTGCCACAGTCGCAGTCCCGGCAGCCGTGCTCGGCGCACTTGCCGCAGGTCTCGATTAAGCGCTTCTTGAGCGATTTGCGGGCCCGGTGAAGGCGCACGGTCGCCGAGTTTTCGGTGACTTGCGCGCGCCGCGCGAGATCGCGCACACTGCCCTCCCCGAGGTCCACGCGACGGATCGCCTCCGCGTACTCCGGCTTGATCGTATCGACCAGCCCCCTCACGCAGGCGCAAACCCGCCGGTTGAGGCGCTCCTCGGCGATCTTGGCTTGGCGCGCGCTCTCGAAGCCGTATGCGTCGAACGCCCGGCCTTCCGCGGCCTTTTTACGCCAGTGATCGATCAAGGCGTTGCGCAATAGCCGGTAGAACCAGGCGGTGATCTTCTCTTTTTCTTTGACGCCGGAGGACGCTTTCAGGCCTTTCACATAAGCCGCCTGAAGAAGCTCCTCCGCCTCTTCCCGTGAACCGAGACGTGACTCCAAAAATGCAAGGAACCGAGACCTCTGGCGGGAGAGTTCCGCCGCCGCCGCTTCTCCGCCGTCGCGGCGCTTCATTTGCTCGGGTTTTCCTCCTTGACGATTTTCCCGTCCTCGAGCGTGATCACCCGGTCGGCCTCATAGCCGAACGCCTGGTTATGGGTCGTGATGATGATGGCCAAGCCCTTCGCCGCCAGCTGCCTGAACAGTTGGAAGATCGCCTCGCCGGCTTTCTTGTCTAAATTCCCGGTCGGCTCGTCGGCGACCAGAATCTTCGGCTCGATGATGAGAGCGCGCGCGATCGCGACCCGCTGCATCTGACCGCCCGACAACTCATTCGGCAGGTGGCTTTCCCGGTCTGAAAGGCCGACCATGGCCAGCACTTCTTTGGTCCGCGCCCTATCGGGATTGCGTCCGAGGAAAGTCAGAGGCAATTCCACGTTCTCCGTTACGGTCAAAGTAGGCAGTAGATGAAACTGCTGGAACACAAACCCCAGCACGCCTCGCCTGACCTCGACGAGTTGATCTTCCGACAAGCCGGCCACGGATTTCCCGGCCACCGTTAGAGTGCCTTCCGTGGGCGCATCCAGGCAGGACAGCAGGTTGATGAGCGTCGTCTTGCCTGAGCCCGAGGGGCCAAGAATTGACACCATCTCGCCGCCGGATATGGATATGTCGACGCCGTCGAGCGCCTTGACCGTCTCGACGCCGCGCTGATAGTAGCGCTTGAGCCCTTTTCCTTCGATGATGGCGTTCATATCAGGATGCCCCCTCGCGAATTGCTTCCACCGGTCGCATCGACGCGGCGCGCCACGCCGGATAAAGCCCGGCGAAGAAACCGAGCGCGATTGAGCCGAGAATCGCATAACCCACCACGGCCGGCGTGATCTGCACGATCGAGCCCGAGACGCCGAGGTTCGTGATCGATTTGATGGCTTTCTCGACGATTCCGGCCCCGACCCACGCGCCGATCGAGCCGACCACCGATCCGATCAAACAGATCATCAAGGTCTCAAGCCAGATGAGCTGGAAGATGTCGCCGCGCCGCGCACCCAGCGCCTTCATGATGCCGATCTCCCCCGTGCGCTCGTAGACGCTCATGAGGATCGTGTTGATGACCCCGATAAGCGCCACGATCACCGCGATAACGGCGACTGCCGCGACCATGGTCTGAGCCGTCCCCACGAGGCTGATGAGCGTGGTCTTGACCTGCTGGAGGCTGACCACCTGGACCTCGGGAAGCTTGAGCCACTTGTTCTCGAATTCGCGCATGGTCGCCGCCCCGAACTTCTTGAGCTTGAGGCCAAGGATCGTCAGTTGCTTCGGCCGATTGAAGGCGATGCGCGCCGCGTCGATGGCCATGAAGACCGTGCCGTCGTCCTGGGTGCCGGTCCGCTCGAGGACTCCCACGACCTTGAACTCGTGGCGAACCGGAGAGGGCTTGCCGAAGGGCGTGATCGTGGCGTAGAAGGTATCGCCGACCTTGCGCTGCTCGTACTCCGCGATCTCATAGCCGAGCACGATGTCGTCCTTGCTCGTCTGCTCGAACCACTTGCCCCCGGCGTAGCCCGGCCCCGCCTTGAACTTGAGCCACGGCTTCATCGAGAGGAAGCTCGGGGCATCGATGCCGTTGACGACGGTGAAGGTTTTTTCCGCGCCCTCGTCGCGGATGCCGCTCGCTTGCTTCTGCGCGATGCCGACGAAGATCGGCGTGATGCTCGCGATGTCCGGGTCGCTCTTGACCTTGTCGTAGGTGTCGGACGGCAGATAAAGAAGGCCGGTCCCGCCCTTCAGCATCATAGTCGCCGCCTCGTACGGGCAGCCCTTGGCCATGATCATGACCTGGAAGCCGAGCATCTCGATGCTCTTGTCGATCGCCGTTCTATAGCCGAGCACGAAGCCGCCCAGCGACACCGCGACCGCGACCGCCAAGCCGACTCCGGCCACGGTCAGCGCCGTGCGCACAAGGCGGCGCTTCAGATTTTTGACCGCCAATGACAAATATCGCGTGATCATATCGTCTCCTTACTTGAACTCGACGGCGCTGCCGTACAGCTGATAGCCGTCGCCGTACGGCACCATCTGGCCTTCAACGCGGGCGACGTGGCCGTTCTTGCGCGGCGCGTTCATCGCGATCTCTTGAATGTCGATGCGCAGCGTCTTCTCCCCCTCACGGAAGAAGAAAAAGCAGCCCATGCTCGTGCATTGCTCGCGCACGATCCCTTCGACGGCGACTGTCTTCTTCAAGTAGGCCTTCGGCCGCTCGATCAGGTCGATGACTTCCACTTTGGGGACGCCGCTGAAGGTCCCGTACTCGTTGGGCATGCGTGTCGCCCGATACAGAAAGACGCCACCCCCGATTAAAACGGCCGCGCAGAGCGCGATGATCAGCTTCATGATTTCACCTTGGCCTTGGCTGCTTGTGCTTTCTCGAAGAAGGGCTCGAAGCGGCGTCCGTAGACGAAGAAGTCGAGCAGGACCAGGTTCTTGCGGATACCGCGCAAGGACGCCGCATAGTCGGGCTTGCCCGCCGCATCAACCTTCGGCGGCGCGAGCTTGCCCACCTTATCTCCGACCGCGCCCGGCTCGGCGAGCGCGTAGTAATCGTGTTTGTAGAAGTCGGCGAGAGTCAGGCCCTCGAACTGCGCGCGGAAAGCCTTGTCGCGCAACCCCGGCGCCGCGGGACTTTCCAGGCGCTGGAAGAAGAACCGTCGGATCGCCGCGGACTTGGGGTCCATCGACATGAAGACCTGGATGACGCCGCCCTTGCCGGGAACGTTCACGCCGTGCACGATCCCGATTTTCGACTTGCCTTGGTAGACGCTGTAGACCGTGTAGGGCGTCTCGAAGGTCTCGTAGATCGGGTCAAGGTCGCTGCCGAGACGGTCCTTGAGCGCCTTGAAGAGTTCGGCTCCGTCCTTCATAGCCGGAAACTCCTTGAGGTCCTCCTTGTAGGAGGTCATCTCGGGAAAAAGGTACTTCAAGTCCTGTGCCGGATTGCTCAACGTGCAGCCGATCGCCGCTAACGCTTCCTGCGGGACGGCGAGAAGAGCCACGGTCATGATCGCGAACAATGTCTTCATTTTGTCTCCTACCAATACCGGTAATACTGAAGCGCTACGATCACATCGCGTCGCGCCCCGATGCGCTCCAGCTGACGCTCGACGTTCACCTTGATCCAGTGAAGGTTCGAGTTGCCCACGTCGTTGCGGAAATACCACGTCGCCTCGCCGATGATCGAGCCGTCGGCTCCGGGTCCGTCCTTCCAGAAGCGCCGATACTGCGTCGCAAGACCCCAACGGCGCGAGGCGTGCAGGTACTCGGCCTGATAAAGCTGCGTGAACACCGAGTCCTGGCGATCGCGGCCACCACTGAGTTCGGAACTCCAGGTCAGCAGGCCGGTCGGCACCGGCTGGCGATAGCGGCCGTCCAAGCCGGCGCGCCGGGTCGCGACGCGCATGCCATCCTCCAAGCGTTCTCCCTCCATGACGGAAAGTCCGCCTTCCACGCCGTGTTCGGAACTGAAGCGGTTGGAGAGGCTGACTCGCGCCGCACCCAAGCCGCTCTGGCCCCGGTATTTGAGATCGTAGCCCGAGCCCGCGAGATAATAAGCGTCATAGTTGAGATCTTCGCTCAAGGCTCCCCAGAAACCCGTGTACCAGTCCCGTTCGAAGCCGAAATTGCGCTCGTTGGAGAGCTGCAGGATCGTGCCGTGCGTGTCCGTCTGCAGGTTCAAGCCGAACGGCACATAAAAACGACCGGCTCTAAAGTTGAATCGCCCGACGTTGCGGCCTCGCGCCTCATCGCTCAAAATAGGATCAAGGACGTTGTAGAGGTCGAGATAGGCGTTGTGATACTCGAACCACCAGCCCGGCCGTTGCATGCCCTCCATGTCGTTGAGAACCGGGACAAACCGATCCCGCCGCACGAGCCGCCCTTGGAAATCGAGGCTCGCGACCGTGGCCGTCTCGGTCGAAAACTTCTTGAGCACTTCAAAGCCGGCGGATTGACGGCTAGAGGCGCGGGTGTGCTCACTCGCCGCGAACTCCGACATCAGTTCCTTGCGGAATCCGAAGTTCTCATGAAACAGGCGCTCCTTCCATGAGGCATCCGCCTGCTTGGCTGCGGCGGTGCTTTCCCTAATACCCGCGAAAGGATCGGGACCGTCCGCCGCTTGTGCCGCCGGAATCCATAGCAGACACAACGCCAATCCGGCCATCATAGAACCCCCAACAGATAGGCTCTTTGCAACGAAGCAGCCAACCCGTAGCCTATGAAGTAACCGGTAGCCGTCATATCGCGCAAATGTCAATAAGTTGAAACGTTTCAATCCGCTTATCTCCACGGAAATCCTTAGCCCGGCCTTCCTATCGACACCGTACTCATAATTGTCTTTTCCCGATATACGGGGTTATACGCGCAACAGTCGGTAAATTCGCGCCGTCACTTTTTATCGCTCTCGATGGGCTCCGGCACGAGTTTCATACCGCAAACCGGGCACTCCCCCGGTTGGCTTTGATGATGTACGTGGCCCATTGGGCACATATACAGAGCCGCTATTGCTTTCTTCGGCTCTGTTAAAGGGGCCACAGAGTCATTCTGCTGGTGAGTCTGCGTACTCACCCCCCCATGGTGATGTCCACCCTGCCCGGCACCGCTCGGAACCGGCCCCTTCTCGACTAAGTAAGCCACCGTTCCTTTGGGCGGTTTATAGAAGCCCGGATCTTTGTAGTCCGTGATGCCGTCCCGGACCTTGAGGATCGTGAACATGCCGCCCATCTCGATCGGACCGTAAGGGCCGTCTCCCGTCATCATCGGCAAGGTGTTCTCCGGTCCTCCCATCATCTTCGCCATCTCCTGCATGTCGCCCATGCCAGTGGTGCCCATCGCCATGTAGCCCGGGACGCTCTTGCCGATGATCTGGGCCGCCGCCGCCTGATCGACGCCGGTGAGGTTCGGGATGCCGTGGTCCATCGCGTTCATCGCGTGATGGTTCTTGTGGCAATGGAAGACCCAATCGCCCGGTTCGTCGGCGACGAACTCGATGTCGCGCGTCTCCCCGGGCGGCACGTTCACCGTCGTCTCCGGGAACTGCGCCGACAGCGGGATGTCGCCTCCGTCGGTACCGACCTGCTTGAAGGCGTAGCCGTGAAGGTGGATCGGGTGGCTGTCCATGCTGAGATTGCCCAAGCGGATGCGCACCCGCTGGCCGCGCTTGACGACGAGCGGGTCCGTGCCCGGATAGGCGCGGCTGTTGAAGGTGAAAGTGTTGAAGTCCGACATGACGGCCGGGTTTGGAGTCGCCGCGCCCGGCGGGAACATCCACTCTTGAAGGAAGATGGCGAAGTCCCGGTCGATCTTCTTCTCCCGCGTGCGCGGGTGGATGATGAAGAAACCCTGCATGCCCAGGGCCATCTGATGCGTCTCGTCGCTGTGCGGGTGATACATCTGGGTGCCGTGCTGGCGCAGCGTGAACTCGTAGGCGTAGGTCTCGCCCGGCTGTATGCTTTTCTGGTTGAGCCCCGACACACCGTCCATACCATTGGGCAGCAGGACGCCGTGCCAGTGCACCGAGGTCGGCTCGGGCAGCTTGTTGGTGACGAGGATGCGCACGCGGTCTCCCTCGACCGCCTCGATCGTCGGCCCCGGCGAGCGGCCGTTATAGCCCCAAAGGTTCGCGACCATACCCTGAGCGATCTCGGCTTTGATGGGCTCGGCGATCAGGTGGAATACCTTCACGCCGTTCTCCATCTTCCACGGCAAGGTCGCGCCGTTGGGCGTGACGACCGGGGTGTAGGGCTCCTGCGCGGCCGCGGCGTTTGCGGCGAGGGTCAGCACGAGCGCGGCGAGTAATCGTCGAGTCATCATCGTTTTTCTCCGGTTTGAGAAATCCTGCCGCCGACCGCGCGCTCGAGCTCCGCCCACGCGGTCCAATAGTCCCGCTGGGCGTCGATATAGGATCGTCGCGCCTGCAGTTCATCGCGTTTAACCTGCAGCAGTTGGTAGACGCCCAGAAGCATGTAGTTGTAGTGCTTGAGCGATTCATCGAGAATCCTTTCCTGAAGCGGGATCAAGGTCTCCCGGTAGGTCTCGACGGCCTGGCGCGCGGTCACGAGCGAGGTCCGCGCGGCGCGGACCTCGTAGCGGATCTGGCTTTGAAGGGCTTCGATCAAGAACTCGCTCTGACGGCTTCGCGCCTTGATCCTCGCCGAGCCGGCCTGTTGGCGGTC
>CALRXP010000127.1:0-7653 GCA_943372155.1 Candidatus Endomicrobiellum trichonymphae | reverse complement strand
AAGTCAGCCCGCGGCGGCGAGCCCTCGCTCAAATTCCACCCCCTTCCAGCGGCGAATGGCGAGTCTACGGCGAAGTCTACGATATCGCCACCCTCAAGCCCATCGCTGGCGCCGTGATCACCTTCGCGCGCGGCGGACACGAGATCAGGATCACGGAATCAGACGCTCGCGGGGCCTATGCAATGAATTTAATGAACGGCCCGGGCTGGACGGTCAGCCTTCAGTCCCCCAATCATCGACCCGGTCAGATTCTAGATGTCGATCCGCCGTATTCGGCCCGCGATACGGATGAACGCAACGCCGTCATCAGACAGATCAGTAACGACGATTTAACGCCGGCCATGATTCCAAGGAAGAGCTCAAGCTCCCCCCTACGGGTCGATCTATACGCCGTACCCGCCGTGGATGGAAATTAAGACGGTCTAAGCAGGAAGCGCCTGAAAGTTATCCGGCCCGCCGAGGGTAACCCTCATAGAGCTCCCCTGATAGACCACTCCGGGATTATGTATTCTTGGTCGTCGTCCACCAAAAAAATGGCCCTTTTCAGCCGAAGCATCCGCCGCATGGTCGTCCCCGCGCTCGTGCTGGGGCTTTTCGCCGCATGCGGCCCGACCAAGGAAGCCGAACCCAACGATTCCTACCAGCAGGCCACGCCGTTGAAGCCGGGCGCGACGGCGAAGGGGACGATCGCCAATCCCAAGGATCAGGACTGGTACCGGCTCGACGTTCTCTCCGACGGGGTCCTCACCGCCAAGCTCGGCGGGATCAAGGACGTGGATTTCGTCATCTCCTTCTTCGACAAGGACCGCCGCGAGCTCAAGCGCGTGGACGAGACCACGGTGGGCGGAGACGAGCAGCTTCTCGATTTGGGCGTGTCCGCGGGCGCCTATTACCTCGTCGTCTCGAATAAAAACGAGACGGCGAACAATCCCGCCCAGGTTTACGAGCTTCAGACAACTCTCGCCGCCGCGGCCGGACGGGAGCGTGAGCCCAACGACACGGCGCTGACGGCCCAGACGCTCGAAGCGGGCGGTCTCGCGAAGGGACATTACTGGCCCGCGAAGCAGCTCTTGTCCGACGATCCTGAGGCGGCCGAAGAGGATTGGTACTCGATCGAAGTGTCCAAGCCCGGCCTCTTCCTGCTCAATATCGACGTCAGCGAAGTCCCGAAGGTGGACTCGATCCTCGAGGTCTACGACACCAACGGCTACAAGCTCAAGGAACTCGACGCGGGCGGCATCGGCGAGGGCGAGAGCCTGCGCAACTTCGGCGTGCGCGGCCCCGGCAAATTCCAGCTGCGCCTGCGCTCGAAGTACAAGAACGCGGGCAACCCCGACGTCTCCTATGACCTGCTGACCGAGCTGCTGCCCTATCAGGGGGCGACCGAGTTCGAGCCGAACGATCAGCGCGCCGACGCGACGCCGCTGAGCCTGGAGTCCATCTCCGGCACGATCGCGCCCGTCGGCGATCAGGACTGGTACAAGGTCACCACCGACAGCGGCACGAGGCAGCTGCTGCGCGCCGAGCTGTCCGGGCTGGCGGGCATGGACCTGACGCTCTCCCTGCGCGACGGCCTCGGCAACGAGATTTCCTTCATCGACAACATGGGCAAGGAGCAACCGGAGATCATGACCGGCTGGGGCCTGACCGGCGGCGACTATCACCTCGTCGTCTCCGAAAAGTCGGGCAAGAAGGCCGACAGCCGCCAGTCCTACACTTTGTCTCGCAAACTGATCCCCTGGCAGTCCGGCCTGGAGTGGGAGCCGAACAATTCGAGCGCCACCGTCCAGTCGCTCAAGGTCGGAGAGTCCGTGGACGGCTACTTCGCGCCGAAGGGCGACGAGGACTGGTACGAGTTCAATCTCTATCAGAAGAGCATCGTCGTGCTCGAGCTAACCGGCGTGATCAACGTCGCCCCGGGCATGACTTTGTTCGATCAGGAGTACAAGGAACTGGCCGCGGCCGTCGCGGCGAAATCCGGCGAGCCGGTGACGCTCGAGCGCGAGCTCGACCGCGGCACCTACGTGGTGCGCCTCAAGCCCGCCGATCCCGGGCAGAACAACGTGCGCGATAAATACTCCTTCCGCGTGCGCGCGAAATGAAGCGGCTTTCGCTTCTGGCCGTTTTGATCGCGGCCGCGTGCGCCGGCCCCAAGCAGGCGGAGTTTCCCAAGCCTCCGCCGCCTCCGCCCCCCGTCGTCGTGCTCGAGGTGAAGGATCCGAACTTCGAAACCGTCGTGGTCGAGGCCGTGCCCAACGCCGACGAAGAGGGCGTGTCCTTCACGAAGATCTTCGTCGACGGAAAGGAGGCGGGGAAGACCTCGGTCGGGCCGCGCTCTCAAGAGAAGCGAGCGCGCCTGAAGCTCGCTACGGGGAACCAGCCCATTCGCCTCGAGCATTGGTTTCTTCCGCCCATCGGCGAGTGGACGCGTCTTCCCGATGCGTTGCAGCCGCGGGAGCGCTTCGTGCGCATCGAAGACGGGACGATCGCGCGGTTGACGCTGCGGTACGGTCCCGACGGGTCGCCCTCCCTCGCGCTCAGCCGCGATGCCGCTCCGAAGCCTTAAAAATCTTTCGTCGGCTTCGACAGGTAGATTTCCTTGACGAAGGCCATCCACGCGGGCGCGGCGATCGAGCCGCCGGCCTTTCCGGGAGACATCGCGGTCCGCATGTCGTCGTGGCCGATCCAGACGGCGGCGGAGAGATCGGGAGTGACGCCGGCGAACCAGGCGTCGCGGTAATCGTTCGTCGTGCCGGTCTTGCCGGCGGCGGGGACGTTGAACCCGATGCGCTTGGCCGAGGCGTAGGCGGTCCCTTCGGGGCCTAAGACGCCGCGCATGACGTCGATGGTCGTGCGCGCGGTCGTCGAGGAGAAGACGACTTCTCCCTCGGCCTTCGGCGTGTCGCCTTCGCTCAACACCTTGCCGTCGCGGTCCGACACGCCGCGCAGCCACCAGGGCCGGACGGCATGGCCGCCGTTGGCGAAGACGGCGTAGGCGGCGGCCATCTGCACCGGGGAGATGTCCGCGGTGCCGAGCGCCAACGACAGATTGCGGGGAAGTCGCGCGACGGGCACGCCCGTCGCCTTGGATAACGCCTCGAGCACCTTGTCGATGTCGATGTCCTTCAGAAGCTTGATTGCGACCGAGTTGAGCGACTTCCACAACGCGAAGTCGAGGCGAACCTCGCCGTAGTACTTGTTTCCGTAGTTGTGCGGCGACCACTTGCGGCCGCCGCCGATCGAGTAGGTGATGGGGCTGTCGAGAATCTTGTCCTCAGGCTTGTACTTTCCGCTCTCGAAGGCCGTCGCCCACACGAAGGGCTTCACCGAGGATCCCATCAGGCGGCGCCCGTCGGTCGCGCGATCGAGCTGGTTCTGAAAATTGAAGCCCGTGCCGCCGACGAGCGCCAGCAGGGCGCCATCTTGCGGGTTGAGGGCCGCGAGAGCGCCTTCAACCGGCGCTTCCTTACCGGCGGGCTCGCCGTCCTCGTCGGCCTTCGCGGCGGGGTCGTTCTCCTTGGCCAGGCGCTCGCGAAGGGCGCGCTGGGCGGCCTTCTGCGCGTCGAGGTCGAAGGTCGTGCGGATGACGAGGCCGCCGCGCAGGAGGCGCTCCTTCGGGTAGACGCGCAGCATCTGTCGGCGCACGTACTCGACGACATAGGGCGCCTCGTTAACCTTGGTGCGCCACAACGACACCTCGGGCACGTTCACGCGGCTCTGGTAGCGATCCCAGAACTCCTTCTCGACGCGCTCGACCGAGGATTCGGGGATGAACCCGTTCTTGGCCATGCGCTTGAGCACGGTGCGTTGGCGGGGACGGGCGAGCTCCGGCGAGTCCAGCGGCGAGTACTTGTTCGGGCTCGGGATGATGCCGACCAGCATCGCGCATTCGCCGATGTCGAGCGCCGAGGCCGGTTTGTTGAAGTAGTAGCGCGACGCGGATTCGACGCCGAAGGCGCCGTGGCCGAAGTAGGCGAAATTGAAGTACATCATGAGAATCTGATCCTTCGTGAACTTCTGCTCGAGCTTGCGGACGCAGAAATACTCGAAGATCTTGCGGCCAGCGGTGCGCTTGCGCGTCGTGAACATCTGCTTGGCGAGCTGCTGGGTCAGGGTCGAGCCGCCTTGCGGACGGCGGGCGTGCGACAGGGTCACGATGACCGCGCGGATCGTCGCCTTCCAGTCCACGCCGTGATGCGAGTAGAAGTGCCCGTCTTCGCTGGCGACCAGCGCTTTTTTCAGGAACGCCGGGAGCTCGTCGGGCGAGCGGACGTACTGGCCCTTTTCGACGGAGAACTCCGCGATCAGGCGATCCTTGGCGTCGAGGATGCGCGTCGGCGCGGCCGCCACCGACAGTTTCGAGGCCATGTAGGGCACCTCGAAGGCTTCGTCCTCAGAGAGAAGATACTCTTCGCGCCCGGGCACGGTGAGGTTGAGGTAGTAGGAGTCCATCTTTTCGATGATGGAGCTCTCCAGCTGATGATAACGCCACCAGCCGGACAGGAACATGCCGCCGACGGCGGCGCAGGCCGCGAAAACGAACGCGGCCGCGGCGAGGAGGACGCGCCGAATCCAGACCCTGAGCATGCCCTCATGATACCATTCGGGCCCGGAACGAACTTACGCGGGGCTCAGCGCGAGAGCGCTTCGAAGGTCTTTATTTTCTCGGTCAGGCGGGCTTGCACGTCCGTCTTCTTGCCGCTCATGTAGGCGGAAGAAGCCCGCTTATCCGCGGAAATATCGTCGAGGATGAGGCGAACCGCGTTCAGGCGCTTGGAGTGGCGCGCCATGGCGCGGCCCGCGTCCTCGAGAGTCGCGGCGTCGGTCGGTCCGGAGGCGCTTAAAGTCTGGCGGCAGCGAGTCCAAAAGGCTTCCTTCTCGTTTAATACGCGGTCGACGTCCTTGGGTCCGTAATCGGGAACCGAGGTCAGCTTCTCGCCGGCGTAGCCGGAGATGACGGTCACCATGCCGAACTCGATCGGGGTGTTGCGCAGCGAAACGACCGCATCGGGCGCCATGGCCATGGCCCGGTCGACGGCCGCGGCGGCCTCGGCGGCGGCCTGAGGCGCGGCCGGAACGATGATCGTCTTCCAATCCTGAGCGGCGGCGGGTGCGGCGGCGAGCGCGAGGCAAAGCAGGGCATTTCTCATGACTTGAGTATGGCGGCGCACGGCCTCCGGAGGCAGGGGCGTCGGGCCCGGACGGGCCTAGGTCCGAGGGCCCGGAGGATTTAGGTATACTCGGCGCATGAAGCGCCCCCTCTTGTTTTTGTGCGCGTGGCTGGTGGTTTCGGGCTGCGCCGGGCTCACGTCGAGCGCCGCCGAGCGCGTCCGGTCCCTCTCCGTCCTGAGCCTCAACATCAAGAACGACGCGGGAGATGGGCGCCTGCCGGGCATCATCGAACTCGTCCGCCGCTCGGGTGCGGACGTCGTCGGACTGCAGGAGGTCGGCGACTCCGGCCCACTGATCGCCAAGGGGCTCGGCTTTCATTACGCGCGTCTCGACTCGGACACGGCCGTGGTCAGCCGCTACGACCTGACCCCGGGCCCCGGCCCGAGCGCCGTGCTCGTCCGCGTCCCCGGCCGCGGCGAGGTCGTCTTCGTCGACCTTCACCTGTATCACGCCCCCTACCAGCCCTATCAACTGCTCGGCATCCCTTATATGGACGGCGCCTTCCTCAAGACCGAGGCCGAAGCCGTCGCCGCCGCCCGCGCGGCGCGCATCGGCCAAGTCGACGCCGCCTTGGCCGCGCTCTCGCACTCTGCGCTCGACGACGCGCCCATCATCGTCGTCGGCGATTTTAACGAGCCCTCCTTTCTCGATTGGACCGCGGCCGCCGCGCGGGCCGGTCGGCACCCGGTCACGGTCGCCTGGCCGGCGACCAAGGCCTTTGCCGACGCCGGCTACGCGGACGTGTACCGTGCCGTGCTTCCCGACGCAATGGCCTCTCCGGGCTATACTTGGACTCCCGGTCTCGACGAGAAGAACCCGAAGGACCACGCCGATCGCATCGACTTCGTCCTCTTTCGCGGAAGTCGTCTGCGGCCTTCGGCGGTCAAGATCGTAGGGGAGGACGCGAAACACGCGGATCTCGTGATCGATCCCTATCCCACCGATCATCGCGGCGTACTGGCGGCGTTTGAGTTGCGCGCCGGCGCACTCACCGCGGTCAACGGCAGATAGTCCGCAGGCTCTCCCACTCCGCGGGGGACACTGGGAATCGCGGCCTTGACGACGTCCCGCCGACGGGGATATAGTTCCTCACGTTGGCGATCACGAACGACGCACGGCGCGCCGTAGCGCTTTATAACTCCGGACAATTCGAGGCCGCGCTCGACTGCTTCCGGCGTGCCGCGGCGGCCGACGGACGAGACCCGCTGCCCCGGCGATTCCTCGCGCACTGCCTGGACTCGCTGGGGCGGACGCGGGAGGCCGAGCGGGCGTTCCGGGCGCTGACCAAGCGATTCCCCCGCTTTCTGCCCGCCTATGCCGACCTGGCGTGCCTGGAGACGCGCCGAGGGGCGTTCACTCAAGCGGAGAGGACCTTGCGCCACGCAGGACTGCGCAAGGAACTAGCGCAGACGCTACGAGCGCGAGGCCGCGCCGAGCGCTCGACGAAGCCCTTCCGGGAGGCGTTACGTCTCTCACCGCAGGACGCCGGACTCCGCCGCGAGCTCGCGGATGCGTTGCGCAATGACGCCGCTGCGGCCGTCGCCGCTGGACGTTGGACGTCCGCCTTCGCGTCCTTGCGCGAGGTCCTTCGTCTTGAGCCCGGCCACCTCGAAACCTTGCGCATGCTCGGACAAGCGTATGTGTCGACGAAGCGCTGGGCCGACGCGGAAAAGGCGCTGAGGCTGGGCCTCAAGCGAGCCCCATCCGACGCGGATCTGCGCCGCCTGCTCGCCAAGACGATACTCGCGCGCGCCCGCTCCGAGGCGGACCTGCGCGCGGCGCTGACCGCGGACCCCGGCCACGTCGAAGCTCGCCGCCGTCTCGGCGAAGCCTTGCAGGCGCGGGCGTGGGCCGCCCTCTCCGCCGGGCGCGGCGCGGAGGCGGAGGCCCAGCTACGCCGTGCCGCGGCCTTCATCCCGGATCAGGCTGAATTTCAGCGCCGGCTGCTGGAGACCTTACGAGCGCGGGAGAAGGCGTTGCCCGACGGGCTCGAACGCTCTTGGCTTCGCGCCAAAATCGAGCGCGTCGGAGGCCGTTTGCGCGCCGCCGATCGCGCGACGGAGCGCGTACTGGCGCTGGCTCCCGTCGATTGCGCGGACCGCTTCAAGGCGCTGATGAGCCTGCGGCGATACAAGCCGGCCCTCCTCCTGGCGGAGCGCATCCTCGACGGCGAACCGACTTTGGCCGAGCTCCGCGCCTTCGCCGATCCGTGGGATTGGGAGGACTGGACCTCGCGCGGCGTCCAACGACGCATCGTCGTGGACCTCGAACGCGTCGCGTCCGCGAAGGCGTTGCGCCCGTGGCTTTATTTTTACCGCGGCGCGTTGAACGGGCCGAGCGGCCTAATAGACCTTGATCGCTTGAAGTCTCTTCCCGGGCGGTACCGCTGGATGAGCCTGAAGGCGGGACGGGTGCATCTGCTGGAAGGCCGGGTGGCGAAGGCCGCCGCGTTTTTGCGCGTCGCGTCGAAACAGGAGCCGG
>CALRXP010000126.1:0-7671 GCA_943372155.1 Candidatus Endomicrobiellum trichonymphae | reverse complement strand
GCCTTGTCCACGGTCGCCTGATCGAGCTTGCCGTCCTTGCGCGTGCTGTTGGCGCCCAGGATCGGCTCGAGCAAGAGCGAGGCGGGCCCGCCGTCACGGTCCACGAGCAAAAAGCGAAGGATCGAGTAGCGCGCGTCCTCGGGCGTCAGGATCGTGCCGTCGTGGAACTTGACGCCCTGGCGGATCGGAAAGCGATAGGTCAGGCCGTCCGCCGACACCAGGCCGTTGGCCTTGCTCGGCACCTTGGAGGAGATCATCGGGATCAGGTCCTTCACCGACAGGCCGCTACCTTTGTAGGCGAGCAGGTATTCGTAGACGTTGGAAATGATGTTGTGGCTCGCGGTGTCGTAGGACCACACCGGGTCGAGGCTGTCGGGGTCGCCGATCGTCGCGTACACGAAGGTGTCCGGGTTCTTCACCTGGGCGGCCGCGGGCAGGGCGAGGGCGGCGATCGAGACCAAAGCGGCGAGCATCATGGTTTTCATTTTGTTTTGGTGACCTCGTAGAGAGTTCCGTACGGCTGAATCGGGTGGTACAGCCAGCCCTGCACCTTCGCGCGCTTGACGGCGATGTTGTAGCTGTCGGCGGTGAAGATCGCGGGCGCGTCGTAGATCGCCATGGCCTGAAGCTCGTAGTACAGCGCCTTGCGTTTGGCGGGGTCGATCTCGGCGACGGCCTGATCGATCATCGCGTCGGCGCGCGGATTTTCATAGCCCAGCTGGGAGGCGAAGTAGCCGTGCGAGTGCAGGAAGGGCTCCACGGCGTTGTGCGGATCCGGATAGTCGAGAATCCAGCGGTAGACGAACGCAGGCAGACGATGGGCGCGGAACTCATCGAGAAACTTCGACTGCGGCAGCGCCCGGCACTCGACATGGAACTTGGGGTTGAGTTTCTCCACCCCCTCCTTCAGCAAGCGGCAGGCGATGCGGCGCTCGGAATTACCCTCGGTGTACGCCATCGAGAACGCGAAGCCCTGGTTCCACACCTCGCCGTTCTTGGCGCGCTTGAACGCCGCCTCCGCCTGGTACGGCGAGAACGGCCACGGCTTCTGCTTGGGGTTGTAGCCGAAAAGGACGGCCGGGATCGGTCCGTGGGCTTGGATCGCCTTGCTGCGGTAGCCTTCCTTTATGAAGGCGTCGTAGTCGAAGGCGAAGGCGAAGCCCTTGCGCACCTCGGAGTCGGCGAAGAAATCAGGCGGCACGCCATCGCCGAGCTTGCCCGCGCCGATCCAGGCGTTCTCCTTCGGGTCCACCTTGAAATTGAAAAGAATCGTGTTCTGCGCCTCGAGCGAGGCCAGGCCGTCGGTCACGGTCACACCGTCGAGGCCCTCGAACTGATCCAGGTAGCGCCTCTCGACGAACGCGGCGTCGGTCACGCCCGTCGCCAGGCGCTTACGCCGTTCGCGTGATTCCGGGACGAAGCTCAGGTTCACGCGCGCCAGCGCCGCCGGCCGGCGCCAGTAGTTCTCATTGCGCACGAGGTGGACCTTTCCGCCCGTCCGGTCCCAGCTCTCGAGCACGAACGGCCCCGTGCCGTTGGCCCGGGCGTACAGGGCGGCCTTTTCCTTCGCCGGATTGCGGAACTTGACCCACGTTTCCTTGCGCCCGTCCCAGCCGCCGTTGGCCTCGACGTAGCCCTTGGACACGATGTGGCCGAAGTTCGCGAGTATGCTCATCAACGGCGCGAAGGGCTTTTTCAGCCGCAAAACGACCGAACCGCCTTCCGTGGAAATCGCCTTGTCGGCCAGGTCGAAGATCTGGTCCGGGGGCAGTTCGTCGGTGTTGCGCACCCCGACCAAGGCCGACAGCAGGAGGTTCGACGGTCCCCCCTCGCGGTCGAGCAGGAGAAAGCGCATCAGCGAGTACTTCACGTCCGCGGCGGACAACACCGAGCCGTCGTGGAACTTCGCGCCGAGGCGCAGCGGGAAGGCGTAGGTCAGGCCGTCTTTGGCGAGAAAGCCGTTGGTCAGCGAGGGGACGACCGTGGCGATGCGGGGTTCGAAGCTGTCGAGAGACTCTCCCTGGAAGTCGATCAAGGTCTCGTAGACCTGGTCCACGACGAACAAGGAGACGGCGTCGTAGCCCCAATGCGGGTCGAGGGTATCCACGTCGGCGGCGAGGTCGTAGTCGAGGACGAGCGGGTCGTTCGACGCGCGGGCGCTCAGGGGCGCGAGCAGGAGGAGGGCGAGCGCGAATCTCGTCACGCGCGTATTCTAAACAATTTGCGCGGGATTGTATTAAGTCATTGAGCTTCGCGATATAGGGGCGCGCTTACAGGACTTTGCTGCCGACTTCGCGGGCCATCTCCAGCGACTCGTCGTTTAACGGGTAGACCGCCACGCCATCGGGAAAGCCCGGGATATCGTCGAGCCGATCGATGGCATCGATGAACGCGTTCCACTCTGCAGACGGCAAGTCGATCCTCAGGCCTAAGCAGAGCATCGGCGGCTCGCCGGGCAGGAGCAGGTCGAAGAAGTACGCGGCGGAGATCTTGGGCACGGCCCGCAGCGCGCCGGGAAGATAGGCCTGCGCTTCCGCCGGAATCGGGCGGCTCGGAGGAAGGATGCGAGGCTCATCCTCTGGCGGCAAGGGCGCCTGCGCCACCTGCGTCCGCGGCACGAACGGAGGCGGCACGGGCGCCGGCGGACTCTGCGCCGGAACCGGAGCGACCTTCGGCGCGTCGCCCGGGACGAGTCCCATAGCCAGCGCCGTGAAATCCGGGGTCTTAATCTCGAACTGAGGCGAGTCGATCCACACCAAGGCGCAGCCCAAGCGCTGGGCCTCCAAAAAAATCCAGCTCGCCGGCGCGTGGACCCGGTAGGCATCTAAGTCCGGGTTGCGGCTCAGCGCGCTATCCATGCTGGTGAAGACCGACATCTCGCGCCTGCCGTCTCTGATCGTGGTCCACAATACGACGGCGCCTCCCGGCTCCGAAGCGGGAGATGCATCCACGTACAGCGATTCCTGCGCGAGCAACTCGTAGGTACGGCGACGCGCTTGGGTGTTTCCCCCTACGGCCTCGCGCACCGCCTGCTCGAGCGCGTTGTCAGGCATATCGGCTCACATCAACCCCGCTTTAGGCGTGGGACTTCTTCTTGCCCGTCGCCTGCCGCCAGAGAATGTAGGCCACGCTCATGCACAGCCCGGTGGAGAGCACCGACTCCCACATCGTGCTGTCCTCGGGCAAGACGCGCAGGGACAGCTTGCCCAGCACGTCGGCCACCGAGTGCAGGAAGCCCGCGGGATTGTCCGTGCCGCCGTAGGAGCCCACGATCACCGTGATCACGGCCAGGCCGATGCCCATGAGGGCTTCGCCCGCGATGAGTCCGGAGCTGAACAGCGAGCCGGGGTCGTCCTCGCTCTGGCCACCGCGCTTCTTGGCGATGTACCAGGCCATCAGGCCGCCGAGGAAGATCATCGGCCAGTTGGAGATCGGCAGGTAAAGGCCGATCGAGAAGGCGAGCGCGGACAGGCCGCACAGCTCCATCACGAGGCCGATACCGGCGCCGGTCAGGAGCAAGGTCCACGGCAGCTGACCGCCGGTGGCGCCTTCAACGAGCTTGGCCATCAGCTGGGCTTGCGGGGCTTCGAGCGCGTGCGGATGCGCCGCCGTCGGGGCTCCGAAGCCGTAGGCCTTATAAAGGATGAGCAGGATGAAGCCCGAGCGCACGGCCGACACCAAGGTGCCCATGATGTGGGTGAGCTGGATCTTCCACGGCGTCGCGCCGATGAGAACGGCCGTCTTCATGTCCTGCGACAGGTCGCCGGACAAGGAGATCGCGATGCAGACGATCGCGCCGCCCATGATCGCCGCGGTCTTGATGCCCTCCGGCGAATGGCCGAGGAACTTGAAGAGCATGGTCAAGGCGAGCAGCGCCGTGATCGTCATGCCCGACACGGGCTGGTTGGTCGTGCCGATCAATCCGACCATGCGCGCCGACACGGCCACGAAGAAGAAGCAGAACGCGACGACGGCGACGGACTCCCAGAAGGAGAGGCCGAAGGACGGCGTCAGCCACACCATGAGGAACATGGAGATGATGCCGAGGCCGACGACGGGAAGCGGCAGGTCGTGCTCTGACCGCTTGAAGGCCTTCGAGTACTTGGCCGCCGCGATGGAGAGGTAGTGGAACAGGACGCCGCCGATGAGCGCGCCCACGCCGCCGCCGACGACGAGCTGGAGGAAGAAGCGGGCGACGGTGAACTCCGCCTCGCCCACGAACGCCCCGACGAGGAATCCGAGAGCCGCGCCGCCGAACACGACGGCCTTATGCTCTCGATCTTTCTCGCCGACTCCGTCAGTCTTTTTAGACGCCGAGGCCTTGGCGAGCATCTCGATGGAGGACTTGAGCGAGCCCATGATGTCCGGAAGGGATTTGAGCAAGGAGACGAGACCGCCGAAGGCGACGCCGCCGGCGCCGATGTACTTCACGTAGTTGGCGCGGATGGCCATGGTCGACATCTCGTCGATCGGCACGGTGCCGGGCGCGATGATGTTGTGCGCGCCGAGATAGTGGATGAGCGGGATCAGAACCCAGAAGCCCAGGAGGCCGCCGGCGAGCATGACGGCGGCGATGCGCAGGCCGACGAGGTAGCCGACGCCGACAAGTAACGGTGAGACTTCGTAGCCGAAGCCGGCCTGGTGCAAGGACGGCGACGACCAGAAAAGGACGTCCTTGAACAAATTGAGTCCCGACATGGCGAACTTGTACAGACCGCCGGAGAGAATGCCGAGGAAGACGGGCGTCGCGGAGGCGCCGCCCTTGTCGCCGGCGATCAGGACCTGGGCGCAGGCAGTGCCTTCAGGGAAAGGCAGATTCTTGTGCTCGGTGACGACGAGCGCGTGGCGCAGAGGAATCATCATCAGCATGCCGAGGACTCCGCCGGCGGTGCCGAGCAGGAACACTTCGGTGTTGGTGACCTCGCGGCCCATGAAGAAGAGCGCGGGCACGGTGAAGATGACGGCGGCGGCGAGCGATTCGCCGTTGGAGGCGATCGAATGCACGACCATGTTCTCGAGGACCGTGCCGGTGCGGCCGATCAGCTTCGGGAGGACCATGCGCAGGACGCCCATCGAGATGATGGCGGACGGGATGGAGGCGGAGATCGTCAGGCCGATCTTGAGGCCGAGGTAGGCGTTGGCCGCGTTGAAGACGATGGAGAGGACGAAGCCGAGGATGACGGCCTGGACCGTGAACTCGGGAATCTTCGAGTTGTCGGGGACGTAGGTGGTGAGGGGCGCGACGGTTCCTTCGGTTTTGACGTCGTGGCTCATGTGTCCTCTCCTAGAGGGCGACGAGTGCGGCGGCGCTGCGCGCGTCCTTGAACGGAAGGACCTCGCAGGCGGCGTCGTGTCCGGGCTTGGCGGCGATGAGGGCCTGATCGTTGATCTTGCAGGTGTCCTTCATGTAGCGGCAGCGCGGGTGGAAGCGGCAGCCGGGCGGGGGCTTGAGCGGCGAGGGCACGTCGCCCGTCAGCAGGATGCGCTTGCGGCGCTTTTCGATGGAGGGATCGGGTACGGGCACCGCGGAGAGCAGCGCCTCGGTGTAAGGATGCTGAGGATCATTGAAGAGGGTTTCCGAGTCGGCGGTTTCGACGACCCGACCCAAATACATGACCGCGATTCGGGTGCACAAATGGCGGACAACGGAGAAGTCGTGGCTGATGAACAAATAGGCGAGCTTTCGCTCTTTCTGTAAATCCTTCAATAGGTTGAGAATCTGAGCTTGGATCGAGACATCCAACGCGGAGACCGGCTCGTCCGCGACGACCAATTTCGGATCGAGCGCCAAAGCTCTTGCAATGCCGACGCGTTGTCTTTGACCGCCCGAGAACTCGTGCGGATGGCGAGGCAGATAGGTTTTCGCGATGCCGCAGTCGTCCAAGAGCTTCGCCAATTTCGCGGCGCGTTCCACCGGATTGGTGTACATCCCGTGGATCTCCCACGGTTCCGTGATGATGTCTTCCACGGTCATGCGCGGGTTGAGGCTGGAATAGGGGTCTTGGAAGATGACCTGCATCTCGCTGCGCATCTTCTTGAGTCCGGCCGCGTTCATCTTGGAGACGTCCTGGCCGTCGAAGTGGACGGTGCCGCCGGTGGACTTCTCGAGCGCCAAGACGAGCTTTCCGAGCGTGGTCTTGCCGCAGCCCGACTCGCCGACGACGGCGAAGCTTTCCTGGGGCATGACGTCGAAGGAGACGCCGTCCACGGCCTTGACCGTGGTCTTCTCTCCGAACATGCCCTTGCGGGCGTCGAAGTGCTTCTTGAGATTCTTGACGGAGAGGATCGGGGTGACGCTCATTTCTTTCCCCCCGCCGCTTCATGGCGGTGCGAGCTGGTCTGCGTCTCGCCTTCGACGAGCCAGCAGTTGGACATGCGGTCGCCGGGTAGATGGAACTGGGGCGGGTCGTCGGTCTTGCAGCGCTCCATCACGGAGGCGCAGCGCGGCGCGAACGGGCAGCCGGTGAAACCGCCGGAGAGGTCCGGGGGTTGGCCGGCGATCGCTTCCAGGCGATCCTTGCGCTCGTAGATGGACGGCACCGAGCCGAGCAGGCCTTTGGTGTAGGGATGCTTCGGATTCTTGAAAAGCTCGTTGACCGAGGCGTGCTCGACCGGGCGGCCGGCGTACATGACGACGACGTCGTCGGCCATCTCGGCGACCACGCCGATGTTGTGGGTGATGAGGATGATGGCCATCTTGTACTCGCGCTGGAGGTCCTTCATCAGCTCGAGGATCTGGGCCTGGATGGTGACGTCGAGAGCGGTGGTGGGCTCGTCGGCGATCAGGACGTCGGGCTCGCAGGAGAGCGCGATGGCGATCATCGCGCGCTGGCGCATGCCGCCGGAGAACTGGTGCGGATAATCGTGCACCCGCTCTTCCGGATGCGGAATGCCGACTTTCTTAAGGAGGTCGACGGCCTTGGCCATCGCCTTTTCCTGGGTCAGGCCCTGATGCAGGACGACGGCTTCGGCGATCTGCTCGCCGACCTTGATGACGGGGTTAAGGCTCGTCATCGGCTCCTGGAAGATCATGGCGATGCGGTTGCCGCGGATCTTGCGCATTTCCTCGTGCTTCATCTTGAGGAGGTCCTTGCCGTTGAAGAGGATCTCGCCGCCGACGATCTTGGCCGGGGGCATCGGAAGGAGGCCGAGGATCGAGAGCGCGTGCACGCTCTTGCCGGAGCCGGACTCGCCGACGACGGCGAGCGTCTTGCCGGGATAGAGATCGTAGGTCACTCCATCCACCGCCTTGACGGTGCGCTCGCGTGTGATGAAGTGCGTCCGCAATCCGCGGACGGAGAGGACGGGCTCGCTCACTAGATCGAGGTCGTGACGAGGCTCTCGGTGGAGAGCACTCCGGGGGTGGCGCGGATGTCGCGCACGACGACGTTGGAGAGCGTTCCGACGTCTTCGGTCTCGATGTCGAGCACGAGGTCCCAACGGCCGAACACGGCGGTGACGTGGGAGACGCCCTTGATCTCCTTGATACGAGACAAAGCGACTTTTTCCTTGCCCGCCATCAGACGCACCAGCACCAGTCCGGTCACCATTTCGAGCCCCCTAATCCACGGATGTCGAGAGTTCGCAGTATATCAAAATATCCCGGAAACGTATTCATTTATGCGTTTTCAAGTAGAATCTTCCCTCCATGCGAGTGACCAGGTCCGTGCG
>CALRXP010000125.1:0-7690 GCA_943372155.1 Candidatus Endomicrobiellum trichonymphae | reverse complement strand
GCTTTCAGCGTCGGCGCGCCGCTTGTCGTAGATTTGGGCCAGCTTCGACGCGCTGTACAGATCGTCGGGGTTACGGTCCCAGGAGGCCGAGAGCCAGCGCATCGCGCCGTCGAGGTCCTTCTGTTGAAGGGCGAGGGCGCCCATGATCTGCGCGGCGCCCGGCTGGTTCGGGTTCTTGGCGAGGGCTTCGGAGGCGACGGCGTGCGCGAGCGCGTAGTCCCCGCGGGCGAAGAACGCCATGCCCAGGGCGGCGAGCTTGCCGGGATGCTTGGGATCGTCCTGATGAAGCTCTTCGAGGGCGGCGCGCGCGAGATGCACGGACTCGCCGCCCGCGGCGTTCTCGTTGCCGGCGGCCATGCGCGACAACGCGTCGAGCGATTCCCGGCCCTCGGGCGTGTCCGGATGCGCGCGGGCGATCTCGGCATGCACCGGAACGGTGAGGGCGGCGTCGCGTAGGCCGTTGAGGCGGGCGCGCATCTCGGCGGCGGGCCCGCCCGCGCCCAGGACGACCTCGGCGTGGGCGCGGCGGAAGGCTTCCTCGCTGAAGAGCTGTCGCGCGGCGTAGGTCGCGTAAAAGGAGTCCACCGGGCGGCCGGCCTTCCAGAGGGCGTCGGACAGGCGCAGATGAGCGCGGGGGTCGAGAAGGCGGGCGCGGAATTCCTTGCGGGCGGAAGCCCGGCGGTCCTCGGCCTCGGCGCGGGAGGCCGCGGACGCGCCCACAGCGGCGCCGGGCCGCGCGGGCGTCTTGAACCAGCTCATCATGATGAGCGAATAGGCGGCGAACGCGGCCGCGATCATCAGCAGCGCGATAACGATGAGAACGTTCGCCCGACGGGAGTCTTTCATGGTCGCTTCGATTATAGGAAAAAGACCCGCCCCCCGAGTGACCGGGGGGCGGGGCCGACCGAGCCATATGGCGAGGAAGTGTCCCTTCCAAACGCCGTTGGCAAGGGACCTACTTCGAGAAGTATTTCCAGCTGCGCTCGGAGTCCTTGTCGACCTTGAGCATGTGCTCCTCGACCTGGGTCCAGGGATCGGAGTCGTCGATCGGGGCGGTCATGCGCTGCCAGGCCTTTTCGCTTTCTTCGAAGCGTTTGACCAAAGTTTCGAGATGGGAGACTTCGTCGGCCGACATGGCTTCGGCGGGCGCGGCCTTCAGAGTGAGGCGACGCACGGGAGCCTTCTTGACCTTACGGGGGGCCGCCTTTTTGACGGCGGCGGCGCGAAGTACCTTCTTTTTCATGAGTCCTCCGGGGCCGAGCCGCGGTTGTAGGCTCGGGATAGGAGTGTAACGGGAGTTCCCGGTTTTCGCAAGGGGGGGCAAAAATAACATCTTTTATACACTCAACCGTCATTGACCCGCCCTCCGATTGTTTCTTACCTTCTGCCCATAGGCTCCCATGCCCGAAATCGCCGAAGCTAGGTCTACGGACGCGCCCTCCACCGAGCTTCTTGAATTTTTCCTTCCGCTGCACCGGGCGTTCGAGCCCCGTCGCCGCGAGCTGATCGAGGCGCGCCGCCGGTCCCTCGAGAACGCGCACGCAGGCCGGCTTCCCGGCTATCTGCCCGAGTCGGAAGCGACCTCCGGCACCTGGCGCCTGAGCGTGCCCGCGTGGGCGCAGGATCAGCGCAACCAGATCACCGGCCCCGCCGACAACGCGAAGCTCCTCGTGGCGATGTGCAACACGAAGGATCCGGGCTGCATGCCCGACGGCGAGGACTCCATCACATGCGATTGGGCCAATGTGCGGGCCGCCCACCGCAACGTCGTCTCCGCGATCAAGGGAACGCTGACGTTCAAGGACGTTCAAATCAAGCCGTCGGCGCAGGTCATGTTTTACCGGCCGCGCGGCCTGCATCTCGACGAGACGAACATGCTCGCCGGCGAGACGGTCTCCGGTTCCCTGGTCGATTTAGCCGCCGTTTTCTTCGGGACGATCGAGCAACGCCGCAAGGCCGTTCAAGAACCGTCGCTTCAGGCCAAGCTTTGCTTTTACATCCCCAAGACCGAGTCGTTCGAAGAGGCCGCATGGTTCTCCGACGTGCTCGCCGCCATGGAAACGTCGATCAATATTCCCGTCGGCACGACCAAGGTCATGTTCCTTATCGAGTCCTTGCCCGCGGCGTACCAGATTGAGGAGATTCTCTTCGCGGCGAAGCGGCATATTATCGGGCTCAACCTCGGCCGCTGGGACTACATGGCGAGCCTGCTGCACTTCAAGCTGGCCGATCCCGCTTGGATTCTGCCGGACCGAAACACGATTCCGCACGACATCCCGTTTTTCCAGAACCTGCGCAGACGGCTGGTGGACGCGTGCCACCGCCGCGGTGTCCTGGCGATCGGGGGCATGAGCGCTCTGTTCCCGGACCGCACCGACGCGGCGATCAACGCCCGAGCCCAGGAAAAGCTCGCGCTCGACAAGAAGAATGAGGCCTCCTGCGGGTTCGACGGCGCGTGGACGGGCCACCCCGACCAGCATCAGGGCGCCATCTCCCAATTTCCGGCCCCAAATCAACTGAGCGTCCTTCACCCCGACGCGAAGCGCCCGGATCTGACGCCGTCGCCTATGGGCGTCGGTGCGGTCACCGCGGCGGGCACGCGCGACGCGATCCGCACCTGCATCGAGTACCGCTACGGTGTTCTGACCGGGCTCGGCGCGCGCATGATCAAGGGCTTCGACGCCAAGGGCGCCTTGATCGGCAATTTCATGGAAGACCTGGCGACGGACCGCATCTACCGCCTGATGATCGCCCAGCGCGTGCGGCACGCGATCCATACCGCCGCCGAGGTTTCCGTCTGGTTCGACGAGGAACTCGCGAAGATTTTGGACGCACAGCCGGAGTCCGCCTCGGCGGATCAATACCAACGAGCCAGCGAATGGAGCCAGCAGATGATCAAGGAAGCCGCCGCCCCTCTGCCGAAAGACATCAAGTCGTGGAAGTACCCCAAGGCCGAATTCGACAAGATGTACGCGCCGCATGAAAAGGTTCATCCCTCCGACAAGCTGCGCTCCCTGCTCAAAGAGAAGTTCGCCAATCGCCTCACCAACCCGGCCAAATCCTTCCTGCACACCGCCGGCGCCTACGACGCGATGACGGCCTCGCTCCTGACTGACCTCGGCTTCGAGGCGATCTACGCCAGCGGCTGGCAGCTCGCGGTCGCGCACAACATGTATCCCGACATCGGCATCTACCCCTCGCACCAGATGGTCGAGCTCGCGCGCGAGTTGGTCCGCGGCATCGAGGGCACCCGCGACCGTCATTTCTACGACGACGGCGGAAAGATCCTCAACACGCCTCCGATCTTCGCCGACATCGAGGCGGGCTTCGGCGGCCCGACCCAGACGTTCACGCTAACGCGTGAACTTATTCGAGCCGGCGTGGGCGGCGTCCACCTTGAGGACCAGGACCCGGCGGAGCGCACCTGCGGCCACATCATCGCGCACCACGGCGTGAAGCGCGAGAAGGTCCTCGTGCCCACCAATAAGTGGATCGAGAAGCTCATCGCGGTGAAGGCCGCCGCGCAGGCCTCGGAGACCAACCTCGTCGTCATCGCCCGCACCGACGCCGTCGACGGCGCCGTCCCCGGCGGCCGCACCGGCAGCGTCCAGCACGCGATCGACCGCGCGCTCGAGGCGGCCTCGCTCGGCGTCGACGTCATCTGGCCCGAGTTCAACAACACGAGCCTTGAGGGACCGCAGGAGTTCGCCGAGGGCGTGCACAAGTACTACCCGAACCAGATGCTCGGCTTCAACCTCTCGCCCTCGCTCCACTGGGGTAAGGCGAAGACGGAGGGCACGCTCATCACCAACGAGATGCTGGGCAAGATGGGCTTCACGCTCCAGTTCTCGACCTTGCTCGCCTTCCGCACCATCGGCATGGCGCTCGAGAACTCGCTGAAGGGCTTCCACACGCGCGGCATCGACGCGCTCGCGGACCTTCAGCTCTCCGAGATCGACCATCCCAACGGCGAGCCGCGCACCCGCATGCACCAGAAGTTCGCGGGCACCAACCGCTGGCTCACCCTCGAGAAGGTCTCGAAGGGCGCGTAAACCTTCGTCGGGCGTAAAAAAGCCGGCCGCCGGGGAAACCCGGCGGCCGGTCCTCTTTTAGTTCTCGGTGTGAGCGTCGCGCAGGGACAGGACGATGTCGCGCCAGATGTCGTCTTCCTGGCCGGCGGCGAAGAAGTACATCTGGTCCTGGCCGAGGACGAAGGCCTCGGCGCGGGGGAAAGGGGAGAGGACGGTCACCGAGACGCCCGGCAAAGTGGCGACCTGCATGTTCTTCATCGTGAACTTCTCACCCGCGTTCTTGTACTTGCCCGCGGCCATGCGGGAAAGATTGGCGACGCCGGTGGGATTGTTGGGGAACTGGGTGGGCAGCACCTCGAGCTTCACGATTCCCAGCTGGCCGAAAAGACCTTCGTTCAGGAAGTTCGTCGGGTCGGTTCCCTTCTTGCAGAAGTACACGACCTGATGCTGCTTGCTCGAGTCCGCGAAGTCCGACACGCCGATGTAGTCCTTGGGCAGGCGGACGATCCAGCCGGCGTGGCCGATGAAGGCGGACTCACCGGAGGGGTTCTCCGTGTTGCCCTCGGAGCTGCTGAGCTTGGGCTTCTGCGACAGGGCGTACATGGCGATCGAGAGGATGAGCGCCACGCCGACGGCGAGGAAGGCGATCGCGGCGACGCTGGTTTTGGGCTTGGCCGTGACCTTCTTCGACACCGTCGTGGGTGCGCGCAGGGCGGCGGACAGCGAGTCGTTGAAGTCGATGTCGGTGACGCCCTCCTCGGCAAGCTGCTTTCTCAGAATCTCGACGGGGAAGGACTTAAGATGATCCTTCAGGTAGTCGACGACGTCGGGTCTCAGCATGCTAGTTCCGTCCTTCCGCGACGCGCAGGAGGTAGCGGCCGTACTCGTTCTTCTTCATCGGCTCAGCCAGCGCGCGCAGCTGCTTGGCGTCGATGTAGCCGAGGTTGAAGGCGATCTCTTCGAGGCAGGCGACCTGCAGGGCCTGGCGTTCCTCGATGACCTGGATGAAGGTGGAGGCCTGCAGGAGCGCCTCGTGCGTTCCGGTGTCGAGCCAGGCGATGCCGCGGCCCATCTTCTGCACGTGGAGCTTGCCCTTCTTGAGGAAGGCCTTGTTCACATCCGTGATCTCGAGCTCGCCTCGGGGAGAGGGCTTGAGCTTGGCGGCGACGTCGAGCACGGAGTTGTCGTAAAAATAGAGACCGGTCACGGCGTAGTTGGACTTGGGCTTCTCAGGCTTCTCCGCGAGGCTGACCGCGCGGCCCTTGGCGTCGAACTCGACGACGCCGTAGCGCTCGGGATCCTTCACGTGATAGGCGAACACCGTGGCGCCGGTCTTCTGCTCGGCGGCGGCGTGCAGGTGCTCCGGCAGGCCGTGGCCGTAGAAGATGTTGTCGCCGAGCACGAGCGCTACGCGGTCGTCGCCGACGAAATCCGCGCCGATGATGAACGCTTGCGCCAGGCCCTCGGGCTTGGGCTGGACGGCGTAGGAGATGTTGATTCCCAGGGGCGAGCCATCCCCGAGCAAGCGCACGAAGGACGCGCGGTCTTCCGGGGTCGTGATGATGAGGATGTCGCGTATGCCGGCCAGCATGAGGGTGGAAAGGGGGTAGTAGATCATGGGCTTGTCGTAGACGGGGACAAGCTGTTTGCTGACCGCGCGGGTGACGGGATACAAACGCGTTCCCGAGCCGCCCGCCAGCACGATTCCCTTCAAGCCCTGACTCGCCATGTCGAATCCTCTCCCAAAAGAATGCGCCCGGCCGGACTTGAACCGGCGACCAATCCGTTATGAGCGGACCGCTCTAACCAACTGAGCTACGGGCGCGTAAACCTCATTTTACGACACTTTTAGTGGCGCGGGGGCCGTCCGCCGGGGGCCGGCGCCCGGCGGCAGGGAGGGTCGGCCTCTCCCGGAAAGCAGAAGCATCCCGCGTACTCCGTCGCGACGGCGGAGCTTTCGGCGCGAGCCGTGTCGGCGGGAGCGCCCGCGCGCACGATCTCGGCGATCATGCGCAGAAAAAGAGGGTGATCACCGACGGTCTCGGCGCGGTGCAGACGCACGCCGATCGCGTCGGCGGCGGCTTTGGCCTCCACGTCGAGATCGTAGAGGACCTCGACATGATCGGCGACGAAGCCGATGGGGATCAGGAACAGGTCCCGCACCCCTTTTTGAGCGGCGGCGGAGATCACTTTAGAAACGTCGGGCTCGAGCCATGCGTCGCGCGGATTGCCGCTGCGGCTCGTGTAAGCCAGGGTCCAGTCGGCACGCCCGAACTTCGCGGCGACGGCCGCGCAGGCGGCGCGCAGTTCAGACACGTAGTCGGATTGCTTGGCCATCGTGCACGGGATGGAATGCGCGGTGAAGACCCAGGGCGCGCCTTCCGGGACCGCCTTCTCGCGCACGCGCGCGGCGATCGCGTCGATGAAGAGCGGATGATCGAACCAAGGACCGACGAAGCGGATCGCGGGCGCGTCCGTGCCGACGGCCGCGCGCGCGGCGGCGACGGCCTGGACGTAACGCTCAAGGCTGGCCTCGGCGCGGTAAGGCGCGGTGCAAAAGGCGACGGCTTCCTTGACGCCTTCGTCGCGCATGCGCCTGAGCGCGTCTTCGATGAAGGGATGCCAGTTGCGCTGGCCGAGATAGACCGTGCGCGGGTCGCCGGCGGCGGCAAGGGTTTCGCGAAGCCCGTCGGCCTGACGGCGGGTGATTTCATTGATCGGAGATTTGCCGCCGATGTGCCGGTAATGGTCGGCCACGCCCAGCAGACGCTCGCGGGGGATGCCGCGGCCGCGGGTGACGATTTCAAGGAATGGCATGATGTCGTCGGGGCCGTCCGGCCCGCCGAAGGAAAGAAATAAAACCGGAAGCCGATCGTTCATGGGGCTAGTTTAGCCTTTGCGGCGAAGGAAACAAATTCCAACGCCTAATGCGGCGAATGCCGCCGCGCCGACGGCGAGTAGGAGAGATCCGTTTCCGGAGCCTTGCGCGTCCGCGCTCCCGGGAAACGCGAGGGTCGTGGCGCTTTTCCACATCTTGCGCACGGAGGCTACGGCCTGGGAAACCGGCGTGACGACCCTTTCAGCCTCCTGCTTGGAGGAGGTTGCCGCCGTCTCAGTCTTGTCCGAGCGGGAATCATCATAAATCCCCTTGGCCATTTCGATCGCCTTTTGGCGGGCGAGATCCGAGCGCGCCGCGCCTGGATTGGGAAGCCCGCCCTCCCGGCTCTGATCAGGGGACGAGGCGTCGAGCTCTTTTTGCAGGGCGCCCCACATGCTGTCGAGATCTTCGGGTGCCACGAAGTCGCCCTTTTTGTAGGACGCCTTCTCCACGCTCTTATTGCAGTCGCCGGAGAGCTTGTCGCAGGACGCGGTGTGCACGAAGTCGCGGTCGCCCTCGGTCGTGCCGACGTCCTTGTAGACGGCGTCGTCGTCCTTCTTCTCTTTGTAGCCGCGCTTGAGGTCGGCGTAATGCTCCGGGCTGACGATCGAGAAGAAATCGGGGCGCCGGCCTAAAGCGGCGGGCATCGAGGCAATTTGGCTCTGCAAGCGGGCGTAGTCTTCCGGGCCGGCGGGCTTACCGTCGAGGCGGACGAGGCTGCGGCCGTCGGGGCCGATCTTGAGCCCCGCCGCGGCGAAGGCGGGGGCGTAACCGGACCGGG
>CALRXP010000124.1:0-7785 GCA_943372155.1 Candidatus Endomicrobiellum trichonymphae | reverse complement strand
TCACTCGAGCGTGGAGGAGTCCATGCTCACCGGGGAACCGCTCCCGGTGGAGAAGTCCGTCGGCGACAAGGTGACGGGCGGCACCGTCAACGGCCCCGGCAGCTTCGTCATGCGGGCGGAGAAGGTCGGCAGCGCGACCTTGCTCGGGCAGATCGTGAACATGGTGGCCGAAGCCCAGCGTAGCCGGGCCCCCATCCAAGGACTCGCCGACAAGGTCGCGGGGATCTTCGTGCCGGCGGTGCTGGCCGTCTCGGCGCTCACCTTCGGCCTCTGGCTGTGGCTCGGACCCGAGCCGAGACTCGCGCACGCCGTCGTCAACGCCGTCGCGGTCCTCATCATCGCCTGCCCGTGCGCCCTTGGTCTGGCAACGCCCATGTCCATCATGGTCGGCGTCGGACGCGGCGCACAAGAAGGCGTACTCGTCAAGAACGCCGAAGCGTTGGAATTGCTCGAGAAGGTTACCACTCTCGTGGTGGACAAGACGGGCACCCTTACGGAAGGAAAGCCGAAGCTCATGGACGTCCTCCCGGCAGACGGCCTCGACGCGAAGGAGTTCCTGTGTCTGGCGGCCTCATTGGAGCGCAGCAGCGAGCACCCGCTCGCCGCCGCGATCGTCCAGGGCGCGAAGGAGCAGGGCCTCGTCCTGGCGGACGTGAAGGACTTCCGCTCGGTTGCGGGGGGAGGCGTCGCTGGGGCCGTCGGTGGACGCGCCGTTATGATCGGCAAGCCCGAATTCCTGCGGGGTGAAAAGATCACCGGTCTGGAGTCGCTTGAAGCTTCGGCCGCGAAGCTTCAAGAAGAGGGCCGGACCGCTGTGTTTGTCGCCGTGGACGGCAAGCCCGCGGGCATACTCGCCGTGGCCGACCCGATCAAAGCCACCACCGCGGAAGCCATCGGCGAGCTTCACGCGCTCGGGGTGAAGATCATCATGCTCACCGGCGACAATCGCCGCACCGCCGCGGCGGTCGCCCGGCAGCTGGGCCTAGACGCGGTGGAGGCCGAGATCGAGCCCGCCGGGAAAGCCGCTTATGTAAAGAAGTTGCGCGCGGCAGGCGCGCAGGTCGCGATGGCCGGCGACGGAATCAACGACGCGCCCGCCCTCAGCGAGGCGGAAGTGGGCATCGCCATGGGAACCGGCACGGACGTGGCCATGCAAAGCGCGGGCGTCACCTTGCTCAAAGGGGACCTGCGGGGCATCGCCAAGGCCGTGCGCCTCAGCCGCGCCACGATGAGCAATATCCGCCAGAACCTCTTCTTCGCCTTCGTCTACAATGCGCTGGGCATTCCGGTGGCGGCCGGCGCGCTGTACCCGTTCTTCGGTCTCCTGCTGAGTCCGATCATCGCCGGCGCCGCGATGAGCTTAAGTTCCGTCTCGGTCATCAGCAACGCCTTGCGGCTGCGCTCGACCAAGTTGTGAGGCGGCGCGCGGTTGACAATCCCTGCATGCCGTGTTATAGTGGCGAACGATGTGGGCCAGAATATCTAAAGTCATCTGCGTCGCCCTGTTCGGAATGATGCTGTTGGACGGCATTGCCGACGCGGCGGGCTGCGACGACACGAAGGGCGCGGCGACCGTCTGCCATGCCTGCGCCTGCGCCGCCCACGTCGTCCCCCGGGGCGTCGTCCAAGTCGCGCTCGTCCCGGTGCGCGCGACCTTCGTCGCGCTTGAACTTCCCGAGCATGTCTCGCCCGCGCCGAAGTCTCTGCTCCGCCCGCCCTGCCTCGCGGCCTGATCGCCGCGCCCCCGCGCCGTCGCCCCTGACTTAATCCGTATTTCTGCCGGCCATTGCCCGGCAGGCGACTCGTATCAATCGAGGCTCTATGTCATTTATGCCCAACCGTTTCGCCGCCCTAGCCCTTTCCATTCTACTCGTCCGCCCGAGCTTGGCGCAAGATTCCGCGCCGGTAGTTAAGAAATACACGCTGACCGAGCTCGTGAGCCTGGCGCTCAAAACCACGCCGCTGCTTTCCGCCCAGGACGCGCGCGTCGAGGAGAAGAGTCTATCGGCGGCGCAGGCGCGCATGTGGCGCGGGCCATCCGCTGAGTTCCAGCTCGGACGAAAGAGCGCGTCCGGCGCCAGCGGCCCGCGCTATGAGCTATCAGGCGCCCTGCCGTTGCCTTTGTCGGGCGAACCAGGCCTGCGCGGCAGACTCCTGGACCTTGAGGCGGAGTCCTGGCGCGTCCAGCGCGGGGCGTCGGATGTGATTGTCACCGTGGCCGTCGCCCAAGGCGCCTTCGAGTACGCGTCAAATCGCCGAAAGGCGGTTTTCGCCAATACTCGCCGCAAGCGCTTCGAGTTGATCCAGTCCTACTTGTCGGGCCGCGAGTTCCCGACCCCGCAGCGCAAGGCGGAGAGCCGCATCGTCCAAAACCGCCTCAAGAACCTCGTCGCCGAGGCCATTCAAAGCGAGGCGGGCTCCAAGGCCTCCTTGGAGAAATTGAGGATATACGCGCCTCTCGACGCGGGGGAATATCCCGAGGTCGAGGTCCCGTGGCTTTCGGGCTCTCGTCGTCTCGATGAAAAGGAATGGCTCGACAAGGCCTTGGCGGACAATCCCGAGCTTCGGGCCCAAAAACTGACCGTCCAGGGCGCGGGGCTGGAAAGGACATTGGCCGGGCGGGCGGGCCTTCCGGACACGGCGCTCGTCGCGTCCTATGAGAACGCGAAAGCCGCCGAGACCGAGAAGACCTACGGCATGGGCCTCAGCCTCGCCTTTCCCGCGTGGAACGGAAACCGCTCCGGGATCAGAAGCGCGGAGAAGAAGAAGCTCGCCGAGGAGAAACTGCTCGGCTTCTCGGAGCAGAAGCTCCGCGCCGCGCTGCTGCGCTCCCTGGTCGAATACGAGGCGGCGCGACAGGTCGTCCTAAAGTACCCGCCCGAGACGCTCGCGGAGCTGGAGGGGCAGCTGAAGGGAGCGGACGAAGGCTTCCGCAAGGGGCAGGTCGACCTGCTGACCTTCCTTGAGCTGGACGGCTCCGTCGCCGAGACCCTCGGCCGCGCGCTCGACGCGCAGGCGGAGTTGGCCGCGAAGGCGGCGGAAGTCCTGGCGCTGACGGCCGACCGCGACGCGTTGACCAAGCTCGCCTCGTTTTAGGAGAACGACATGACTCGCCTACTCGATTGGACGTTCAAGAACCGCCTGACGGTGCTGTTTCTCTTCGCTGTCGGTTCGGCCGTGGGGCTTTACGCCGTCTCCATCACGCCCGTGGACGCCGTGCCCGACATCACCCCCGTGCAGGTCATGGTCAACACCAAGACCGGCGCGCTCGACCCCGAGCAGATCGAAAAGACCGTCACTTTCCCGATCGAGACGGACATGAGCGGCATCGCCCACGTGAAGGATGTCAGGTCGTTGTCTAAATACGGCCTTTCCCAGGTCATCGTCGTCTTTGAAGATGGAACCGACATTTACTGGGCGCGCCAGCAAGTCGGCGAGAGGCTGCAGGGAGCCAGCGGCGAGATTCCGGCGGGGCTGTCGCCTCAGCTCGCCCCCATCAGTACCGGCCTGGGCGAAGTGGTGATGTACTCCGTGACGGCCAAGCCCGGCACTCCGCTAGCCGCCAAGCCCAAGCTCGAGCGCCTGCTCTATCTGCGGACCATTCAGGATTTCGTCATCGTGCCCTACCTCCGCCGTTCGATCAAGAATGTCGCGGAGATCGACACGACCGGCGGCTACAAGAAGCAGATCCACATCGAGCTTCACCCCGAGAAGCTGGAAAAACTCGGGGTGACGATCGAGCAGATCGCCGAGCGCCTGAAGGGACTCGGCGAGAACTCGGGCGGCGGCTACATCCAGCCCAAGGGGAAGCAGTTGATCGTGAGGACCTCGGGCCGCCTACAGAATTTCAAGGAGATCGAGAGCATCGCCATCAAGCTCGACGTGCGTGGAAGGCCCGTCCCGCTGTCGGAGGTCGCCGACGTCAAGGAGGGCTACACCCAGAGAATGGGCGGCTCGACGAGCCAGGGAGAGGAGACGGTGCTGGGGACCATCCTCATGCTCAGCGGCGCCAATTCCCGTCGTGTGGCGCTGGACTCGGAGCAAGCCTTGAAGGAGGCGCCCCTGCCGGCGGACGTGCAGGTCGAGGTGCTCTACACGCGTAGCTATCTCGTCAACGCGACCCTCAAGACGGTCGTCCGGAGCATGGGCGAAGGCGCGGTCCTGGTCGTGGTCGTGCTGCTAGCTATCCTGGGCAACTTGCGCGGCGCGTTGTTCGTCTCGCTCGCCATCCCGATCTCGATGCTCTTCGGCGCGATCGGTATGAGATGGTTCGGAGTCTCGGCGAGCCTCATGAGCCTCGGCGCCATTGACTTCGGCCTCCTCGTAGACGGTGCCGTCGTGATGATTGAGAATGCCTTGCGCCGCCTCGAAGAGCATAAGGGGGAGCTCGGCGCCGCCGAGCGACTGACGCTCTTCCGTGACGCCGCGGTAGAGGTGGTCAAGCCCGTGACCTTGGGCCTGCTCATCATCATGCTCGTCTATGTCCCCATCCTTTCGCTCGAGGGCGTCGAGGGAAAACTCTTCCACCCCATGGCTCTTACGGTGCTCATGGCGCTGGGCGCCTCGCTGCTCGTGGCCGTGTTTCTCATGCCCGTCCTCGCGTATCTCTTCCTGAAGGCCCCGGTGAACCACGGCGGAGAGCACGACGAGGGATTTCTGTACGGAGGCATGCTCAAGGTCTACGAGCCCGTCCTCGCGTTCTGTTTGAAGCGCCCGCTCGCGGCCGTGGCGCCGGCCGTGGTCTTGTTCATCGTGTCTTTGGTGGTCGCCTCGCGCATGGGGGCGGACTTCATGCCGCCTCTCGATGAGGGCGACCTGGTGATCAACTTCACGCGCCCGCCCGACATCGGCGTGGACGCCTCGCTCGAGATGCAGGAAAGAAGCGAGCGCGTCATCGCCAAGTTCCCGGAGGTCGAGCGGGTGTTCGGCCGGCTCGGAACGCCCGAGTCCGCGACAGATCCGATGGGCGTGCACTTGGCGGACACCTTCCTGGTCCTTCAAAAAGATCACTCCAAATGGCCGTTGGTCGACGGCCGCAGGCGCACCAAGGCCGAGCTTTACGAGGCGCTCAAGGCCCAGCTCGAAAAGGAGGTCCCGGGCCAGGATATCGGCGAGAACCAGCCCATCGAGATGCGCTTCGCCGAGATTCTTGAGGGCAGCCGCGCGGACGTGAGCCTCAGGGTCTACGGCAAGGAGCTGCCGGTACTCATCGACCTTCTCGAGAAGTCGATCGCCGTCCTCGAAAAGGTGCCCGGCACTAAGGAGGCCGAGATGGACGCGCTGACCGCGCTGCGCAAGAGCCCGGTCCTGAGCGCCCGTCCGAACTACTCGGCCATTTCGCGCTATGGGCTCGACATTCAGCGGGTCAACGACTTGCTCGAGGCCGCCATGGCGGGCCGCGAGGTCGGCAGCTTCTACGAGCAGCAGTGGCGGTTTCCCATCCTGATGCGAGTGGAGGAGAAACACCGCGAGGACGTGGACACGATCAAGTCGCTGCCCGTCGGCATGGACGGCGGCTCGATCCCGCTCAACAAGGTCGTCGACTTCGAGACCAAGGACGAGGTCACGACCATCGCCCACCATTACAGCCAACGCTACGCGGCCGTAGCCGTGTTCCTGGGCGACCGCGACATCGCGAGCTACGTGGCGGAGGCCCGCGCCGCCGTGGAGAAGGAGGTCAAGCTGCCCGAGGGCTACACTATGACCTGGGGAGGGCAGTTCAAGAACTTGGAGCGCGCCAAAGCCAGGCTGATGCTGATCGTCCCGACGGTCCTCTTGGCCATCCTGCTCATCCTGTGGTGGGCCTTCGGAAACCTGCGGGAGTCCATCCTCATCTACACCTGCATCCCGCTGGCCATGACGGGAGGCGTGTTCTCCCTGGCCATCCGGGGAATCCCGCTGAGCGTGTCGGCGTCGGTGGGCTTCATCGCGCTGATGGGCATCGCGATCCTCAACGGCATGGTGCTCGTGACCTTCTTCAATCAGCTGCGCGAGAAGGGCCGCAGTCCCGAGCAGGCGGCCAAGGAAGGCTCGCTGACTCGTCTGCGTCCCGTGGCCATGACGGCGCTGGTGGCGGGCCTGGGCTTCGTGCCTATGGCGCTCAACACCGGCATCGGCGCGGAAGTGCAGCGGCCGCTGGCTACCGTCGTCATCGGCGGCCTGCTGACCTCGACCTTGCTGACCTTGATCGTCCTTCCCGTTCTCTACGCATGGGTCGGAGCAGGCAGCGCCAAGAAGCACGTCGAAATCTGAGGAGATCGAACATGAAAGAGATCAAAGCCATCATCCAAACTTCGGTCCTCGATAAGGTCCTGAGCGCCCTCCACGGCATGAAGGGCCTGCCCGGCTGCACGGTGTCCCATGTCCACGGCTACCAGCGCTCCGGCGGGGAGGAGTCGCTCGAGTATGACGAGCGGACCAAGCTCGAGATTGTGGTCAAAGACTCCGACGTGAAGAAGGTGGTCGAGATCATCGTTAAGAACGCCCGCACGGGCAGCCCGGGCGACGGGAAGGTCTTCGTCATCGACTGTTCGGAGATCGTGAGCATCCGCAGCGGGAAGCGAGGCGCCGCCGCCGTTTAAGCGTCCGCCATGCGCATCTCGCCTTCGTCGGTCCGCTGATGGGACGCAAATGAGCGGCAATCGCATGCAAATCGTCGACACCACGCCGTCGTACTACGCCCGTATTCTCAAGGAGATGCTTCGCGATCTCTTGTCGTACACGGCGCCCTCACGGTTGAAGGGAATCCGCATGATCGTGCTCGAGTACGGGCCGGATGAAACGGCCAAGACGAGCCGGCTGACATCGCGCTATTCGCATCAAGACGGGCAAGGCGTCGTCCACATTCATCTCGCCGCCATCAATCGTTTAGAGAAGGGTCTGTTGGCTGCTGACTGGCGCCCTTGGGCTCTCGCCCGCCGTGCCATCCAGGCCGTTTCCTATCCCTTGGCGAATCACGCGCATCGTGGCGGAGGGAACGCCTCAGCGATCAAGGCGGAGGCCCGAAAAATCCAAGGGGAACTGCTTCGGGCCTGGTCCGAGCGGTGGGTCCAGCGGCGCGGGATGCCGTCCTTCTTGAAGCGCCTGGTCGCCCGGCTCATCGAGTATCGCTTGTCCCGGCGCGGGGCAAGCGAATTCACGCGGCGCTAAGAGGCCGGACAGAAGATCTAAGGCTATGCGGCGGGCCTGACGCGAACGACCGCTCCGCCGAGCAGCCTGACTCGGTCGCGCAGGGCCATTTCCGACTGCTTCCCGATTTCGTCGGCCTGGCTCAGCGAAAGGCTTGGATCGACTTCGACGACGACCTCCGCGTGGACGCGATGCCCAAGCCAACGGGCGCGCGCCTCGCGCACGGCCAGCACGCCGGGAACTCGCGCCGGCGCGCTTTCGACCTCCGCCAGGATATCGGGCTCGATGCCATCGATGAGGCGCAGCCAGACGGACTGTGCCGCGTCCTTGACGATCACCAGGATGGCGATCGTGATGCCGATGCCCACGAGCGGATCGATGATCGGAAACCCTGCCCAAGTGCCGACGACGCCGAGCAGGACCGCCAGGCTCGTGAAGCCGTCCACGCGCGCGTGATAACCGTCGGCTACCAAAGCGGCGGAGCCGATCTCCTTGCCGACGCGGATGCGGTACAGCGCGACCCACTCGTTGCCGATGAAGCCGATGATGGACGCCGCCGTCACCAGGCCCAGGTGCTCCATGGGCGCGGGGTGAAGGAGCTTGAGCACCGACTCATAGGCGGCCACGCAGGCGGAGGAGAAAATGATGAGCACGATC
>CALRXP010000123.1:0-7844 GCA_943372155.1 Candidatus Endomicrobiellum trichonymphae | reverse complement strand
GAATCGCCGTCTCTCGACATCATGCATTTGCTCGCCGAGGCCGGAGCCCGGATTTCCTACCACGACCCGTTCGTGCCCGAGGCGCGCGCGGGCAAACGCATCTGGCGCCGAAAGCCCTTGACGGATGCGCTGATCAAGAAGTCTGATGTGGTCGTGATCCTCACGGCCCATCCCGGAGTCGACTACGCGCGCGTCTGCCGCCTCGCGCGTCGCGTTTTCGACGCTCGCAACGCGACCGCCGGACTGCCTGGCCCAGTGGAGAAACTTTGATGGCGGACGCACCTCCCCCGTCGTCCCCGACTCCCGGGCCCGGCGCCGGGCTCGAGCGTCAGGCCCTCGAGGCGCTGAAAGCGATCGGAAAAGCGCTCGGGCAGATGGCCTTGTACAAGGTCGGTCACCCCACGGTCATCGCGACGATCACGGCGGCCCAGGAGAATCTGACCGCGGCGCTGGCGACGTCGACGACCGGGGAGATCTCGATCGGGATCGATCACGACAAGCTCATTCTTAACGGCCGGGTGGTCGGTAGCCTCGCGCAGCTTCCGGTGTCCCTGGCCAATCTGTTCAACCGCTTCAAGCTCACGAGCCTCAGCTTCAAGTCGGGGCTGAGCAGCGAGGAGCTCATCGCGTTCTGCGAACTGGCGGCGATGCGCCCCGATTCTCCCGCGGCGGCCGACCCCAAGGGCTTCTTGGTCGGACGCTCCGTGTTCAATATCGTTTTCAACGAGGCCGTGTACCTGAAGGCCGGCGAAAAAAATTCCGGAGCCGGCGCCGGCCCTGGTGCGAACGAAGGCCAGGGGACGGGGGACGGGCCCGCCGGCGGGGGTGAAGGCCCCGGGGCCGGAGCCGGCGCGGGGGCCGGAGACGGCGGCGCCGCCGCGGCGCAAGCCGCCATCCAAGGCATCAGCGACGCGATCGCGACAGGCTCTCTTGAGCGCACGATGATGGCGCTGGTGGAGAAGGCCGTTCCCGATCCGGTCCTGCGCAAAAAGGTCATCGAGCAGGTGATGAAGCTGCTGGAGCAGGACATCGCCAAGCGCGTCGAGGAAGTCACCGTTCCTCTGAAACGCGAGAAGAAGACTTTGCAGAACGAGGCCAAGCGCACCGACAGCGTTCTCAGCAACATGGTTGAAGGCGTCGTCGTCGTCGACGACCAAGGCAAGATTTTGATGATGAACCCGGCCGCGGAGCAGATCTACGGCCAGACGCTCGCGCAGACCGCCGGGAAGGCGATCACCGATAAGCCGAGCGAGCAATTCGTCGTGACCATGGCGGCCGAGCTTTCGGCGCCCGCGGACCGGGATATCGGCACCGACGTCAAGCTTCAGGGCGACGCCGATACGCAGCGCACCTTGCGCGCGTCGAGCGCCGTGGTCAAAACCGAGGAAGGCAAGGTCGTCGGTATGGTCTCGTCTTTGCCGGATCAGACCAAGCACAAGGAGCTGCAGCGCATGCAGCGCGATTTCGTCGCGCACGTCACGCACGAGCTGCGGGCGCCGCTGTCGTCGATTCGGGCCGCCCTCGAAATCCTCCAGGGGCAATTCTCCGGCAAGATCGAGGAGGATGAGACGCGGATGCTCAACACCGCGCTCAAGAACTCCGACCGCCTCGCCGAGATGATCAACAGCATCCTCGATTTTTCCAAGATCGAATCCGGCCAGATGACGGTGTACACCAAGGCGACCGAGGCGGCCAAGATCGCCAAGGACGCGGTGGACAGCCTCCTGCCGTGGGCTCAGAAAAAGCGCATCGACCTGTCCTTGGTCGCGCCGGAAGGCCTGCCGCTCGTCGAGGCGGACGCCTCGCGCACGGTTCAGGTCATCGTCAACCTGCTTTCCAATTCGATCAAGTTCACGCCCGCCGGCGGCAAAATCACCGTCAAGCTCGCCAAGCGGGCCGAGGGCAACCAGGGCTTCGTCGAGTACGCGGTCACCGACACCGGTCCCGGCATCGCGAAGGCCGAGCAGGGCAAGATCTTCGAGAAATTCGTCCAGATCGCCGCCGGCGAGATGCATATCGGCGGCACGGGGCTCGGCCTCTCCATCGCGAAGGCGCTCGTCCATCTTCAGAAAGGAAAAATGTGGATCGAGAGCGAAGCGGGGCAGGGCGCGACCTTCCTGTTCACCTTGCCCGTTCATATCGCGGAGTCCGTCGAGGCCTCCGTCGTCCGCACCAAGGCGCCCGCGGCCAGCGAGGTTCCTTGGTGGAAGAAGCTCCTCGGCCTCAAGTAAAAGTCCCCGCGCGCGCGTAGGCGTAGCCCGCGACGTCGGACGCCCCCGCCGCCCGCAGCGCCTCCGCGCACGCCTCGAGCGTCGTGCCCGTCGCGGCCACGTCGTCGACGATGAGCACGCGCTTGCCCGCGACTAGGACGTCCGCGTTGGCCCCCGGCGCAAAGGCGCCCGCCAGCTCGGCTCGCCGTTCTACGCGGCCGAGCGTCCAAGACGGCGCGGACCCGCGCGAGCGCTCCAGCGCGCTCAGGAGGGGGAGCCCGGTGGCCGCGGCGATCTCGCGCGCGAGAATCTCCGCCTGGTTGTAGCCCCTCTCCCGTCCGCGGCGGGGATGGACAGGCACGGCGGCGAGCGCGTCGAAGCCCGACAGCTCCGGATGAAGGGTTAGGGCCGCCGCCATGGTTCGTCCGGCCGCCACGGCGGCGGGGCGGCAACCACGGAACTTGAACGCGTGGACCAGCGACGCAGCCGGGCCGCGATGGGTGGTGGCGGCGCGGATCAGGCGGCAGGAAAAGCGGCGTCCCGCGCAATCGGTGCAGAACGGAGAAGCTCCGTTACGGCGCCCCGCGCAGCGCACGCAGGCGGGCTCAGGCGGGGAAGGCAACGCCGCGTCGCAGGACGGGCAAAGCGGCCCGCGCACGCGCCCCAGGTCCTCACGGCAGTGCGCGCACGCCCGCGGCAGGAGGACGTCGAGCGCCATTTCCAAAAGGATTCCCATACCTTCAGACGATCGGGACCCCCGAAAAGTTGCATGACCGCGCGCCTTTTTACCGCTGACCGTCCGCGGGAAACAGCTCGTCGCGCAACCGGCGCGCGTCTCGCGCCTGCGCGTCGTCTCCGAGGCGCTCGCTCGAGATCTCCAGGATGCGCAGGCCGCCGGGGTAATACGGATTGAGCGCGATCGCCCGCCGCGCGCTGGCCTGCGCCGCCTTGAATTCACCGCGCGCGAGCTGATGCTCGGAGAGCACGCCCCAAGACTTGAAGTGGCCGGGCGCGCAGGCGACCGTCTGTTCGTAGAGCGCGCGGGTGTCGCGGTAGAGAAAATTGCGCTGGAAGGACATCTCGCCCCAGACGAGCGCCGCGGTCGCGAGACCGGCGATCGCGACGGGCTCGCGAGCGGCAAGCCCGAGCGTCAGGGCCCAACCGGCCGCTGAGAGATAAAGGAATCGGTCGGCCACCGGGCTGTCCATGTAGTATTGAGCGCGCTGGATCACGGGCAGGACGCCGAGAGCGAGGAGCAGGAGCGAGAACAGGATCTCGGGGCGCCGTCGTGCCGCCCAGGCCGTGCCGAGGAAAAGCCCGGTGAACACATGCCACCGGAAACCCTCGGGAGCCAGACGCTCGCGGCAAACGGGATAGGGCCAGAGCAAGGTCTTCACATACCAACCGAACAGCAGCGAGGGCGAATGCGGTTGGGCGGGCATCAGGCCCGTATCCAGGCCGCGGAAGCGCCAGAAGAGGTAGCACGCGGCGGCCAAGGCGAAGCCGAGGCCCGCCCGGCGCTGGAGGTCGAGATGTTTGTCGCGGGCGAACAAAACGGAATAGGCCGCGAGAAGGCCGGGAACGAGAATTCCGGTTTCCTTGCTGGCTAAAGCGAGGGCGAAGCACGCGAAAGCGCCGGCGACGTGACGATGTGAGCCGTCTTCGAGGGCCTTGGCCCAGAGTAAAACGGCCGAGAGGGAGAACAGGAAGGCGAAGAGGTTGCCCTTGAACGAGGAAACGATCAAAGTCTCGGTATGGGAAGGGAATAATAAAAATAAAGCGGCGGCGAGAAACGCGTTAAGGGGAACGGCCTTGAGACGAAGGGCTAACCGGTAAACCAACAACGAATTAACGACGTGGAGGATCACGCCGGAGGCGCGAAACACGACAGGATGGGCATGGGTTAGGTAGTGGAAGAAGGTGACCAGCGGCTGATAGGTGCCTTCTCCGGTCAGGCCGAGGTAATCCCGGGAAAAGAGCCCGCGGAGAAATTCCCCGAACGGAACGAGTAGGAAGGGCGCGCCCTCGACGAAATGACGGTCGTCTCCGAACACCGGGGCGGTCAACGTGGACGCGTAGACGACGGCGGCCAGCGCGGTCAGCGCGTAGGGGGCCAGTTCGTCGACGGCGGAGGCGCGTCTCACAAGGCGGATTATTCCAAAAAAGAAGTACAGTCAGGGACATGACACGGCGCTGGGCGCTGCCTCTCGGTCTGGTCCTGGCCTTCGGCTGGCACCTGGCCCTACGCCGTCATGGCGCCGCCCTGCCCTTGCTGTCCGATGAGGGCGAGTACGCCTACGCGGCCCGGATTTGGAGCGAGGGCGGGCTGCCTTACCGGGACGTCTTCAATCAGAAGCCGCCCATGACGATGGTCGTCTACCGGGCGTGCGCAGCGCTGTCCTCCTCGCCCGCCGCGCCGCGCTACGCGGCCATGCTCGCGGTCCTGCTCACCGGCCTCGCGTTGCTCCTGCTTTCGCCGAAAAAATGGAGCCCGGCCGCGCGTCTGTCCGGGCCGCTCGCCTACTTCGTTCTGAGCACGACGCCCGTCGGGGATTTCGGTTTCCCCGCCAACACGGAAGTGTTCGCCGCCGCCTTCACGGCCTGGGCGGCGTGGGCGGCTCTGCGCGGAACGCGCGGCGCGGTCCTGGCGGGAGGTCTGCTTGCGGGCGCGGCGCTCATGACGAAGCAGACCGCGCTGTGGCCCGTCCTCGCGATCGGCGTCATGGCCGTCTGGAGAGGGGGAAAGCGTTGGGACAAAAGCGCCGCCGCGGCCTTCGCCGCCGGAACCGCGACGATCCCGCTGCTCTGGCTCGGCTATTTCTGGGCGCGCGGAGGCCTGGCCGCCTTCTGGGACTGCGTCGTCGCCGGAAACATGCGTTACGTCGCGACGGCCGACTGGGCCGCGGCCGCGGAGCAGGGGCGATTCTTCGTCATGGTGCTCGCTCCGGCGTTCTTTAAGGGGAGCTGGCCCGCGTGGGCGCTCGCCGCGTACGGCCTCACCGGAGTCCAAGCGGATTGGAAGAACCGTGACGCCATGGTTCCCGTTCTCTGGCTGGCCGGCGCCCTTCTCGCGGCGGCCACGGGGCTGCTGCTTTTCCCGCATTACTTACTGCAGACCGCGCCTCCTCTCTGCCTGGCCGCGGCCTACGGCGTCGAGCGTCTCGGGACGGCTCGACGGCGCTGGGCGGCGGTCGCCGCGCTGGCCTTGATCCCCGCCGCCGCGCAGGCGGATTTTTACTTCTTGAAGAACCGGGAGTCCGTTGCGAAAGATCTGTTGTACCCGAGCCCGTTGCTCGAGACCGAATGGCTCGGACGCCTGCTGGAGACGAAGACCTCGCCGTCGGACTCGATCTGGGTGTTCGGCTCGGAGCCCGCGCTATACGTCTACTCCGGGCGCCGGGCCGCGACGCGCCACGATTTCGTTTATCCGCTCACGATGTTCCCGAAAAACAGGGAGCCGCTGGAAGCCGAGATGACGGCTCTGCGCGCGGCCAGGCCCGCGTACGTGGTCTACGTCAATCAGCCGATCTCGACCTTGATCGGTTCGCGCTTGGGCCTAGAATTCCGCGACGAGGTCCGCTCTTGGCTGACGGCCGAATACCTCCTCGAGGGCTACGTGCCCGTCGGCCGGGAGCCCGCGCCTATCGAGTTAGTCGCCGCGACGGCGGCGAACTGGAGTGTCGCGGACCGGCTGTACGTTTTCCGCCGCCGCTGAACGCGGGACCGGTCCGATTTCGTACAATCACCTCGTGAACATCCTGGTCCTCAACTGCGGCTCCTCCTCGATCAAGTTTCAGGTGATCGCCACCGACGCGGAACACATCGGCTCCGATACGGACCGTTGCCTGGCCAAGGGTCTCATCGAGCGCGTCGGAAGCCTCTCGCTGTTGAATTTTCAGGCGACGGGCCGCGAAGCCGTTTGCGCCGACGAGCCTCTGCGCGACGTGCGGGCGGCGCTCGAGCGCATCGTGCGCTGGGTGATCTCCCCGGAATCGGGCATCGACACGGTCAACTCCGTGGCCGACATCCATGCCGTCGGCCACCGCGTCGTTCACGGCGGGGAAAAGTTCAGCGCCTCGGTCCTCATCGACGCGGCGGTGCTCGCGGGCATCGAGGCGTGCGTCGAGCTGGCACCCCTGCACAACCCGGCCAACCTCAAGGGCATCCGCGCCGCCAAGGAAGTGCTCGGCCCGGGCGTGCCGCAGGTGGCCGTGTTCGACACCGCCTTTCACGCGACGATGCCGGAGACGGCTTATCTCTACGGCATCCCCTATCACTTCTACCGCCGCCATAAGATCCGCCGCTACGGCTTTCACGGGACCTCGCATCGCTATCTCGCCTACCGCTACCGGACGATGATGGGCTTGCCCAAGGAGAAGGTGAACATCATCACCTTACACCTGGGAAACGGCTGCTCGGCCGCCGCCATCAAGCACGGCGAGTCGGTCAACACCTCGATGGGATTTACGCCTCTCGAGGGACTGATCATGGGCACGCGCGCGGGAGACGTGGACGCCACCGTCCTCGAATTCCTGGCGCACAAAGAAGGCCTCGGCCTGTCCGAGATCATCACCTTGCTCAACAAGGAGTCGGGCCTGCTGGGTTTGTCCGGCCTGACGAGCGACATGCGCGAACTACTCGAGGAAGAAGGGGAGAACGGCGACCGCCGCGCGCGGCTGGCCATCGACGCGTTCTGCGCCAGCATCCGGCGCCGCATCGGCGCCTACCACGTCGAGCTGGGAGGCTCCGAGGCCCTGGTCTTCTCGGCCGGCATCGGCGAGAACTCCGCCGAGGTGCGCCGCCGCATCTGCAAGGGCCTCGAATGCCTCGGCCTCGAATTCGACGAGAAGCGCAACGCCGCGCTCAAGCACGGCCAGGCGGGGCCGATCACGAAGGACTCCTCGAAACTGAAGGCGTACGTCATCCCGACGAACGAAGAGCTTCTGATCGCGCGCGACGCGTACCGCGCCGTCTCCGGGCTTCCTTCGCCCGGCGCCTCCCGCCGCAAGGCCCGCTAAACCATCCAGAGCGCCTGCGCGTATTCGTCGCGGCGCCAGCCCCGACTCAGCGCGAGGCCCGCTTCGAGTACAGCCGTCATGTCCATCGTGCCCGTCTTCGCGCGCAGATAGGAGACGACTTGAATGGGAATCATGCCGAAATCCTGAGCCAGACCCGCTTCGTCGCCTAGGGCGGCCTTCGTTAGGGCCCGATTGAACACGGACCAGAGAGCCGTGGGGTAACGATCGAGATCCTTCAGCGCCTCCTCATGGCGGCCGAGCAGGCGGTTAGCCTCGCCGCGCCAGATGTACGCCTCGAGATCTCCGGGTAGCCGGCTCACGGTGAGGTCCAGGGCCGCCATCGCCTCGGCGGCCCGGCCGAGCTTGAGCAGCGCCGCGCCCCGCCAGCAAAACGCGTGAGGCGCGCCGAGCGCGCAGGCGCGGTCGAGGCGGACGAGCGCCGCGTCGTACCGGCCCGTCCACAAATCGAAGGCGCCTCGCCATGCGAGGAGCAGGCCTTCGTCAGACGCGGGGACCGCGAGCGCGGCTTGCTCCATTTCGGCGTAGGCGACGTCCTCCTTGTGAAGCACGAGGTACGCCTCGGCCAGCAACGCGCGAGCGCGCCGCGGGCGGTCGC
>CALRXP010000122.1:0-7860 GCA_943372155.1 Candidatus Endomicrobiellum trichonymphae | reverse complement strand
TCCGTGGGAGTGGGACGAACGCGTTTCCCGCGCGGAGCATCTACGCGAGCTGCGTGCGCTCGAACGCGCCGTGACCCGCGGGCCCTGGCTTCATTTCTATCGCGGCGTGCTCAGCGGGCCGAAGGGTTTGGCGCACTTCGCCGAGCTCTCCACGTATCCTTCCGCGCGCTACGGCTGGATGTTTCATAAGGCCGGCGCCACGGCCCTGGCCGCGGCGGAGTTCGAGACCGCGGCGCGGTGGTTGAAACGGTCTCTCGGCGGCCGTCCCGCCGATTGGCGCGCGCGCGGCTTCCTCGCCGAAGCCCGCCTGTGCCTGGGTGAAACCAAGGAGGCCTTCGCGGAAATGGACCGGGCCCTCCGGGAAGCTCCTCCCGAGGACCGCGGTGACGTTCTGGCCTGGCGCGGCGAGCTCGATCTGTGGCTCGGGAATTACGGGAAAGCCCTCGTCAGCCTCACCAAGGCCGAAGCGCTCGGCGCGCGCGGCGCCTACGGTTGGCGCGCCGCGGCTCTGCTCAAGCTCGGCCGCCGGAAAGAAGCCCTGGCTCAGCTCGACCGCACACTCGCGCTGTATCCGCTTGATTTCGAGGCGATCGTCTGGCGCGGCGAAACTCTGCGCGAGCTCGGCCGCCACCGCGAGGCGCTACGAACGCTCGAACGGGTGCCGAAGATGATCCGTCTCTGGGCGCTGTTCAACAGCGTTCTTTGCAAATCGGCCCTCGGCGACGAGAAAGGCGCGAGCGCCGACTTCGCGTCGATCCCGGCGGGGCTGATCGATGCTTTGCGCGCGAAGACGGGGCTCACGGACCGGGATCGGCTGATCCAAGCCGGACTGACGCTGAGCCGGGGATTCCGCCGCGACGAGTACGAACAGGCGATATGGCTGCGTTAAACGAAGGCGTCGCGCTGTTTAACCGGGGCCTCTTCGCCGAGGCGCTGGCCGTCTTTGACGCCGCCCTGGACGCCGGCGGCGGGGACCCTGAGTTGCGCGTCCTGCGCGCCCACGTCCTCGACTCCCTCGAGCGGCCGGACGAGGCCGTCGCCGCGTTCGCCGCGCTGCTTCGCGAAGCCCCTCGGCATCTCGCCGGATACGACGGCCTGGCGGCGGTCATGACCCGGCGCGGCCCGCGAGACGGTTCCGCGTCCGCGCTCGGCGCTTTGCTCGACCTCCGCCCCGGCGACGCCCCCTTCCGCCGCCGTCTTATCGATTCGCTGCGGAAGGCCGCGAAGGCGTTCCGGGCCGTGGAGGACGCCGCGTCCGAGGAGGCCTTCCTGCGCCGCGCGCGCGCGCTGGGGCCGGGCGACCCGGAGACCCGCAGCCGTCTCGTGGAGATTCTTCGCCGCCGGGCGCAGTCGAGCCTGGCCGCCGGCGATCTCAAGGCGGCCGCCTCGGCCCTGCGCGAAGTCCTGACCTTCGTGCCGGGCGACGGCGCCGCGAGGCGGGAGCTCATCAAGGTACTACTCTCCTCCGGCGAGACGGCCGCCGCCGAGCGCGAGTTGCGGCGTTCGCTCGCGCGCGACGCGCGCGACCGGACGGCGCTGTTGAGCCTCCTTGAAGTCCTCCATCTGCGCGCCGAGGTCTATCTCGCCGCGGGCGAGGGCCTCAAGGCCGAACGCTCCTTGCGCCAGGCCGTCGCGCTCGCGCCGAAAGAGCCCGAGCCGAAGCGCCGCCTGATCCGCCTCCTGCGCGCGCGCGGCCAGGAGCTCCAGTCCGCCTCTCGACGGCGCGACGCCGAAGCCGTCGCGCGCCGCATCCTCGCCCTCGACCCCCGCGATCCTTGGGCCCATCTCAGCCGCGGCTCGGTGGCGTTCACGTCCGGGCGCGTCTTGGAGGGCCGCAAGCTGCTCGCCGCCGCGGTCCGCTTCGACCGCGAAGACCTGACGCCCGCCGACCGCTTCAAGGCTCTGATGAAGCTCGGCCGCTACCGCGACGCCGTCGCCGCGGCCGAAGCCATCCTTGACGCCAAGCCCGCTCTCTCCGACCTGCGCGTGTTCTGGGATCCGTGGGAATGGGACGACCGCCGCCCGCGCTCGGAGCGCGTGGCCGAATTGCGCAAGCTCGAACGCGCCCTCGCCGCCGGCGCCCCCTCGCCGTGGCTTCACTACTACCGGGCGGACCTGCGCGGACCGGAAGGCTTGGAGGAATTCGCCCGCCTCTCCGCCTTTCCCCCGGAGCGCTACGGCTGGATGTACTTCAAGGCGGCCTCGGCGGCTTTGCTCGCCGGACGATACGCCCGCGCGGCGGAGTGGTTCGAGCTCTGCCTGAGGCAGGAGCCCGTGGACTGGCGCGCGCACGCCTTCCTCGCCGAAAGCTATCTGTGCCTGGGCCGGATCGCGCCGGCCTACGCCGCCATGGACCGCGCGCTGACGGCCGCACCCGCCGGCGAAGCGGGACAGGTCCTGGCCTGGCGCGGCGCCTTCGACCTGTGGCTCGGACGCTACGACGACGCGCTGATCCGCTTCGAAGAGGCCTGCCGCCAGGGCGCCCAATGCGGCTTCTGCTGGAAGGGCGCGGCCCTGCTCATGCTCGGACGTCCCAAGGAAGCCCTCGCTCAGCTCGACCTGACCTTGCGCCGCTACCCGCTCGACTTCGAGGCCCTGGTCTGGCGCGGCGAGACCAAGCGCGTGCTCGGTCGAAACGCCGCCGCGCTGAAGGATCTCGAGAACAAGGCGCTCGTCGATCCGAAGAAATCCCCTCCGATCTGGCTGTGGGCCCTGTTCAACCGCGCCCTCGTCAAACGGGCTCTCGGCGACCGAACGGGGATGCGCGCGGATTTCGCGCTGATCCCGAAGCCCGTCGTCGCCTACATCCGCCGCAAGTCCGGCGCCGCCGAGCCCGAGGACATCCTGGCCGAGGGCCTGCGCCTGGCCCGCGGCTTCCGGCGCGATGAGTACGGCCAGGCCATCTGGATGACGGAGCCCGGGTGAGACGCGTCTGGCTCGCGGCCTCGGCCCTCGCCCTTTTCGCGTGGGCCGTCGCGACGGTCTCCCCGCGCCTTTATCGTCCCGGCGAACCGACCGACACCGACGTGTTCCATTCCGGCGAGATGATCCTGCACCGGATCAAGTATCGCGCGGCCACCGACAACTACCACATGCCCCTGGCCAGCGTGAGCGCGGCGGTGATCATCAATCATTCGCCTCCCGGCGCGGCCGAATGGTGGCGGCGCCTCTCCGCCGCGTGCGCCTTCATTTTGGTCCTCGCGCTCGCCGTCGAGCTCGGCGCGCCGTGGCTGGGATTGCCCGCGATGCTCCTCCTGCTTCTGCTCGCGCCGCGCCATTTCGCCGGGCATCTCGCCGAAAGCTGGCACGGCCATTGGGGTCACCTTCAGGCCTTCTTCACCGGACTCACCTTGCTCGCCGCCGGACTCGCCGTCCGTCACGCCCGCCGCCCGGGGCCCGCGACCGCGTGGGCGGCCGCGCTCGCCCTCGGAGCGACCTTGCTGTACCGCTCGACCTTCGTCTTCCTTCCCCCGCTGCTGGCGCTGTTCCACTGGAGCGGCCTCAAGAAGAAAATGACCGGGGATGACCGGCGGACCCTCGTCGTTCTCGCCGTCGTTCCGTATCTCTTTCTCCTTCCCTGGATCGCGACCGGCGCGCTCCTGCATGGGCGTTTCATCCCGCTCGAGGACGGAGAGGCCGCCCCCATCATCATCGGCGCCGTGCTCGGTCACGTCGAAAAAGCCTGGTCGCGCCCTCCCGCCGAGCTGGGCTTGACGAACGCCGGCACCGCGGAGGTCCTGGTCTGGGCGGCGAAGAAGATCGCGTCGGATCCCGCCGCCTACCTCCTCGGTTACCTCCGCCGCCTTAAATTTCTCTTCCTCATTAATCCGGTGCTGTTCGCGGCCGCCGCGCTCTCCTTCGTTCTGAACCGCCGCAAGCGCGAGTTCCAGGTCCTTGCTCTGCTTTGCGCCTACTTCGTGCTGACTCACGCCTGCATGACCTACCTGCGCGAATACTTCGACCCGTTGTGGCCCCTCTTGGCCGTCGCCGGGGCGGCCGCGCTCCCCGCGCCCGAATCAGCGCCGACGCGCAAGGCGGTGGACGGCGCTCTCGGGGGCTTCCTGGCCGGAGCGCTCATCCTCTGCCTTTTCGTGTATGCCGCTCTCGGCGCTTATGCCGTCGGCATGACCGCCGGTCTTAAGGACGAGCCCCGCCGCTTGAACGCCGCGATCGCGCGCCATCCCGGCGAGGCCCAGTTCGTCTTCGAGAAGTCGATGAGGCTGCTGGAGACCGGCTCCGTCGCCGACGCGCTTCCAGGACTCCGCGCGGCCTCCGCGCTCGCCCCGGAAAATCCGTTGATGGAGCGAATGCTCATCTGGGCCGAGCTCGAGCGAGGCGACGCCGCTCGCTTCAAGCGCTGGAACGCCGCGCCGGATGAGCCCGCCCTGCGCGCCTTCGGCCTCATGGCGCTCGGAGACGTCAAAGCGGCCGGCGCCCTCTGGACGGAGCTTCTCGTCCCTCCCGCCCGGCTCGAACGCCTCGTCCTGCCGCCGTTCGCCGACTCGCTGTGCGCCCGGGCAAGGACCTACCCCGCGCTCCGGAAGGCGTGCGTCGCCCGCGACCTCGACCGGGCCGAGTTCGGCGACGTGACGCCGGCCGAAGCCGCCCGGTTGCGGCGCGAGGCCGAGGCCCTGAAGTGAGCAAGATTCTGCGCGTCGCCGGCCTCGCCCTCTTCGGATTCATCTTGGCCGAAGGCACGTACCGCCTGATTCTGACCGCCCACACGAAGCCCGACGGCGTCTTTGAGTTGTACGCCATCGGCGGCTCGACGACGGCGGGCGAGCCGTACGAACCGGCGCTTTCGTTTCCTTCCCGGGTGGCCGCCCGCATCACCGGCCCGGTCGCGCTCGACAATCTCGCGCGTCCGGGAGACTCGACCTATCCTCAGGCGCTGGCTCTCGCGGGGCGACTGCGCCTGCGCAATCGCGCCAATCTCGCGGCGGTCCTCCTCTACACCGGTCACAACGAACATTTCACCGAACCCCGCACCGTGCCCGCCGCGTTCCGGGCTTATGAATCCGTCCGAGACCTCCTTCTTTACCGTTCCTTACTGGCCGGCGACGTGCTGTGCTTCCTGGAACGTCGCTTCAACGCTCGCGGCACGCGCACGCTCGAGGCGTATGAGCGCCATCTGCGCCGAGCCATCGAGCTCTCGCTCGAAGCGGGCGCAGTGCCCGTCATCGCCACGGAAAGCTCCAACCTCAACGGCGTCGAGCCCACCGTCGAGTGCTCCCGCCCGGAGTGCCTCGCTCCGCTCAATGAATATCGTCTCGCCAAGAGCAAGGAAGCCGCCGGCGATTACGCGGGCGCGCTCGCCGGCTATTGGAAAGCCGTCGACCTGGACCCGGGCAACGGCTTCGGCCGCACGAACACCGCGCAGAACGACCTGATCCGGCGACTGGCCGCGGAGTATAAAATCCCGCTCGTGGACTCCGTCGCCTTGTTCTCCGCCGCCTCGCCGCACGGGATCATCGGCAACACTCTGATGTCGGACGGCCACCATCCGAACCTCGCGGGCTATGAGCTGCTGGCCCGGGGCTTCGCCGCCGCGCTTCATTTACCGGAAGCCGCGCCCGGGCGCTGGGTCCCCTCCGACCCCGCCGTGCCGTTGATGTACAGCGGCCGCTGGCTGATCACGGTGTCCGTAGGCCATCCTTCGCCGGCCGACCGCATGGCCCTGGCCCGCAAGAGCTACGAAGAAGCGGCGCGCCTGGCGCCGGAGGATTTCCGCCCGCGCCTGGGCTTGGCCATCATCGCGGCCAACGGCGACTACGCTTTCTTGAACGAGCCCGGCGCCCCGCCAATCGTGGCTCTCCTCGGCACGATGTCACCCCCTGAACGCGCCGGGCTATTCGACGCCGCCCTCGCTCTGCGCGACCACGGGGCGTCCGTGGCTCTCGTCGTCGACCTTCTTCGGACGGCGGCGCCCGGCGCCGGACCGGAAGAGGACGTCTCGATCCTTCGCCGCGCCCTGGAAACGAATCAGGCCCGGCTTTTCCGCTCTCTATTGAGCTCGCATCCGGAGGATAAGCGTCTGGCGCTCGCCGCGGCGAGGGCGTTCAAGGCCGAAGGCGACCGCCGGGCCGCGCTCGAGACGTTGATCGAAGCCGAACGGCGCGAGACCGCCCCGGCGCGCCTGCGCGAGATCGCCAAGCTGTACGAGGAGCTCGGCGACCCCCGTCACGCGGCCGTCGTCGTCGCGGCCGCAGCGGCGCGTGAAGCCGCCGCCGCGCGCGAGGCGTCGGCCGCGAAGCACGTTCCGCCCGCTCAACCGAAGCAGGACGCCCCCTCGGTCCACGCCGAACCCGTGAAGGACGCCGCGTATTGGCTCATCGAGGCCGAGCGCGCCGTGAAAGCCGGCGAGCGCGCCCGAGCCTTGGTCGCTGCCGCGAGCGCGGAACGCGCCGGCGTGCCCGGGGCCGAACTACGCCGGCTCTCGGGCCTGTACTCCGAACTCAAGGAGTACGGGAAGGCGGGCGCTCTTCTCGCCCATGCCCCGTCCCGCGACGCCGGCGCGAAGGTGGACCGCGCCCGGCTTTACTTGGTGACGAAGCAGCCCGCGAAAGCCCTGGCCGCCCTGGCCGAGGCCGCCGCCCTTTCCCCTTCGGATGAGGAGCGCCGCCGGATCGCCCTGACGTTGCAGGATTTGGGAGAGCATCAGCGCGCGGTCGCGGTTTGGAAGGAACTCACCACTCGACGCCCCAACGACGCCGTCGCCTGGCACGACCGCGCGGTGTCGGAATTCTCCGCCGGGCGCCCCGACGAGGCCCTGCGCGATCTCAAGAAGTCCGTCATGCTCGCGCCCGACCGGCTTGAAACTTATCTGACCCTCGGCTACGTGCACTCCGCGACGGGCCGTCTCTCCGAGGCTCGCGCCGCGTACGCCGCAGGCCTCGCCCGTCCCACCAAGAACGACGCTTTGCGCGAGCTTCTGACCAAGGCCGCCGGAGCCGCGAAGTGAAGCGCGCCGCCTTCGCCGTCGTCCTCTTTCTCCTCACCGCCGAGGCCCTCGTCGCGGTGACCGGAGCGGATTGGAAGCTCCTGCGCCCCTTGCTCTATTATCAGGCCGTGGATATCCCTCTGCACGAGCCGTCCGCCGATCCTCGGCTCCTCTACGGCTTGAAGAAAAACGCCTCCGCGGTGATCGAGGGCCGCACGATCACGACGAACTCGTTCGGCTTCCGGGACCGCGAACGCCTCGCCGCCAAGCCCGCCGGCGTGTTCCGCATCGTCTGCCTCGGCAGTTCCAACACGTACGGGGCCTTGGTCAACGATGACGAGACCTACCCGGCACGACTCGAGGAGTTACTCAACGCGCGCGGCGGCAAGGTCCGCTACGAGGTCTGGAACGCGGGCGTGAGCGCCTACACCTTAGGGCAAAGCGCCGCCTCGGCCGAGAACATCGTCAGCCGGTATGCGCCCGATCTGCTGCTCATACAATTGCACTCGACCAAGCGCAGACCCTTCTTGATCGACCGGCCCTTCGGCCGCTACTTCGACGCCGACCCGGAGCTGTACCTCGAGAATTTGCGCTTCCTCCCCTACGGCGGCGCCATGCTCCTCAGGCGCTGGCGCTTCGCCCGCGCCTTGGTGTTCGCTTACAATCGCTTCTCAAAAGGCCCGGGAAACAATCCCCTCTACGACGGCAATCGGCCCAGCGAGAACGCGCTACGAAGGCTCGTCGAGAAGCACGGAGCGGAAATCCCCATCGTCGTGTTGTATAACCCCGGCTGGCACGGCGAAATCCTGCCGGAGCTGGGCCTCAAGACCGTTCATTTGGAAAACCATCTGCCGCGCGGCTACTCCGCGGACCATCTGCTCATTCATCCCCCCGCGTACGTGTACCGCTGGTACGCGGAG
>CALRXP010000121.1:0-7864 GCA_943372155.1 Candidatus Endomicrobiellum trichonymphae | reverse complement strand
GGGGACATGGGCGCGATCCTTCCTAATCTCGCGGCGATGGCCGCGCTCGGCGCCTTCGCCCTGTACTGGGCCGGCCACCGCTTCCGTCAGACGCTCAACTGATCCCTAGCGGAAGAAGAGAAGCTCGGCGCCGAACTTGTACTCGGCGTCGTCGACGGGAACAAGCTTCTCGCCGATGATCTTCGCGCCCGCGGCGACGAGCAGGGCCTTGCGCTTTTCGAGCTTAAGCGCGAGATCCGCGGCGGACTTGGCGATCAGGCCGACGTAGCCGAGCTCGGGGCCGATGTAAACGAGCAGCCACGGCTCCGGGGCCTGCACGACGTTCACGCCGGAGGCTTTGACGAGATCGGCGTCGATGTCCTCGCCAGGCTTGAGGACGCGCAACAAGGTCTCGTGCGTGCGCGCGGTCTCGGGCTTGGCCAGATAGAGGATCGAGTAGGTGGGCAGGAGGTATTCGAGGTTCACGACGACGGAGGAGACCGGCGTGAGGCCGGCGGCGGTGAGGGACTTCTTCGCCAAGGCCATGTTCGCGCGCAGGCCGCTCTCGTCCTTCGGAGGAAACTGGCGGGGATCCGCCATGAACGAGCGCAGGACGCGGCCGTCCGTCGTGCGGTAAGGCAAGGTGAAGAGGCCGTCCTTATACGTCGCGACCCCGGGCTCGATGCCGGCGGCCTTGAGCACCTCGATCCAATGCTTCGAGGACTCGGCGAACTGCTCGGGGGTGTCCGCGTAGCCGAAGAGAACCTCCATGCCGGCCTGCACCAGCATGTGGCCTTTCACAACGACGTCTGCGGGCACCGGGGCGGGTGCGGTGAGCGCGGACTTCTCCGCGCGCAGCGCCGTCGCGCCGGTGAAATTGAAAGCGGGCAGGGCTCCGGAATCAGCGAGGGCGGCGAGCGGGGACGCGACCAGCGCGAAGGCGACGAGGAGTTTGATCATGGCGCGATTCTAGCACAAGATGGGCCGTTCGGCCCACAAGACGTCTGGGTCCTTAGGCGTCTTTTCTCAAGGCGTCCATGACGGCCGCGCGGCGCCCGGAGGCGCCGGAGAGCAGACCGACGAGAACCGGCAGCAAGGCGGCGGCGACGAACAGAAGCGCGGCCTCGCGCGGATCGGCGGCGAACGGAACGGACAGCCGACGCGCGACGGCCCAGCCCAGGCCTGCCGCGGTCGCGGCGGCGGCGAGCCCGGCGAGCGTGCCGAGCGCGCCCAGCTCGGAGGCGTCCGCGATCAAGGTTTCCCGTGCCGTCCAGCCGAGGGCGCGCTCGAGCGCGGCGTCGGCGGCGCGTTCCTCTCCGCCCAGCGCCACCAGGCCGCCGACCACGAGCGCGCCGGTCAGGACGCAGAAGCCGGCCAGGGCGCCGATCGCGGCGAGGAGGAGGTTCAAGGTCTCGCGCACGCGGTCGAGCAGGGCCGCGGCGTCGATGACCGAGACGTTGGGAAGCCGCGCGGCGAGCTCGACCCTCAGCGCGGCGGCATCGGCCGGGCTCTTGGACCGGAAAGAGCCGATGAAGGTCTGCGGCGCTTTCGCGAGCAAGTTCGGGGTCAAGGTCACGAAAAAATTCGGGCGCATCGCCGCCCACTCGACCTCCCTCACTGAGGTCACGGTCGCCGTCACCTCGCGGCCCTGGACGTCGAAGGTCAGGCTCGAGCCGAGCTTCAGCCCCGCGCGTTCGAGGAAGCCCTTCTCGACGCTGGCCTCCGCCGTCACGGCGCCGGGCGCCCAGAATCGTCCGGCGACGATCTTCTCCGCCGGATTGAGCTCGTCCGCGTAGGTGAGGTTGTACTCGCGCGAGCGTAGGCGGCCGCGTTCGCGCTCTGCGTCGGCGGCCTTGGCCGGATCGCCGCGTTTGACCGGCCTGCCGTCGATGAGGATCAGGCGGGCGCGCACGAGCGGCGAAAAATCAGGCGTCCCGCGCGCGTGGAGAGCGGCGGACTCGCGCGCCGCGGCGAGCTGGCCGGGTTGGACGTCGACGAGAAACAGGTCCGCGGCGCCCTCCGCGGAAGCGGGCGCCAGGCTGCGGCTGAGGCCCTCGCGCGCGGTGCCGACGGCGGCCAGCATCGCGAAGCCTCCCGCCAAAGTAAACAGCATCACGCGCGACGCCGCGGGCCGGCGCGCGAGGCGTCGCAGGCCGTGGCGCGCGGGCAGAGGCGCGCCGAGGACGGCGCTCTTGAGGGCGGCCCAGGCGGCGGCCCGCAGCGCCAGGCGCGAGAGGAGTTCCACGGCGAGCGCGCCGAGAGCCAAGGCGGCGGTCAGCTTGAGCGCGTCCTCATTCGAGCCCGACCGGCGCCACGCCGCGAAGAGCACCGCGGCGCCCGCTGCGGCCCAACCTGCGGCGACGAGCCCGCGCGCGGCCGCGGGCGGCGTGCGTAGGGCGTCGAGGGGGGCGCGCGCCGCGAGCGAGCGCACGCGGGCGGCGGACAGGCCCCAGGCGAGGGCGGCGGACAGCCCGATCGCCTCGAGAAACGCGGCGGGGTCGGGCGGCACGGTCAGATCCACCCCGAGCTTCGGCGCCCAGCGCGCGGCGACGGCGGCGACGCCCCAGCCGAGAAACGCTCCGCCGAGGCCGCCGGTCAGGCCCGCGCCCACGCAAAGCCCGGCGTACAGGCGCTCGACCTCGAGGGCCGAGGCGCCCAAGCATCGCAAAAGCCCCATCGTCTCCGCCTGCGAGTCGAGGAACAAGGTCAGGCCCGCGCGCAGGCCCGCGGCCCCGAGCAACAGCGCGGTCAGCGAGAGTACCGTGAAGAACAGCGCCGAGCGGCGAAGGCCGTCGCGCATCGCGGGCTCGCCCTCGGTGTAGGACTCGATCGAAAGCTGGGGTTCGGGCAGGGCCTTTTCGAGCGCGTTCTTGACCGCCTTCGAGCCCGCGACGGGATCCTCGCCCTCGCCGAGGGCCATGGTCCAGTGAAAGCGCGTGCGCGCGCCGAGCCCGAGCAGGCGCGTCTTGTCGAGGTCTTCAGCGGCGATCATCAGGCGCGGCGCGAAGGAGAAAGCCGCGAAGCCGCGGTCGGGCTCGCGATCGATGACTCCGGCGACGGTCAAGGTGATCGCGCCGAGCTTCACGCGCTCGCCGGTCTTCAGCTCCCGTTGCAAAGTCAAAGTCCGTTCGACGAGACACTTGCCTCCGCCGGCGAGCAGAGCGGCACCGCCGGGCGGATCGGTCTTGAGGACGCCGCGCAGCGGGTAGGCCGCTTCGACGGATTTCACGGAGACGAGAAACGGGGCGCCCCCGCGCTCCGGCGAGAGCATGGAAGCGAAGGACACCGAACGAGCCGCACGGCGTCCCGGCGCCAGCGCCACGGCGAAAGCGGCGTTCTCCTTCGCTCCGAAATCCCGGCCGCTCGCCACTTCGACGTCGCCGGCGAGGAGCTCGCGCGCGCGCAGGGCCACGGCCTTATCCACCGCAGTCAGCAGATGCGAAACCGCGACGAGAAAGCCGGTGCCGAGCGAAAGACACGCGGCGAAGAAGAGGAAGCGCGACCACTGCCGCGCCGCGAGCTTGAGGCCGAGGCGGATCACGGCGCGAGCCGGCCGCGTTCCAGGCGCACGGAGCGTCCGAGGACGGCGGCCACCGCCGGGTCGTGCGTGACGACGGCGAGCGCGGTGCCGGAGCGGGCGTTGATTTCGAGCAAGGCCCCCAGCACCTTCTCCGCGGTCGCGCGGTCGAGGCTGCCCGTCGGTTCGTCGGCCAGGATCAAGGCGGGACCGTGCGCGTAAGCGCGGGCGAGCGCGACGCGCTGCTGCTCGCCGCCCGACAGCGCGGACGGACGGTGGTGGAGCCTTTCGCCCAGTCCCAGCGCCTGGAGCAGGCCCGCGGCGCGTTCCTCGGCCTCGGCGGGCGTCCGGCCGAGCAGTTCGAGGGGCATGGCCGCGTTCTCGAGCGCGGTTAAAGTCGGCACGAGGCGGAAGCTCTGGAAGACGAAGCCCAGGCGACGGCGCCGCCAGCCGGCTTGCTCGTCCTCGCTCCACGCCGAGGCGTCCGCGCCGTCCCGGCGGACCGCGCCGGAGCTGGGTCTCTCGAGCCCGGCCATGATGCCGAGCAAGGTGGACTTTCCGGAGCCGCTGGGGCCCGTCACCGCGAGCGTTTCACCGGGGCGCACGGTCAGGTCCACGCCGTCGAGCACGCGGAGCGACTCCGCCCCCGAGACGAATTCCTTGACGATGCCGGACAGCTCCAGGATCGGCGCGCTCATTCGGGGAGCCTCTTCGAATCGAGGAAGGCGAGGACCGCCGCGGCGACCAGCTTATGGCCCTCCGCGTTCGGATGGATTCCGTCCGGCTGGTTGTAGCGCGGATCGGCCGCCACGCCCTCGAGCAAGAAGGGCATGAACGCAACCTTGTGCTTTTTCGCGAGCGCCGGAAACAACGCGGCGAAGCCGTCGGCGTAGGAACGCCCGTAGTTCGGGGGGATCTTCATGCCCGCGAGCACGACCGTGCGCCGGTCCTCCTGAAGCGCGTCAAGGAGCGCGTCGATGTTCTTGTTCGTCTCGACGAGCTGGGTGCCGCGCAGGCCGTCGTTGCCGCCGATGCAGACGAAGACCAGCTTCACGTCGGGCGTCAGCGCCCAGCGCGCGGCCTCGAGCGCGCCCGCGGTCGTGGAGCCGGAGACGCCCGCGTTACGCGCGCGCCAGAGAAGGCCGCGCTTGGCCCAGGCTTCACCGACGAGCGCGGGCCAAGCCTCCTCCGGCTCGACGCCGTAGCCCGCGGTGAGCGAGTCGCCGAGAAACAGCGCGACCGGAGCTGCTGTGGGAGCGGAGGGAGACGCGACGGGGTCCTTCGAGCAGGCGGCGAGCAAGAGCAGCGGCAGGACGAGCGCGCGTAACATGCCGCGATTTTAGCCTTTTGCGCTATCATGAGGCATGGACTGGACGCCTTTCGTCGTCTGCGCGCCGGAGGAATACGCGCCCCCGACCCGCGGCATCGGCAGCCCGGAGGGCATCGCCGATCGCTTACGCACCGCGGCCTTCGCCGAGCGTCAGGCCTTCGCGGCCTTTATGTGGGCCGCGGAAAATCTTCCCGACGCATCCGAGGAGTTGCGGGCGGCGTGGCGGCGTATCGGTCTCGAAGAGGAGGTTCATCTCAATTTACTGCTGGCGCGCATGGCCGAGCTCGGCGTGAAGGTCGAGGATCGCCCGGTGTCTGACCGGCTGTGGCGGCGGCTGATCCAAAGCAAGACCGCCCGCGAGTTCGCCGAGCTTATGCGCGACGCCGAGGCCCGCGGCCAGGCCGCGGAGGAAAGCTTCCGCAAGTCTTTGGCGCAGCGCGACCCGGTCACGGCCGCCATTTTCGGGCGCATCGCCGACGACGAGGCCGAGCATCTGGCTATGGCCGACAGACTTTCGAAATAGCGTTAAAAAATATACGGAATCTGTATAGGACTTAGGACCCCTGTCGGGCCTCCTTCTGCCGCCTATACTGATGCGATGAGACGTTCGGCTCGATTCCTCGTCGCTTTGGTCCTGGGTTTTGCCACGGGCGCTTCCGCCGCCGTGGTTGAGCGGCTTTCGCCGACGGTGACTTTGACCGGCTCGCCGGTTCCGGTCCTCTCGATGAACGGAACGATGTCGGCGACCTTCATGCCGGCGTTGAAGGGCGTAATGAACGCGCCCTCGCTATCGGCGCCCTCGCCGGTGATTTTTCCGGTCCTGCCCTCGCCGGCCGTCGCGGCGCAGTCCTTCATCGCGCCCGCGCAGCCGATCGTTTTGTTGTCGCAGTCCGGATCCGGCACGGCCAACCGCGAGCGCGGCCCGCCGACCGCCCGCGACCAGGGCTTCGGCGCGCACGTCGCCAAGAGCGTCGCCGACGCGGCACGCGATTGGGCCGTTCCGGCCGACGAAATATTCGAGGATCACGACGCGCTGCTTGTGGGTGAGAATCACCAGAGCCTCGCTTCCGTCAATGAATTGGCTCTCGCCTTGCCCCGGTTGGCGAAGTCGGGAGTGGCCGTGCTCGGCATCGAAGGTCTCAAGAGGCCGAATCAAGCCGCCGTGGACGAATATGTGTCGGGCCGCACGCAGACCTTGCCCGCCGAAGTCCTGGCCTTCTCGCCGCACCGGCGAGGCGCGTTCGAGCATCTGCTGAAGGCGGCCCGCGCGGCGCGCGTGCGCGTCGTGGCTCTCGGAGTGCCGCTCGACACCTGGGCGCGTCAGGCCGCCGAGCTCGCCGCGAAAAAGACGGGAGATCCGGTGGACTCCTTCGTCGCCTCGCCCGGCGATCAGCTCTATCGCGCGCAAACCGGCTACGAGGCCGGCTACAACGAGGCCGTCGCCGAGGTTTATCTCACTCGCCGCAATCAAAGCATGGCGTCCTTCCTCGTCGAGGCGATGTTCAAGGGCGCGAAGGCCGTCGTTCTCGTCGGTCAAAATCACGTCGAGGGACCCGATCGCCTCGCGTTGCGTCTGCTCGACGATCCTCGACGCTGGGGAAACATGAGCCAGGAGCTCGCTCGCCTCGGCCTGAAGGCGTTCTCGCTCACCTTGACCGGCGGACGCTACGTGGATGCCGACAGCGCCAAGGACGACCGCGACGTGCGCCGGGCGTCCTACGCGCAGGCGGCGAAGGTTTCGCCCAACGGCGCCCCCGCGTTCGCGCGCACCGGCTCCTCCACCGGCCTGTACCATGCCGGCGGCACCGTGCCGGGTTCCATGGTTGCCCACTAAGCGCGGGATTCGCTATCCTCGCCGCATGACCACCACTTTAAACCGGGACATCGTCGGGGACATCCGTCGCAAAGCGACCGCGCTGAAGAAGCGCATCGTGCTGCCTGAGGGCGACGAGAAGCGCACATTGAAAGCCGCGGCGATATTAAAAGCCGATGGTCTTTGCGTGCCGGTTCTGGTGGGAGCGGCCGAGTCCGTCAAGAAAAACGCCGCGGCCAACGGCGTCGATCTGTCCGGCATCGAAATCGTGGATCCCGCGACCGACGCGAAGACCGCGGAGTATACCGCGCAGTACTTCGAGCTTCGCAAGCATAAGGGTATCTCCGAGGAAGAGGCGAAGAAATCCGTTCTCGACCCGATGGTTTTCGGCGTCATGATGCTCCACAACGACCGCGTCGACGGCTTTCTCTCCGGAGCGGACCACGCGACGGCCGATACCGTCAGACCGGCGTTGCATATCATCAAGCCCGCCCCCGGCGTGCGCACCATCTCCTCCTTCTTCATCATGATTTTCCCGTCGCCCAAGCAGGGCGACGACGGGGTCCTCATCATGGGTGATTGCGCGATCAACATCGATCCCGTGCCCGTGAAGCTTGCCGCGATCGGCATCTCCTCGGCGCGGATGGCCAAGGTCCTGTGCGGCATCGAGCCGCGCATCGCGTTCCTGAGCTTCTCGACGAACGGTTCCACCGAGCATGAGCTCGTCAACGCCGTGAAGGAAGCGGTGCGCGTGGCCAAAGAGAAGGCGCCCGACCTCGCCATCGACGGCGAGATGCAGGCCGACGCCGCGCTCGTCCCCGAGATCGGCCAGAAGAAGTTCCCGGGCTCGAAGGTCGCCGGCCGCGCCAACGTCCTCGTGTTCCCCGATCTCCAGAGCGGCAATATCGGCTACAAGCTGGTGCAACGCCTGACGGGCGCCGAGGCGCTGGGTCCCATCATGCAGGGCTTCGCCAAGCCCGTCAACGATCTGTCCCGCGGCGCGTCGGTGGACGACATCGTGAACATGGCCTGCGTGACCGCCCTGCAGTCGGATCCGTCCCTGCGTTGATGCAAGGGAAGTTCACCGACGACCTGCTGATCCGTCTTTTTATCGGGCTCGGAATTCTCGGCATTCTGACGCGCCTCTGCACGATCGCCTTCTTCCGCCACAATCGCGCGGCCCGCAGCTACGGGGAGTGGGTGGCTCGGATCGGCGGGCGGGCCC
>CALRXP010000120.1:0-7871 GCA_943372155.1 Candidatus Endomicrobiellum trichonymphae | reverse complement strand
GACGGCGAGGACGATCACCGCCGGCACGAACCACGTCGCGATCTTGTCCACGTAGCGCTGGATCTTCGGCTTGGTGGCCTGGCTCTCGCGCACCGCCTCGACGATGCGCGCGATCGCGGACTCATCGCCGGGACGCGTCACCCTGATCTCAAGCGCGCCGTTTTTATTGAGCGTGCCGCCCCACACCCGCGAGCCGACGGTCTTCTCGACCGGCAGGCTCTCGCCCGTGAGCATGGACTCGTCGAGCGTCGATCTCCCGAGCGTGACCTCGCCGTCGGTGCCGATCTGCTCGCCGGGGCGCACGCGCACGGTTTCGCCGACCTCCACCTCCGCGAGCGGGACGACGAACTCCAGGCCACCGCGCACCACGCGCGCGGTTTTCGGCGCCAGGCGCATGAGCTTGGCGACGGCCTCGTTGGTTTTGCCGCGCGTGCGGGACTCGAGCCACCTTCCGAACGTCACGAACACGATCAGGCCGCTGACCGCGTCCCACTGGGTCAGGCGCGCCGCGGGCGGAAGAGTTTCCGGGAAGAGCACGACGTAGGCGCTATACAGGAATGCGGCCCACGTCGACACGGACACCAGGCTGTCCATATCGGCGCGGCGGCGTAGCAGCGCGCGAGAGAACCCCTGATGAAAGTGCCAGCCGCCCCACACCTGCACCGGCACCGCCAGGAATAAGGCGGTGTAGGGCGAGAGGTTGAGAGTGTGCGCCAACAGCAGCGGCACGGAGAAGACGACCGCCACCTGCAGGCGAGACATCAGCGCGCGTTGCTCGGCCTGTTGAGAGAGCAAGCTCATGGACTCGGCCTGCGTGCGCGATTCGCTCTCGCCGAGGACGTCGTACCCCGCCTTTTCGATGGCGCGGCGCAGGGATCGGACCTCGAGCTTGCCGGGGACCGGGGTGAATTCGACCGCGACCGTCCGCGAGGGAAGGTCCACCGACACCGCGCTCACGCCGGCGAGCTTGGTGAGCGCGCCCTCCACCTTCGAAACGCACGAGGCGCAGTGCATGCCGCGCACGGGCAGGACGACGCGCTTGACGCCGGCGGGCAGCACCGCGCTCACTGCAGGCTCCGCTTCCAGTCCGTGTTGAGCTCCTCGAGCGTGCGCCAGGAACCGGGGAAGCCCTCGGACACGGCCTGATCCAAATTCTTGTCGTAGCGCAACGCCGCGAGGAACTGCGAGAAACCGATGCGCCCGCCGCGCTCGATCATGAAGCGGACCATGCTCTCCGACTGGGCGTACCAGAGGCTGACCTCATAGGCCCGCTCGGTGGCAGGCACGAGATGGATCATCTGGTCCATCGGGATCGGCTGAGAGCGCATGTTGCCGCGCAGTCCCGAGAACAGGTCGCTCTGGCCGCGGCTGCCCAACGCCTTGTTCTCTTGATAGACGGCGAGGCCCTCGTTGACCCAGCGGTAGTCCGGGTTGACGTGGCCCATGTACTCGAACCAGATCAGGTGGGTGATCTCGTGCGACAGCACCGGCTCCAGGCGCGAAGACATATACGTGTAGATCGCGTTGCCCACGGCCACGCCGCCGGACCACTCCGGCTGACCGGTCTTCTTGCGGTATTCGTCCTGCGTGCCGTAAACGACGATCTGATACAGGCCGCGGGGCATGAACGAGTTGAGGCCGCTGTCGGTCATGATGCGCGTGTACGCCGCCTCCGCCGTGTTGGAGACGCCGATGACGGTATCTTGCCCATACGCTTTCACCTTAAAATGCAGGCTCGAGTTCTCCTGCGCCCCGGGATCGAGGCTCGGGTAGACGCCCTCCATGATGCCGGTGTAGGAGCGGCCCCGGCCGTCGTCGGGGAGCTCGCCGGGGTAGGGCACGCAGGCGGCGAACAGGAGCGCGGCGGCGGCCAGGCGAATCGTCTTCACCCGGCTATTCTATAAAATTGGTATCATCTCGACGTGGAACCTCGAACCGTCTCCCCCTCGATCGGAGAAGTACTCACCGTCAAGGTGGACCGTATGGCCCCCGCCGGAGACGGCCTCGCGAAAGCCGAAGGCTCCAACCGCGTCGTGTTCGTGCCCGGCGCCGCGCCCGGCGACCGCCTCGAGGTGACCGTCTTCGACGCGAAGTCCAACTTCGCCCGCGCTCGCATCACCAAGGTTCTCTCCTCCGGCCCCGAGCGAATCGACCCGCCGTGCCAGCACCACGCCGCCCCCTCTCGCCCCGGCCCCTCCTGCGGCGGCTGCGATTGGCAGCACATCGCCTACGAGAGCCAGCTCAAGCACAAGCGCGAGGTCGTCGTGGACTGCGTGGCCCGCATCGGCAAGTTCGCCGACGCCGAGGCGTTAGTCCTCCCCACCTTGCGCGCGCCCAAGCCCTTCGGCTACCGCAACAAGGTCCAGATTCCTTTCATGCCCGGCCCGAACGGCCCGCGCATGGGCTTTTTCTCGGCGGGCTCCCGGGAAATCGTGGACATGAAGGAGTGCCCGATCCAGCCCGACCTCTCGGTGCGCATCGCCATGACGGTCAAGAACATGGCCATCGCCCGGGGCTGGTCCTACTGGGACGGCAAGACCGGCCGCGGCTGGCTGCGCCACCTTTACATCCGCACCAACGCCGAAGGCCAGGCGCTCGTCGGCCTCGTCACCACCCACCAGGAATTCCCCGACCGCGAGGTCTTCGCCGCAGAGCTGCGCGCCCAGCACCCCGAGATCGCCGGCATTCACCAGAACATCAACCCCGAGCGCACCTCCGTCGTGCTGGGCCCCGTCTGGCGCCGCCTGTGGGGCCAGCGCGAGCTCGAAGAGACCTTGGGCCGCTTCCATTTCTCCGCCTCCCCGGGCGCGTTCCTCCAGGTCAACACCCCCGCCGCCGAAGTCCTCTACAACGCGGCCAAGGATGCGGTCAAGGAAGGCGGCAAGAAGTTCCCCATGGGCCTCGACTTGTACTGCGGCGTCGGCACGCTCACGCTGTGGATGGCCGACTGCTACCCCAAGATCCTCGGCGTCGAAGAGAACAAGGACGCGATCAACGACGCCTACCGCAACGCCGAGCGCAACCGCGTGCGCAACGCCCGCTTTAAAGCCGGCCGCGCCGAGTCGGTGCTCCCCAAGCTCGCCAAGGAGCTGCCCGACAACACGTGCGTGGTCGTCGACCCGCCCCGCATCGGCCTGTCCCAGCCCGTGCGCCGCTTCCTGACCGACAAGAAGATCAAACGCCTCGTCTACGTCTCCTGCGATCCCGCGACGTTCTCCCGCGACGCCGGCTTCTTGTCCCACTCCGGCTACATCCTGCGCCGGGTCCAGCCCGTCGATCTCTTTCCGCAGACCAGCCACGTCGAACTCGTCGGTTTGCTGGACCGAAAATAGGTCTTTAGGCCTAGGCCGACCAGGGCAAAAAGGCCTTGCGCTTTGGCGGTTTTGGGCGTATATTCCGTATGCCGTTCCCTTATAGCTCGCAGAACAGAGGACCCCTATGAATACCCCTCGCCTCGCGCTTCTCGTCGTTTGGGCGCTGCTCGCGCCGACCTTCGCGTTCGCAGGGCAGACCTGGGAACAGACCCTTCAGAAAGGCAATGAATGGGTCAAGGTTACGTTCACCGATGAGAACGGCGCCGAAAAACAATACTGGTTCCGAGCCAGCGACGCCGGCGACCATACCCCTCTTTATCTTCTGACGGCCAAGCCCAACCCCTCCGTCACCGGCGGCGCGTACTACGAGTCCGTCACCTCGGCCTACGAGCTCAAGGTGACCGTCATCCCCGGAAGCGGCCGGACGCCGAGCAGCAAGTCCTACTCCGTCACCCGGCCCGGCACCGCGCTCGATCTCGCCGCCAAGTTCAACTCGGCTGACAACATCGGCTACTCTCTCTGGGCCAAGTCCCCCACCGCGACCTACACCGAGGTGACCGACCGCAGAACCGGCGCCAAGAGCAAGGTGCGCTCGGACAAGTACGAGCCCGGAAACTTCATGGTCGTGGTAGCTCCTCCCGGAGACAAGAAGGAGACCCTCGCTCCGTCGCCGATGGGCAACTTCAAGCCGGTCGGCTCTCCCGTCGGCTGGAGCGATTACTACTTCGAGCGCCCGGCGAAGGAAGCCGTGCGCAGCGGTCGCAGCATGAGCGATCCGGACGCCAATTACCGCACGCAGATGGCGCGTTTCAAGCCCATGCACCGCCGCGTCCTCCCCTTCGAGTACCTGTTCGACTCCAGCAAGTGCTATGTCCGTCCGGAGGGCTGCGCCGACTCGAAGAAGGCCGATTACGCTCGCTACATTCGAGCGGCCGATCAAGCGCAGGCCGGAAACATTCTTCTGGTCGAGGATCTCGCGGCCGAGGGCCATACCCATTACAAAGGCGCCGCCGAGGCGTTCAAAGCCGAGCTCGACAAAGCGCCCGAAAACGAGTTCGGGCCCAAGGAGCTGGAATTCCTCCAGAGACTCCTGGCGACCTTCAATCAGCTACCCGCGTTCCAGAAGGAGCTCGCCTCCTCACGGTCCAATCCCGAGAACTTGAAGCTGTTCGTCGCGAAATGGCGCGGCTACCTCAAGACGGAGGTCGCGACCTATCTCAATGACTCCGAGCACGCCGGCAAGGCGGAGGTCGACTTCGTCGCCAAGCGCGCCGGCATGATCGACCGCGCCCAAAAGGCCGCCGCCGCCCCGCTCAAGCCCGCCGCGCCCGTCACCGTGGTCTACTGGTGCGATCCCAAGGAAGGCAAGCTCATCGCCGAGCCGCCGGACAAGCACCCGGACGGCTCATTTAAATCCTCCAAGGGCGCGGCCTGCGTTAAGGGGCAGAAGGCGCCCGTCGGTAAGCCCGCCTCCACTGAAACAGTTTACTGGTGCGATCCGAAGGCGGGCAAAGTCGTCGAGGTCCCGCCCAAGAAAGCGCCGAAGGATGGCTTCATCATCCCCGGCAAAGGCGCCGCCTGCAAGGTCGGCCAGAAGGCCCCCGAGCCCGTCGCGGCCAAGCCGGCGGGCGAGGCGCCGTCGTTCACTTTGACCGCTGAAGAGCTGAAGTGGCTGACCAAATCCCAGGCCGACAATTACACCAACCGGCTCGCGGCCGCGAAGACCGACGCGGACAAGAAGAAGGTGATCACCGAATTCCGGGACAAGGTCCGGACGCAGCTTCGTCCCGAGGGGTTGGCCGACTACAACGCGGCGCTCGCCACGCAGTCCGCCGAGGCTCCCGCGAAGGTGAAGACGGCCCTCGACAAGATTGAGATGTGGGGCGGCGCAAAGATCACGCCGCCCGTCGGCCTTTCCGATGAGACCGGCAAAGCCGACGCCAAAATGCTGGAAATCCAGCTGTCGAAGGATGAAATGACCAAGATCGGCGCGGCCGCCGCGAAGCTCAAGGCGGACGCCACGGCCAAGAAACTGTCGGCGGCCGAGGTCAAGACGCTGACGGCGGAAGCCGCGAAGATGCAAACGCTCCTGACCGACTACAAGCGCGCGCATGAACCCGGAAACGGTGCCGGCAAGAGCCCCTTAGATCCCGTAGCGCTCCATGCGGCCGTCGTCGCCGCGCGCAACGTCCTTACGCCCGCGCCGCCCCCCGGCAAGCCGGCCGGCACCCCCGCCGGCGCCGCCGACGGCAAGCCTCTGGCGCTATTGACCGACGAGCAGAAGAAATTCCTCACCCCTAAGCAGCTCGCCGATTACGAGGCCATCCTCAAGAGCGCCCCGGACCCGAAGGCGTCCGACGCGAGCGTGCAGGCCCAGCTCAAACAGCTCACGCCCATCATCGAGACTCGCAAGACCGCGCCTTACCTCAAGGAGCCGGTGACCGAGGCGAACCTGAGCCAGGCCGCGGATTGGCAGAAGGACCAGTTCTGCGATCCCGCCAAGTTCGGGAGCGCTATCGCCGGGGAGACCGTTCCCAAGCCCGCCTTCGACATTACAAACCTCAATGCCTTGAGCGATCTTCAGAAGATCGAGGCCCAGAAATACTTGGACCAGGAGAAGGCTCGGGCCTCCGGCGGCGCCAAGCCAAAGCGGCCGGCCGCCTGCAACGGGGCGCCGTTCACGCCGGTCGACGAGGGTCCCGCCAACAACGCGGGTAGCGGCGGCAGCGGGATCGGCAACTTGACGAACAACAACAGCGAGCCCGCGGCCAAGGAAAAGAGCATGTTCGCCGGGCCCTATTTCACCAAGCCGCTTGTGGGCGCCGGCGTGAAAGGCGCGATGATCGGCCTGATTATCGGCTCTTTGTTCGGGCCGGTCGGGCTGATCGCCGGACCGCTGATGGGCGCGGCGTTGTTCTATGGCATCCAGAAGTACGACGCCTCCAAGGCGAAGAGCGACGAATAGCCGGCCGGGTCGAAGGGCCTAGCACGTAAGGGGCCGAAAGCCCCTTACGCGGGCGTGCCAAGGGTCGTATCCTATGGGCATGAACACCCGCGTCCTCGTCGTGCTGGCCGTCTCCGCCCTGTTCTCACCCGCTCTCGCCTTCGCCGGCGACGCCCTGGGTCAGGCGCGCGTCATCACGGCCGAACCCGCCGGCTTCGACGGCGGCCGCTCGCGTCGCGACGGCGACTTCGTGAGAGCCGGCACCGCTGGGGACCGCCGGACCGCCCGGGAGATCGCGGCCGATGAGCAGGCCCGCTCGGATGCGCGCCTGAGCTCAAATCTCGGCGTGAATCAGCGCCTCTCCAACGACGAGGTTGCCCCCGGCCCGAACAAAATCGATTGGCTGAGCAAGGGCCACGTTTACAACGGAATAAAGGGCGCCATGATCGGTCTGATCATCGGCTCGCTCTGGGGCCTGACCGGCCTAGGCATCGGCGTGCTGGTCGGCGGCCTGATCGGCTACGGCCTGTCGGTGTACGCGGCGCGTAACGCTAAGAACGACTAGCGGCGGCCGGCTCGTCCTTCATACCCCACGCCAGCATAACCGCACCCACCGAGATGCACGAGTCGGCCACGTTGAACACGGGCCAATGGTGCAGGTGCAGGAAATCCACGACGTACCCGAATAAGATCCGGTCGTAGAGATTGCCGACCGCGCCGGTAGTGACCAGCAAAGCCCCCCACTGGAGCCAGGCGTCGTCTTTGGGCCAGCGTCGCCGTAAGACCTGCAAGGCGATCACGAGGCCGATCGACACCGCGGTGAGGACCTTGCCCGCCCCCCGCCCCATGCCGAAGGCCGCGCCGGTGTTTTCCACGTAGGTGAGGTCGAAGAACGGGATTAAAGGGATCGTTCCGATCGCCTGGAGCGAACGCGCGGCCCAAATCTTGGTCGCGCGGTCGAGGACCAGCAGCGCGACTACAGCTGTCGCGCGCAGCGGCCGCATAGCTCCGGGAAGGACGCGTTCGAACCGAGGTCAGTCTGCCAGCGCCAGCAGCGCGGGCATTTCGCGCCGTCGGCATGAAGGACCGCCGACTCGGTCGAGGTCCCCCACTCAATCTGGGAAACGATGAGGAGTTCCTCGAGGTTGACGCCCTTGAGATCCGCCGCGTCGCCGGGCAGGACGACCTTCGCATCGAGCGACTTGCCCACAAGCTTGGCGGTCCGCGCTTCTTCGATCTTCTTATTAACGCGTTCGCGCAGGTCCAAGGCCTTCGCCCAGCGCGCGGCGAGGACGGCGTCGGTCCAAGTCGCGGGGGCCGCGGGAAGGTCCCACAAGAAAACGCTGTCCGACGGCTTCGCGGGCCAGAAGCGCCAGGCCTCCTCGGCCGTGAACGACAGGATCGGCGAGAACAGCGCGCATAGGCGGGCCAAGGTCTCCGCCATCACCGTCTGCGCCGCCAGGCGCTCAGGAGAGCCGAGCTTGAAGGTGTACAGGCGGTCCTTCATGCCGTCGATGCACAACGCCGACAGATCGAACGCGCAGAAATCCACGAGGCGGCGCGCCGCGTCGCGGTAACGGTAGGCGCGGTAGTCCTCGAGCGTGTCCTTCTGG
>CALRXP010000119.1:0-7961 GCA_943372155.1 Candidatus Endomicrobiellum trichonymphae | reverse complement strand
CGCGAAGGGCGACGTCGTCCCGAAGGCGCAGTAGCGCTTCATCGGTTTCACGGCGATGATCCTGGCGCCCGACAAATTCCTTGGCGGCGCTCGCGAACGCCGTTGCAGCGGCGGGATCCGGGTCGGGCAAACGAATCCATTCGGGCGTTGTCTCGGGGGTGGAAGACGTTTCAGGCGCCTTCCACAGAATGAGCCCAGAGTCCGCTGCGGCCGGAGCGTAATCGTTGCGGAAAAGATAGGTCAATATCCGCGCGCGAAACGTCGGGTCGGAGGTCTCGAGCCACGACGAGTCGAGGAGCACGTAGTCAGGTTTGAAGACGTGATCGTCGTCGCCGAAGAACCAGCCCGGCGAATACGATACGGCTTTGATCCAGCGCCTGTTCGCCAAGGCGGCGGCCGCATAATCGTCCGACCATACGCGCGCCTTCGGCGGGATTTTCGCCATTAACCGCGGCATGGCGTCAAACCACGTCGTCCGCCAGTCCGGCAGCAAAGCGCCGGTGTCGCCGCTAAAATTGATGGTGAAGTGCGGAAGGAGCAAAGCGAGCGCCAGAAGCCAGGCCTGCGCGTTGCGAGCGGCCAGCCAAGCGTAGCCTCGGCGGATTCCATAGGCCGTGGCAAAGAGCAGCAATCCGAACGCCGGCGCTCCATTGTGCTGCGAGAACGTCGAAAAGAGGGCGGTGGGGTGCGGAGCCGTGATGCTCAGCACGTGAGGCAAAGCCGTGAACAAGAGCGGGATCATCTCGATCGGCGCCAACAGGGCCGCGAAGCCCGTGGACGCAAGAAGAAAGATCAGCGGAAAGAAGATGTAAGGGTGCAGGAAGGCGCCCGCCGTTCGGAACGGATGGCTGAAAATTTCGACGGCGATGCGATCGGACGGAATATTTTTCGGCACGAGATGAGAAAACATCAGCCAATAGCTGAAGCGTCTCGCTCCGAACGACCCTGTTTCAAGCGCCTGATAGTGTTTGACGACGGCCAACTCCACCAACCAGAGGGCGACGGAGGCGGCGCAGATGGCGGCGCCTGCGCTCCATCCGCGAGGCGTGCGGTCCCGCCAAATCCAGGCGAGATACAATCCGAGGCCGAAGAAAACGAATGGGACCTCCCAGCTACAGCATAGCGCAAGTAAAATCAACGCCGTCGCAGCCGGCCGGCGTCCGGTCTTGAGCATCCAGAGGGCCCCGATGACAAAACCGCAGAGGGCGGCTTCGGTCAGGTTTGCGTTGATGAGCTTGAGAAGAAACGGGTTGAGCAAAGTCAGCAGCAGAGCCGAGAATCCCGCCAGAGAAGAGGAAGTCAACGAAAAGACCAGCCCATAGACGGCGAATGGGGCCGCACAAATAATTATGTGCTGGAGAAAATAGAGAGCGTACGGACTGTTCCAGACTAAAAGTATAGGCGAGTACACTGCCATGAGCAAAAGGGGCTGGATGGCGAAGCCCTTGGTACCATACGGCGTGAACTCGAGCACGCCGTGGTGAATGAATCCATAAGCGCTATTGATGGAATTCGCCGTATCCGGAGGCATCTGGAATGAACGGATTTGGCAGAACCGGGGGAAGCCCATCCACGCAACAACCCCCACATACGCAAGCCCGATCCACGCGATATGCCAGCGCAACGGGACCGAGGAGAGCTTTTCGAAATGCGCGACGATCGCGCGTCTTGCCATCGGCCACGACGCCATCAAGGCCGTTAAGATCAGGCCGACCCAGAAGGCCCCCTGATAAGAATTGCTTTGCGCGAACAGCGCGTAGCGGGTGTAGTTGTGAAAGGCCAGAGAACGCGCCACCATATACACCGGCGGACAAAGCAGCGCGATGGATGGCAGGTAGAACCAGCGCAGAAAGCCCCGCCGAACCTCCTGAGAAGCAGTCGTGCTCATGCCCATCAAGGATATCTTTTTCCGGCTTTCCCCTACCGTGATCGGCGTTCGTCCGCTACTTGATCATCGACGACGGGGAATCGATCGTGATCGCTCCGTGCCCGGGCACGCCCTAAGGTATTTGGCCGACCAGAAACTGCTATAATTACCTCAGCACCGAAGACAGAACCGACCGGTTCGGCCGTCCTCGTTCAGGGCGGCCTTTTCATTTCCAGGAGTCCCATGAGTTTCGAAGCGTTCAATCTGCATCCCACCGTTTTATCCGCCCTCAAAGCCGTCGGCTACAAGACGCCCACGCCCATCCAGGCGCAGGCGATCCCCAAGGTCCTCGAGGGCAAAGACGTCCTCGGCCTCGCGCAGACCGGCACCGGTAAAACCGCCGCGTTCGCGCTCCCCATCCTCCATCGCCTCAGCTCCGGCCCGCGCGGGCACGTGCGCGCGCTGATCGTGGCGCCGACGCGCGAGCTCGCCGAGCAGATCAAAGAGAATTTCGACGAACTGGGCCGCGGCACCGGCCTGCGCGCCGCCACGGTGTACGGCGGCGTCTCGATGCACCAGCAGATCCAGCACCTGCACGGCCGCTGTGAGATCGTCGTCGCCTGCCCGGGACGGCTCATCGACCACATGCAGCAGGGACACTTCAAATCCGCCGGCGTCGAGGTCCTCGTCCTCGATGAGGCCGACCAGATGTTCGACATGGGCTTTCTGCCCTCGATCCGCACGATCCTGTCGAAGCTCCCCAAGACGCGCCAGACCTTGCTGTTCTCGGCCACGATGCCGGACGCGATCCGCGGCCTCGCTCACGAGTGCCTGCAGAACCCGGTGACCGTGCAGGTCGCCCACGACGTCGCGCTGACCACCGTCACGCACGCGCTGTATCCCGTCGTCGAGCATCTCAAGACGCCTCTCCTCTTGGCCCTATTGGAGAAGATCGACAGCGAGTCCGTCCTCGTCTTCACCCGCACCAAGCACCGCGCCAAGCGCATCGCCGACAAGGTGAAGGAAGCCGGCCACTCGTCGACCTCGCTGCAGGGCAACCTGTCGCAGAACAAGCGCAAGGCCGCGCTCGACTCCTTCCGCGAGGGCAAGGTCCACGTCCTCGTCGCCACGGACATCGCCGCGCGCGGCATCGACGTGTCGCAGATCTCGCACGTGATCAACTACGACATCACCGACACGCCCGAGGCCTACGTCCACCGCATCGGCCGCACCGGCCGCGCCGCCAAGACCGGCGACGCCTACACCTTGGTGACCACCGTCGACGACGGGATGATCCGCACCATCGAGCGCAAGCTCGGCAAGGCTATCGAGCGGCGCACGCTCGAGGGCTTCGACTACCGTAAGGCGCCGGCCTCGACGCACGGCCAGCATCACACCGGCCCCCGCCCGCCTCAGGCCGCCGCCCAGCCGGGCCAGAGCGCGCACCGCCCCGCCGGCATGCCCGTCCCGGGACGCCCCGGCCGCAAGTTCTGGCGCAAGCGCCGCCGCCCCCGCTAGGCTATAATGGGCGCATGAAGCGCCCGGAACTGGTGTACGACGGCGAGTGTGGATTCTGCCGCCTCTGGATCGAACGCTGGCGCCTCGCGACCGGCGACAAGGTCGCCTACGAGCCTTACCAGACCGCCGCCGCGCGTCATAAGTCCGTTCCGCACGAGGACTTCGCCGAGGCCGTGCATCTCTTCGAAGGAAGCCGGACGTCCCGCGGCGCGGAAGCCGTTTTCCGCTCGCTCGCTTACGCTCCTGGACTCTCCTGGCTGCCGCGCATCTACTTCGCCCCGCTCGCCGAGCCCGTGTACCGCTTCGTCGCCGCGCGCAGGCCGCTCTTCTCGCGCCTGACGCGCCTTCTGTGGGGAAAATCCCCGATGCCCGCGCCGATCGGCTTCACAGCCCGCTTGGTCCTCGGCGGGCTCGGACTGTGCTACCTCTTCGCCTTCGCGTCCTTGATCCCTCAAATCCGCGGCCTCATCGGTTCCGACGGCATCATGCCCGCCGCGGCGATGCTTACGGCCGCAAAGGCGCAAATGGGCATGGCGCGATATTGGCTCTTTCCCTCCATCGCCTGGATGTCGGCCTCGGATCGCGCGTTGTCGGCCTACTGCTGGCTGGGCGCCTTCGCCTCATTGGGATTAATCTTCGATATCGCCGCCGCGCCGAGCGCCATCCTCTGCTGGATTCTCTACTTGTCGTTATCCGCCGTAGGCGGAGACTTCATGAGCTTCCAGTGGGACGCATTATTGTTGGAAGCCGGTTTGATCGCATGCTTTCTCGCTCCGTGGCGCACACGCGGAACAATGTGGTTGATGCGTTTGTTGTTGTTGAAGTTGATGTTGCAGTCAGGCTTGGTGAAATTATTTTCCGGCGATCCGTCTTGGCGAGATCTCACCGCCTTGACGTACCATTATTTGACTCAGCCGTTGCCGACGCCGTTAGCATGGTGGTTCAGCCGTATGCCGTTATGGGCCCACAAGGTTTCTTGTCTATGTCTTTTCGTTATAGAGCTCGTCGCTCCAATTCTCATCTTATTCCCCCGAAATGTACGCGCCGCAGGCGCCGCCGCGATAGCGGCGTTAATGTTGATCATCGCCGCCACCGGGAACTACGGCTTTTTCAACGTGATCACCATCGTTTTATGTTTGTCGTGCGTCGACGACAGGTTCTTTCGCCGCGATCTCCCGGTGCCCGCCCAAACCGCCGCGCCGAAGGCGCGAACCTGGAGCATCGGCGCCCTGGCCGTTCTTTCCCTGACCATCGGCCTCTTCGAGACCCTGTCTCTCGTAGGCGTCCTCCCCCCGACGCCCGTCCGCGCCGTAATCGCTGCCGTCTCCCCGTTTCGATCCTTTAACCGCTACGGCCTCTTCGCCGTCATGACCCGCTCGCGCGACGAGATCGTCGTCGAGATCTCCTCCGACGGAACCACCTGGCACGAATACCCCTTCCTCTATAAGCCCGGCGATCCGTTACGCTCCCCCGCCATCGTCGCCCCCCACATGCCGCGCCTGGATTGGCAGTGCTGGTTCGCCGCCCTCGCCGAGCCCGGCGACAGCCCCTGGTTCGGCAACCTCCTCTTCCGTTTGCTGGAGGGCTCCCCTTCCGTGAAGGGCCTCCTCGGCCCCGATCCCCTGCGAGGCGAGAAGCCGTTATTCATCCGCGCCGTGCGCTATGAGACGAAGTTCGCCCCCGCCGGCGGTCCTGCATGGTGGTCGCGCGAACGCCGCGCGCTCTTCTTCCCGGTCGTGTCGCTGACGCGCTAACGCGTCGCTTCGGGGAGCGTCTCGATCTGCACGGTCGCGTGCGCGATGCCGTGCTTCTCTTTGAGCAGCGTTTTCGCGGCGGCGAGCACATCCTCGTGCGCCGCGCCCGGCCGGATGAGCACGGTGACGGTCAGCGCGGTCTGCTTTGAATTAAGCGCCCACACATGCAGGTCCTTCACGGCGGCCGCTCCCGAGATCTCCAGGAGGCCGGCCTCGAGGACGTCGAGATCCATGCCCTTCGGGACCGCGTCGATGAGCACATCCCAGGAGGGCTTGCCCAGGTCCCACGACGTCTTCGCGATCAGAAGGAGAATCAGCGCCACGGCGACGGGCTCGACCCACGCCCAGCCGAGGAGGATCGCCGCGGCCGCGGACACGATCACGCTCAGGGAGCCGATCGCGTCGGTCATCGAGTGGAGGAACGCGCCCTTCATGCTGAGGCTCTCGCCCTGGTGTCGGCGCAGGATCAGCGCCGAGGACAGATTCGAGCCGAGGCTGGCGAGGGCGTACAGCGCGACGCTCCAAGTGGCGGCTTCTCCGCCCGTGCCGGAGAGGCGCTGCCAGGCCTCCATCCCCATCTCATAGCCCATGAAGGCGATCGCCACGGAGCCGAGCAGGCCGACGACGGACTCGACCTTGAGATAGCCGAAGGACTTACGCGAATTAGGCGGGCGGCGGCCCAGCCAAATCGCGAGCAAGGCCGCGCCTTTGATGAGCTGGTCGGCGGCCATGTGGAAGGAGTCCGCCTTCAGCGCGACGTTGCCCGTGACGAAGCCGCCGATCAGCTCGACCGCGACGAAGAGCGAGGACACGGCGATGGAGCGCTTGAGGGCGACCTCCTGCAGCGGGGCAGTCGCATCGGCTAGCTCATCCTTAGGCGGACGGTAGGCGTGAAGCGCGAGGCCCGAACGCATGTGGGGGCGGGACTCGCGGGAGCGGAGCGCGGCCAAGGAGAGCGCGGCCTCGGGGCTGCGGGCGAGAGAAAGGGACTGGATCGCGGCGAGGCGGACGTCTTCGGAGAGGTCGAGTTCGGCGGCCGATGTGAGCGCGTGAACGACCGGGAGGGCTTCATCGTAGCGGACGGCCCAGGACAGCGTGGTGGCGGCGAGCTGACGGGCCCCGGGACGAGCGCTCGAGGCGAGGACCTTCAACAGAACGGGCTGGGAGCCGCGAACGAGAACCAGCAACGAGTCGAGAGCGGCGCGCCGGACTTCAGGAGAAGAATCCTGTTCGGCGGCGAGGCCGAGAGTGGGAACGGCTTCGAGACGGCCGTAGGTGGCGAGGAGGCGGGCGGAGGCGGCGCGGGCCGACGGAGGGAGGGACGCGTCGAGAAGGCGGGCGGCGTGGCGTTGGAGAAGGATGCCGTCCCGGTACACCGACCACACGGCCGAGACGCCGGACCAGCGGGAGAGGCGGCTGGAGAAACGGCGCGGGGCATTCGGCGTCAGGGCGGAGGGCACATCATCGGGAACGACGGGGTCGTCGCTTGAGGCGGCGGGACGGGCGGAGATGCCGTCGAATAAGACGGAGGCCGAGGGAACGGAAGGGGCATCGGCGCGGGGCGCCGCCTGCGGCGGCTGCGGCTTCGCCGCCTTAACGGCATTCAGAGTTGGAAGGGCGACGGCAACGGAAACGGCAAGGGCTTTTGCGGGAACGCCAGGGGACGTCAATATTGGAGAGGGTAAGTTGGGAACAGATAACGACAATGATTGGGTATTCGGTGTGAGACCGGAATTCAAAAATGGATTGGGGGCGGACAACGGCAAGGTGAGGGCCGGCGCTAAGGGGGAGACCTCAATGTTCGTTCGGATGATCTGGGCCATGGCCTCGATCCGAACGGTGGTGGTGATGATTAATGCGGACAATAAAATGGACAGAGAACGGCGCATGGGCTTATTATAGAGGTACGGCCATTTTTGCGCATGAGCCATACGGCACCTTTTGTACGGGCCTGACGGCCCGTTTAGGTACAATGGCTTATGATCTTTTTGCTCTTCATTTTGCTTTCACTCCCCCTCCACGCGGCCGATCCGGCGCCGGTCCTTACGTTTATTTCTGGCGACAAAGAAATCCTCCGCCTTACGCCGGCGGATCTCGCAAAACGCCCCGCGGCGCGGACCATCGATATCGACGACGCGTTTTATAAAACCCGCAAACGCTTTAAGGCCGTTCCGCTCAAGGACCTTCTCACGGCGGCTTACGGCGGAACGTGGGGCGAGAATACGCTCGGAGAGGTGTTCTTCGACGCGCGCGACGGCTACCGTTCCCACGCCCAAGTGTCGGTTTTGATGAATGACGGCGGCATGATCGCCTTCGCCGATGCGGACGAGGCGGATTGGAAGCCGATGGCGAGCGGGGTCGTGCCGGGACCGTTCTATCTCGTGTGGACCGGGCCGCAGCAGACGGCGACGAAGGGCTTCCCGTGGCCTTGGCAGATCATTAGCGTGAAGATGACGATTCTCGAGGACGAATATCCGAACGCCCTGCCCAAGGGGGCCGCGCCGGACTCGGCGGCGATGCGCGGTTGGACGATCTTCAAGCGCTCATGCATTTCGTGCCACACGATCAGCGGCGCGGGCGGAACGGTCGGGCCCGATCTCAACGAGCCGCGCGGCGTCACGCGCTATCAGCGCAAGTCGTACCTGAAGGCCTTCATTCATAAGGCCTCCTCCTTCCGGCATACGAAGATGCCCGACTTCGACGACCTCACGTCGCGCGACCTCAAAGACCTGATGGCCTACTTCGGCCACATGACCGAACTGCACGGCACGAAGTAGGCCTCAGAAAGGCTGAAAGGACGCTTCGACGCCGAGCGTCGCCAG
>CALRXP010000118.1:0-8007 GCA_943372155.1 Candidatus Endomicrobiellum trichonymphae | reverse complement strand
AGGTCCGTCTTGAACTTACGCCAGGCGATCGTCATGAAGAGGACGGTGAGCCCGGTCAGCGCGGCGAGCGGGCCCGCGAGCATCGAGAAGTCCGGGGCCCGCAGGAACAAGGCCCGGGTCAACGTCATATACCAGCGCGCGGGCAGGATCATCGTGAGGATTTGAAAGAAGACGGGCATGCTCGCGATCGGGAAGATGAATCCCGACAGAAGCTGGATCGGCATCATGCCGGTGTTCATAGCGGTTTGGAACGCCAGCTGCTGCTGGCGGGTGACGACCGAGATCACGAGGCCCTGGGACATGGTCGCCGCGAGGAAAAGGGTCGTCGCCAGCGCGAATATCAGGTGGCTGCCCAGAAACGGCACATGGAACACCAACCGCGCCAGCGCGTAGACGATGAGGATCGCGCCGAAGCTCAGGCCCATGTAGGGCGCCAGTTTGCCCGCGATGATCTCAAGCGGACGGACCGGGGTCGAGAGCAGCAACTCCATCGACCCGTTCTCCCACTCCTTGGCGACGGTCAGAGCCGTGAGCAAAGAAGAGATCAGGCCGACGACGATGACGAAAATTCCGGGCACGACGAACCAGTGCGAGTCGAGCTCGGGGTTAAAAAGGAAGCGGGTGCGCAGGACGGCGGGCGCCGGCCCGGCGCCGGCCAAGCGCGCGCGGATGGCCCCCTCCGCCCCGGCGAGATAGGAGGAGACGATGCCGGCGTTGGAGTTGTCGGCGCCGTCGAGCAGGACCTGCGCCTCCACCGGCTTGCCCGCGCGCAGATCACGGCCGAACCCGGCGTCGATGATTAAGGCGGCCTTGCCCTTCTCCGCCCCGAGCGCGTCCGCCGCCGCGTTTCCGGACTCCGCGCGGCGCACCCGGAAGTAGCCGGAGGCGGAGATCGTGTTGATCAGCTCGCGAGAGACGCTGGTGTTGTCGCCGTCGGCCACGAGCAGATCCACGTGCTTGACGTCGAAATCGATGGCGAAGCCGAAGAAAAGCACCAGCAGCACGGGAAGGCCCAGCGACACGCCGAGCGTCACCGGATCGCGGCGGATGTGCCGGGTTTCCTTGCGGGCGATCGATAGCGCGCGGCGCGCGTCGAAAATTCCGGTCACCGGTCGCCTCCCTCGACGAGGCGGATGAACACGTCCTCGAGCGAAGGCCGGATCGGCCGCGCGACCACGCCCGGGGCCAGAGCCGCCGTCACGCGCGCCGCCGCGGCCGCGTCGGCGACGCTCGCGTGCCAGCGCAAGCCATGCGGCTTGAGCGCCAACACCGCGGGATCTCGGCGAAGAGACTCCACCCAATCGGCCGGCGCCCCCGCCTCGGCCTCGAGCTCGAGCAACGGCTCCGGGAACGCGTGATCCTTCAGCGCCTCGGGCACGTCGAGGGCGATCAGCTTGCCGCCACGCATGAGCGCGATGCGGCCGCACTGCTCCGCCTCGTCCATGTAGTGCGTGGTAACGAACACGGTCTTGCCGGCGGCGGCGATTTTGCGGATCAGCCCCCAGAAGCGGACGCGCGTGGCGGGGGCCACGCCCGCGGTCGGCTCGTCGAGAAAGACGACCTCGGGATCGTGGAGCATCGCGGTCGCGAGCGACAGCTCCTGCTTATAGCCGCCGGCGAGATCACGCACGAGCGTGGTGACGGGCTGATCGAAGCCGATCGTCTCGAACAGCTCGCGGGTGCGCCGCTCCAGGACGTCCTGGGGCATCTTGCGCAGAGCGGCGGCGAAGGAGAGGTTTTCCGACACCGTCATGTCGTCGTACATCGTGAAGCGCTGAGACATGTAGCCGACCTTGCGCTTGATGGCCGTGAGGCCGTCGGCGGCGTCGAGCCCGGCCACGCGCACGCGCCCGGCCGTCGGCACGAGCAGCCCGCACAACGCGCGTATCGTCGTCGTCTTGCCCGCGCCGTTGGCGCCGAGAAAGCCGAAGATCTCCCCCGGCGCCACGGAGAAGCTCACGTCGTCGACCGCGGTGAATTCGCCGAATTTGACGGTGAGGCCTTCCGCCTCGACCGCGCCGGTCGGATTCACTCGACCCCCGCGCGGCGCAGAAACAGCTCGTCGAAGGTCTTAGCGCCGGCGTCGCGCAGGACGCGGCGCGGCTCGCCCTCGGCGAGCGTCCGCCCGGCGTCGAGCAGATGCACGCGCGCGCAGCGCTCGGCCTCGTCCATATAGGCGGTGGAGACCACGATGGTCACCGCGCCGTCGGCCAGGCGGTAGAGGAGCTCCCAGAACTCGCGGCGGCTGATCGGGTCCACGCCGTTGGTCGGCTCGTCGAGCAGGAGCACCGATGGAGATTGCAGCAACGCGCACATAAGCCCCAGCTTCTTATACATCCCGCCCGACAGCTGACCGGCGGGCCGGTCGGTGAATCGGTCGAGGCGCGTGATCTGCAGTAGCTCCGCGCGGCGCTCCCGGTACAAGTCCGGCGGGAGGCGGTACAGATCGCTGAAGAAATCCAGGTGCTCGGAGATCGAGAGATCGGGATACAGGCTCTGGCGCTGGGGCATGTACGCCAAGGTCGGCCGGATCTCGGCGAAAGCGACCGGGCGCCCGTCGCGCGAAAAGCGCACTTCCCCCTCGTCGGGCTTGAGCAGGCCGACGACGGTGCGCAGGAAGGTGGTCTTGCCCGCGCCGTCCGGACCGATAAGTCCGTGCAGCAACCCGGGCTCGAAGGACAGCGAGGCCCCGTCCAGCGCCGCGTTCTTCTTCAGGCGTTTCTTAAGGCCGACGGCGTCGATGCCGATTCCGGGCATGGGCCCTCAGCGCGGCAGACGGACCTCGACGGGCATGCCGGGCTTGAGCGTCCCGTCGGCGTTATCGAGCGCGATCTTCACGCCGTAAACGAGGCGCGTGCGCTCGGCGCGCGTCTGCACGTTCTTCGGCGTGAACTCCGCCGCGGAGCGCACGAAGGCGATTTGACCCTTCCGGGCCGCGCCTCCCGCCTCCGGAAGAAAGGCCTCGACGGCCTGACCCGGCTTGAGGCGGTACAGCTCGGCCTGCGGAACGTAGATGAAGGCGTAAACGCCGCCCAGGTCGGCCAAGGTCAGGAGCTTGACCCCAGGCGAAGCCCACTCGCCGGGCTCGTGCGTGCGCGCGAGCACCGTGCCGTCGATCGGCGACTCGATGCTGCACCAGGCCACCTTGAGCGCGGCGTCATCGCGCCGGTTCTTGGCTCGGTCGTAGGACTCGAACGGGGTCGCGCCGTCCTTGTACAGACGCTCGGCGCGGCCGTACTCGCGGCCCGCGATCTCGGAGGCGAGCTTGAGATCTTCGCAGCCCAGCTCGACGACGACCTGGCCTTTGCGCACGACGTCGCCCTCATGGACGGTCATCGTCGAGATCGTGGAGGAAATGCGGGGCGACAAAGAGACCTCGGTCGCCTCGACCGTGCCGGCGTAGCGGAAGTCGCGAGCCTTCAGCCAGTTCCAGACGAACAGCCCGGCGATGACGAGCACGGGAATCGCGAGAAGACGTTTATCCTTTTTCATGACGGATCATCCTTGGACGGCCAAATTCGCCAGCGCGGAGAGCTGGATCAGGACCTGGGCGCGCGTGCGGGCCGCCTGCACTTTCGCCTCGAGCGCGCGCAGGTTGCCGCTTTGCACCTCGAGATAATTCGAGCGTCCGGCCTTGTATGAGAGGTAGATCAATCGGGCCAGCTCCTCGGTCTCGGCGACGGACTTCTCGTCGACGGCCTGCTGGGAGCGCAGCGAGCCGAGGGCGGAGCGCGCCGTGTCCCAGTCGCGCTTGAGCTCCTCAGCGGCGAGGTCGCGGCGGTTCTCGGCGGCGCCGGCCAGGTGCCTCTGCTCGGAGACGGCCCGCGCGGTCAGGCGCCCCTCGAACAGCGGCAAGGACGCGGTCAGCCCCACGGATTTCTGAGTCACGCTCTCGAGCGCGGGACCGTTCGGGTAGTCGTAGCTCGCGCGGCCCTGAAGCTTGATCGTCGGACCGCGGCCGGCGTTGAGGCTCGAGGCGGCCAGACGCGCCGCCTCCGCCTGGCGCGCGTACGCCGCAACTCGCGGGTGTCCGTCATCGAGCGGCGCGGCCTCGGCCGCGCTGAGAGCGGGCTGGGGCGCGTCGAGGCCGTCGAGCTCGACGAGCGCGGTGGCTTCGCCCAGAGCCGCGGGCGCGGCGGTCGACAAGCGCGCGTCGAGCGGCCGGGAAAGATCGACACCGTCCGCCCGGCCGACGAGCTGAAGAAGCTCGCGCAGCGAGGCGCTCAGGTCCGCCTGCGCCTGCAGCAGCTGCTTGCGGCGCTGGAGCGACTCCTGATGCGAGGACAACGTGTCGATGCGGCTGGCCGCGCCGGCCTTGAAGCGGTTGTCGATCTCCTTGTACTGCGCCTCGGCGAGCCCCAGGGCGTCGGCAAGCTCGCGCATCTGCTCGCCGGCGAGCTGGACCTGGACATAGGCCAGCCGAGCGCCGAGCGTCGCTTGGCGCTCGGCCAGGCGTCGCAGCTCGTCCTGCGAAGCGGCCCGTGCCTTCTGCGCCCGCCAGGTTTTATAAAGGGAGCCCTGATCCCACAAGGTCCAGGACAAGGTCGGTCCCACCGAGGTCGAGCGATGGTCGCCGAAGGGCCGCGCAGGTTGACCGGGGACCGGGGAAAAATTGGGGACCTCGGTCTGATAACGGTAAGAGCCGTCGAGCGTCACCCGGGGGATCAATGAGGCGAAGCGTTCGTCGGCGAGATCCGCGGAGCCCGCGCCCTCCTCGACGGCGGCCCTCAACGCGAGCGAGTGCGCCCGGGCCGCGCTTTCGGCCTCGGCCATGGTCAGGCGCACACGCGGGATCTCCGCGGCGGCGGGCGAAACGAGCAGGACGGCGAGCGCCAGACCCTTCACGCCTTCCCCCGGGCCAGGCCCGCCAGGACCATGTCCGCGCGGACCTCGATGAGCTCGTCGGACAGCATCAGCGCGGCGAGGCCGCCGATCGGCTTGCCGCCGATCGTCTTGACGCCGTTGCGCTCGAAGGCCGTGATCATCACGTTGGGCAGGCACATCGAGCCCATGGCGAAGGCCGCCAGCATCGGCATCGGCACGGGACGCACGACGCCCTCCCGGCGGCACTCCTCGAGCAGCTTCATGAGGACGGCCGCGTGTCGAGGGAAGTTTTCCTTGGCGAAGGCGCTCATGTCGGACTGGGCGTTGAGCAGCTCGCGAATCATGAGCGTGTAGAACACGCGGTTGTCGCGGGCGAAGCGAGCCACGGCGATCAAAACGCGGCGCAGGCGCGCGCGCGCGCCGCCCGGCCCTTCCGCCGCCTCGACGAAGCTCGCTAAAAAATCCTCATAGACGTCCTGAACGACGCGGCGCCGGAACGCTTCCTGCGTCTTGAAGTGATAGTGGAACATCCCGGGATTGACGCCCGCGCGGCGCGCGACGTCGCGAATCTTGAGCCCGGAAAAACCGACGTCCGGGAGCATCGCCTTGGCGGCGGCGACGAGCTTGACGTCGAGATTCATGGAGGGTCGAGCCATAACTAGTCCAGCGAGTAATTATACACCGGACTAGTTATTATGTCAAGAGAGGCCGGGAGACATTTCCGTCTGCTTCAGCGGCGGCCGAGCTTGCCGTTCTTGAACCGGTCGCGATCGAGGGAGTACGTCTTGCGGCGGGAGAGCGCGTACCAGGCCCCGGCGGTGACGGCAAACAGCGCCACCCGCCCGGGCGTGGCGCTCTTAAACAGCATGAGAAGAAGCGCGGCCGCGGCGACAGGAAGGAGGGACCAGCGGAGCAGATCGGGCTTCATACGCGCCTCCGATCATAATATATAGAATAGGCCCCGATGGCCGATTCTCCCGCCGTGCCCGCTCCCTCCGCCGGCGACTCGATGGCGCTGCGCTACCAGCGCCTGGTCCTGCTCAATCGGATGTCCATCGCGTTGTTCGGCGACAAGCCCTTCGCCGCGGCCCTCCCCGAGGCCTGTCACGCCGCGATGGCGCTCATGGGCGCCCAGTCCGTGGCGGTGCACTTCGCCGACGAACTGGGGCGCCCCGTTCTCGCTTACCGTCACGGCGACAAGCGCCTGGCGGACGCCACAGCCGTCGAGACGGAGCTGGCTCTGCTGACGCGCGCCTTCGATGAGAAGCGCATCGTGACCAACGATTCCGCCGGACGCTCCTGGGAAGCCGCGCCGCTCCTGCGCCTCACCGCGGAAGCGGCCCTGCCGACCGGAGGCGTCGTCTTCGGCCGCGTGCGGTCCGAGCCGCTCGACGCCGAGCGGGAGGGAGGCCTCGTCGAGATCGCGCGCCACCTGCGCAACGCGCGCCTGATCCAGCAGACCCTTCAGCACCAGAAGATCGCCGCCACCGTCGTGGACCAGTCGAGCGACGCGATCTTCGTGACCGACCTGGCGCACAAGGTCCTCACGTGGAACGCCGGCGCCGAGGAGCTCCTGCAGTGGCGCCTCGACGAGGTTCTCGGCCGCCACGGCGCCTTTCTCGTGCCGGTTGACCGAGTCGACGAGATCAAGAGCGTCATCGAGGAGGTCATGGAGAAGGGCCACAAAAACTCGGTCGAAACCGAGCGCCTGCGCAAGGACGGTAGCCGGGTCGCGATCGAAGGCTCGTTCACTTTGCTCAAAGACGACTCGGATGTCCCCTTCGCGATCGTACGAACCTACCGCGATATCACCAAACGAAAGCAGGTCGAGCGCATGAAGTCCGAGTTCACCGCGCTCGTCAGCCACGAACTGCGAACGCCGCTGACGGCCATCCGCGGCTTCGCTGAGACCCTGCGCGATTTCGGCGACGAGCTCGACGGCGAGAAGAAGCGCCACTACCTACAGATCATCCTCGATGAGTCCACGCGCCTCGGCCACATGGTCGGCGACTTTCTCGACATCGCGAAGATCGAGGCGGGCGGCATCGAGACCGAGCTGTCCGACGTCAAACTCGAACCGCTGTTCGCCCGGGTCGAGCGCCTCTTCAACGAGCATCCATCCAAGGCCGTCTTCAAGCTCGACGTCGGAGCCGGCGCCGAATCCCTTCGCGGCGACCAGGAGCAGCTCTATCGCCTGCTCGTCAACCTTGTAGGCAACGCTCTCAAATACACGCCGGAAACCGGGACCGTGACCTTACGGTCAAAGGCGCTCGGGGCGGACCTCGAGATCTCCGTCGAGGACCAAGGGCCGGGCGTGTCGAAGACGGACCAGGCCCGCCTGTTCGAGAAGTTTTATCGCGCGGGCGACGCCGTGACCAAGATGACGCCCGGCACCGGGCTCGGGTTGGCCATCTGCAAGGGCATCGTCGATGCGCACCGCGGGACGATCCGCGTGGAGAGCGAGCCCGGTCGCGGCGCCCGCTTCATCGCCCGCCTGCCGAAAGCGGGACCGAAGGCCTAGCTAGAGCGCGTCGGCCTCGGTCTTCTTCTCGGCGCAGCTGTCCTCGCCGCCGCAGGATTCGCCGCCTTCCTTGGCTTCGGCCTCGGGCGGCTCGGAGCGCTTCTTCTTGGCGGCGGCCTTTTTCTTTTCGCTCGCTTTGATCGGATCGCCCTTCTCGTTGAACTTGTAGTTGATCGTCTGCGACAGCTCGTTGGATTTGTACTTGGACTTGTCGTAGTCGTACGTCTTCTTTTTCTTCTTCGCGTCGGCCTTTTTCTTCGCGGGCTTAGGGGCGGGGTTCGGATCGGCGCCCAACGCGGAATCGTCCTCGGCGCGGGCCGAGCCGGAGTAGGCTCCGAAGGAGAGCAGGGAGGCGAGCGAAAGCAGGAGGAGTCGTCGTGATGTCATGCCTTGAGTATACCCCCCGCGGGCCCCGCTTTCAAGCCGCCTCGTCGATCGGATTGCTACAATGACGCCGATGACCCCGCTCCGAGATCAAGACACGGCCGGCCGCCTCTTCGCCCGTTTGATCCCGGCCGTCATCGTGACCCAATGCGTCGTCGCGGGCTCCGCGGTGTACGCCATCCGCTCCGGCACGCTGAGCCTCGAGGTCACGGCGGTCGTGGCGAGCGTGGCCGCCGTGTCGATCCTGTCGGCCGCGGTTCTGCTCGTCGGCCGCCGGC
>CALRXP010000117.1:0-8013 GCA_943372155.1 Candidatus Endomicrobiellum trichonymphae | reverse complement strand
GGTCGCGCCGGCGCCGGCCGCGTAGCCGCGCCCGTGCACCGTGACCGTCGAGCCGCCCGCCACGTTAAACGAGCCGGAGGCGTAGAACCGCAAGAAGGGCGCAGGCCCAGTCGCGGCGGGCGCCACGGTGAAGGCGACGCTCGTCCCGGTCAGCAGGATGATGTCGGCCGCCGCCACCGAGGCGCGGGTCGAGACCTGAAGCGCTGCGGCGTCTTGCAGAAGCACCGTCCCGCTCGCGGCGAGGCCGGTCGAGAGCTGAAGGACCGCCACCGGCGTCACGCCGGCCGCGCCGAGCGTCAGCGACGCGACGCCGAGCGCGGGATCGGTCGAGTAGGCGATCACGGTGCCGGACGGGATCGTCACGTCGTCGAACGTCCCGGGCACCGCCGCCGGCGTCCAGTTGGCCGCGACGTTCCAATCGCCGGTGGCGCCGCCCGTCCACGTGATCGCGGCCGCGCGCGCGGAGCCCGCGGCCAGGACGGACGCCAGAACGGCGAGCAGAAGCTTTCTCACCAGTCCCACCGGAAGCCCGCGAGCGCGCTCGTGGCCTCGTACGCGTAGCGATAAAAGCGCTCATAGCGCTGGTTCGACTTGGCGCTCGCCCGCTCGAGCGTGAACACGAGGCTGAAGCGCTTCACGATCGGGTACGTCAAAGTCCCGGACACGCGCCATTCGGTCGTGGAGAGCGGGCCGCCGCTGTAGGCCCCGGCTACGTCCTGCGCCTTGCGGTTGGCGTACGCGCGCCGCCGCCAGCCGATCGCCAGGTCCACCGTCACCGGCTCGCGCGGCGCGCCAACGAGCAGCTTCACCGCCGGCGTCACGCTGACCTCTTTGTAATCGTAAAACTTCGACAGGAACATCCCCCGCGAGGCGTCGTAGCCGTTCTGGTTGGACGACAGCACGCCCAGGCCGAACGTCAAAGAGCCCAGCGCCCGCAGGTCGGCGTTCCACTCGTGCGGCATCCGCGCCGCCGCCGTCATGTTCGTCAAAAAGTCCGCGCGCGTGTCCCCGTCGAACTGCCCGGCCTCATTGACGATTCTCTGCTTGCCGTAGCGCGACCACACGGTCGAAAGCCCGGCGTCCAGGCGGACGCGCTCCCCTACGGGCATGTCGAAAGACGCCGCGACGCGCGCGCCGTTACGGTCAAGCACCCGGTCCCCCACCAGCTCGCGCGCCAGCGGCTGCCCTTGGAACTGCAGGGCCGCCTGGGACTCGAGCGTCGTGTAGTTGGGATACGACGCGTCGAAGTAATCCGCCGACACCCGCACCGAGTGCGGCTCGCGCGTAAGGTACTCCGCCTCCCCGCCGATCGTCCACAGGCGCTCGTCGAACAGCCCGCTTCCCCACGCCTCGTCGCTCGTCTCTTTCAGGAACGTGAGCTTGTACGAGACGCCGGGCTTCAGGCGCCAGCGCGACAGCGGATCGGCGTGCACGGCCCGGAACGCGAGCCGGTGCTCCATCACCTCTTGCGCGGGCGTCGCGGTGCCGAGGATATCCGCGACCCGCCGCGTTCCCTCGTAGCTCGACCGCACGGACGGCAGCAGGGACCAATTGTCGTTGAGCCGGATCGCGGGCGTAAACAAGGCGTCCGCGTTGCCCGACAGCGAACCGCGGTCGCCCCGGAAGAAATGCACGCCGCCCAGCGCCTGGATCCCGAAAATCGGAGTCCACTCGACGGCCCGGGCCGGAGCCGCGAACAGCGCCACGGCGAGAAGGATCGCTCTCACGGCACGATCCTCGTGACATCGAGCGCTGCCGACGGGAAGGTGATCCGGATCGTCCGTCCGCCGCTGACGGTCGTGCGCTCTTCGATGTTATGGTCGGCCGAGCCGAACGCGCCGCGCGGCGACACGCCCCCGCCGAACTCCAGGTACAGCAGGTCGCGCGCCAGCGACGTGCCGTCGCCGTAGGACTCGAACGTCGATCGGCGCGCGGACGCCGCATCCGGATACGTCGTGTTGATCACCACGACCGGCAGCGCCGCGCCCAACGCCGCCCCGGTCAGGGGATCGTTGGTCGTGCTGTCCGTCTTGTCCGCGTACGTCTGCAGCGCCACGCCGGTGAAGCCGCGCTTGAGCACGCCGTTGGCGTACACGCCGTACCGGTCGAAGATCGTCTTGAACGCCATCCCGCCGCCGGCCACGTCGTCCAAGGGGTCGGCGTTGCCGTTGACGTCCACCTGATGACCGCCCGAGCCGCGCTCCACGACGGAGTCCGTCGTGTTGGCCCGCGTCGCGGTGAAATCCGTCACCGTCCACGCCGTCGCCGTCCCGCCGGATCCGGTCAGACCGGTGAACACCGCCGAGAGATCCCGCGGGAGCGCGATGTCGAACGTGCCGTCCCACGAATAGTAAGACAGGCCGTCGGCCCGCCCGTTCATCACGACCAGATTCAAGCGATTGGCCGACGGGCGCACGACGTACTCCTCCACTCTCACGCGCTTGCCGTCGGCATCCATGCCGACGCGTCCGAGCTCCCGCTCCTGCCTCCGCGACTCACGCGCCGCCGCCTCAAAATCCGCCTCGCGTCCGAGCTCGAAGCCGACCTCGCGCCGCATCAGCTCCATAAAATCCATCTTCCGCGCCTGCACCGGCGTCGGCGCGGCCGTCGGCTCGTGCACGCCCGCCAGGTCCAGGTCCACGCGCTGGCCGGTCCTCAGGATCAGGGAGTTTCCGCGATTATCCTCGACACCGGCCACTCCCTCGACGACCTCAACCGTCGCGTTCCCGCCTCCGGCCACCGTCACGCGCACGACCACTCGCTCCCCCCGCGCGCGCACGACGCCCGTGGGCGCGCGCAGCGACACGCTCTTGCCTCCCGCCGCCGACGCGGTCAGCCTCACCGTCCCAAACAGCGCGTTGACGCTCGTGTGCCCGGGCGCGTCCACCTCCACTGACACGTGCGCGTTGCCCGCCGCTTCGACGAGAGAACCGCCCCCCAGCTCGATGAGCGCGCGCGCGTTGAAACCGGTGCGCACACCGTCTCCTTCGCCCAAGTTGCGCGGCGTTTTTCCTGCCGGACGCCAGCTATCGCCGCCCGCGGCGCGGACCTGCACAAGGCCGCTCGCTTCGCGCAAAACAGCAGCGCGAAGGGGACCGGCGGCGCTCAAGAGCGCCGCGAGGAACATTACCCTGACCGGGGGCATTCCTCTTAGTGTAACAGGGGGGTCCCGGGTGTCTAGGACACTTTTGTTACAAGGTTCCCCCGTATTTTCCGGCGCTATTCCATCAAAAAGGGGTCAGGCTTTCTGATTTTGCGATTCTTCCCCTTGGGCCTAGGCTCGTCTGGGTCTTTCGGTCCATTCTGTGGCATAATATCCCCATGAAACTACTCCCCCTCCTCCTCGCCCTGTCCGTCTCCGCCAACGCCGCTCCGCACGGCATCAAGTGGGTTCAAGGCGTGAAGCTTCAGGCGCACAAGGGGACCAAAGCGGTCGAGAACCTTCAGTACTACGGCGGACCCGTCATCCCCAACGCGAAGGTGTACGCGATTTTCTGGACGGACAAGGTGGCCGCTGAGACGAAGACCAAGATCGGGCCCTTCTTCGAAAACATTCTCGACAGCAACTACATGGACTGGCTCTCCGAGTACGACACCAACCTCGTTGCGGTCAACGGCCGCCCCGGCACCCACCAGCACATCGGCCGTGGCACCTTCGCGGGCTCCATCACCATCACTCCCGCGAACACGGCGAAGAAGCTCACCGACGAGATGCTCCAGAAAGAGCTCGACGCGCAGATGGCCGCCGGGAAAATACCCGCGGCCGACGACAACTCCCTCTACATGATCTACTTCCCCACTGGCTACTCGATCACGATCGAGGGCTCCGCCTCCTGCTCCTCCTTCTGCGCTTATCATGAGGGCTTCAAGTCTCCGCGCAACGGCGCCTCGGTCTTCTACGGCGTCATGCCCGCCTGCGGCTTCGGCTGCGGCGGCGGCTTCGACGGACTCTCGGCCACCTCCTCGCACGAGTGCATCGAGGCCATCACCGATCCCTTCCCCACCCCCGGCAGCAACCCGGCCTACCCGCAGGCGTGGAACACATCCGGCGGCGAGGAGATCTCCGACCTCTGCCAGGAAGGCGCCTCCACCGTCTCGGGTCATGGCCTCGTGAGCAAGGTCTCCTGGCAGTGGGACAACAACACCAAGTCCTGCAACAAGGGGCCGTGGACTCAGGCCCGCTCCGCCGTCGCGCCGCGTCAGCCGTCCATCGCGGCCTCGCGGCCTCTTCCTCTCGTCGACGGGCTTCGCGCGTCTCCCGCGCGGGCCTTCAACGGCCGCTAAGCAAAGATTATCGTCCGACGCCGAACATTATCCCCAGACTCGTCGCGCGACGAGTTTGGGGATAATTTTTTGACGGCGCCGAGACTATCACCAGGAGATTTCCACTGATGATAATCACTGTTTCCTGGAAACAGTTAGCTTGTGATGCCGCCCTGGCAGCCGAATACCGTCAATCCGGTTAGGCTAGTCACCAGTTGCAGGCGCATAGAATCGCACAATCAGAAAGCCTGACACCTACACTGTCAACGGATGATTTTCCAGCCAGTGCGGGCGATGACGCCGGCGTACTGGATCATGAAGGCGTCAGCCGCGGGAGCATCCGCGAAGGTCTCGATCTCGTTGTAGAAGATGCCTTGGCCTTTCTGCCAATGGGAGATCGCCGCCGGGGGGCGGTCGCAGTGCTCATGAATGAGTTCGGAGAGGGGCGCCGGAGAGGCGCACAGGTAGAACTCTTTGAGCGTCTCGTTCGAAACTTCAAAGACGGTCACACCCAGATTATAAATCGAATGGACCGCGTGGGCTAGACCCAAATTCGAAGTTCCTGCGTGTTATTCGAGAAATAGGCCCTTTTACTAGCGTTCCGGCGAAGGCGCGCGCCGCGACGGGTGGGAGGCGGCGTAGATGCGGACGGATTCGTTGGGATCGCGCGCCAGGAAGGTGGCGACGTCGGCCGGGGTGGCGGGGTTGCCCGCGGTGTTGGCGCGGACGGAGTCGTCTTCGCTGAGGGCGAGCTTGCGCATGATCTCGGGCGGGCAGGAGCGGTTGTAGGAGAGCGCGCGGATCTCGTCGCGGTCGCCGGCGGCGATGATGGACTGGGCGCGCTCGAGGGTCATGGAGGAGGCGGTGATCTCGTCGAGCTGGGCGGAGCGGGCGCGGCCCGTGACCATGGAGTACGCGGTGTAACCCGTGAAGATGATGATGCACGACGCGAGGACAGCGGCGTGGCTGCGGTCCTGCTTCGGATCGGAGAGCTCCTGGATATTGCGGCCCAGAAACCAGCCGACGGCCCCGGAGAGCAACGTGAACGCGATCCCGACGCCGATCGTGATCGTGGCCGCGGTCCAGGCGTGCTTGGCCATGAGGCCGAGATAGCCGGAGTAGTGGAAGAAGGCGGAGGCGCCCGCGAACAGGAGGCCGAGAGCCGCGGGCAGAAAGCGCATTCCTAGAATTTGACGAGCAGCGAGAAGCGGAAGGCGTCGCCCAAAGTGCCGAAAGGGATCCAGGCGAAGTCGAAGGAGGCCTTGGTGAAGGCCAGTCCGCCGCCGGCGGTGACGCCGGAGAGGCCGCCGTTGTCGCGGCGGGAGGAGGTGTAGCCCGCGCGGAAGGCCCCGCCCACGCCCTCGGAGAGCTGGTGGCGGCCTTCGATGCCCAGGGCGCCGTAGGCGGACTCGTCGCGCGCCTTACCCATGTCCAGGTCAACGGTGAGGCCCTTGGAGAGGGCGACGGCGCCGCCGAGGACGACGGTGGTCGGGAGAGGGTCGGTTTCGCTCGAGACGTAGCCGATGCGCTTGCCGAGGTGGCGGACGGAGGCGCCGAGGGTGATCGGCTTTTCGGTGTGCGGATTGACGCGGTAGAGGACGCCGAGGTCGGCGGCCATGGCGGAGCCGCTGAAGGAGTCGATGGTCTGGTTGACGTACTTGCCGGTGACGCCGAGGCTCAGGCGGTCGTTGGGCGAGTACGCGTAGGTGAGCGCGTAAGCGGAGTCGGCGGAGTTGAAGGTGCCGACGGGGAGCGTGGTGTCGCCCGTGCGGCGCTCGATGTCCCCCACCCCGAGGTAGTAGATCGAGAGGCCGATGGCGTGGTGGTTGGATTCGGTCTCGATGCGCTCGCGGCCTTCGCCGCGGCCGAAGGGCACGACGAGGGCGAGAGTTTGGTAGCTGACGCCCTGGAAGAGGGCGGAGTGCGCGCCGGCAAGCTGAGGGCGCTGTAGGCGGGCCAGACCCGCGGGGTTGTAGTAGGCGGCGAAGGCGTCGTCGGCGACGGCCGTGAAGGCGTCCGCCATGGCGCCCGCGCGCGCGCCGGAACCCAGTTTGAGGAATTGGGCGCCCGAGGTGCCGGCCGCGGCGGAGGACTTGGCCGAGGCGGGGACGCTCAGCAGGAGAGCCAGCAGCAGGAGAGCGCAGGTTTTATAGGTCACAGGCCGCTCCCCTTGATGATGGCGATCTTGAAGAACTTGCGGCGGCCGCCGTGGGCGACTTCGCCGATGTAGACGCCGGAGGCGACGGTGCGGCCGTCGTCGTTGGCGCAGTTCCAGGGCGTGTAGTAGGTCTGGCCGGCGGGCAGGTTGCCCTGCTCGATGGTGCGGACCTTCTGGCCCGTGACGGTGTAGATGGTGATGCGCAGGTCGCCGCTGTCGCCGGCGGGCACCGAGGTGCGGATCATGGTGCCCATGAACGGGGCGTGCACGCCGCCCGTACCGAAGAGCGTGGAGTTGCGGTTGATGTTGGAGTGGGTGACGCAGTCGGCCGGGTTCGGGAAGTTGGCGACGGCGATGTCCGGGCCGCCGAAGGAGACGTTGGAGGTGGCGACGGGGGTCGAGTCGAGGACGACGAAGGTGGAGAAGTGGTCGACGGAGACGGTGACGGTCTTGTTGACCGTGTCGAGGCGGCGGTTGGTGTTCTCGAGGACGAAGCGGCCGAGGACCGCGTTGTAGAACCAGATCTGGATCTTGTCGTCGGTGGTGCCGGTCGAGGTGGCCAGGTTGTAGGAGAGCGTCAGGTCGGCGCGCTGCTTGAGCTGGTGGCGGATGCCGGCGGGCAGGAAGATGGAGTAGAAGGCGGAGATCGGGTTGGCGCCGCCGACCGAGGTCGTCGAGGCCTGGGTGCGGTACTTGCTCATCGCGGCCCACATCTCGGCGGGGTAGGCGGACGGGACGTCGGCGACCTCGAGGGCGGCGGGCGCGTAGCCCAAGGTCGCGACGCTCAGGGCCTTGGCGAGGGCCTGGTCGCGGCCCTTGGTCATCGAGACGTTGACCGTGGTGGTCGGCTGGGCGACGACGGCGGAGTCGGGCAAGGAGTCGGATCCTTCGCCGAAGGAGCCGGGCCGGAGATTGATGCCCGAGCGCTCATCAAGGCCCAAGAGCTCGTCCTGGGCCGACGGGTTCATGCCGACGGAGCCGCCGTTGATGTTGGAGGCGCGGCCGTCGGCGGCGGCGTCGAGGCCGGCATAGAAGTCGAAGACCTTGTCGATGGCGAAGCTGTCGCCGGTGCGCGGATCGAGCTCGGCGGCGGAGGCGCGCACGCGCATCGTGAAGCGGGTCTCGGAGGTGGCGAGCGTGTAGAGGCCCGTGAGGCGGCGGCGGTCGGAGGAGAGCAGGCGCGAGGAGAGGACGCCCGCGCCGTTCGGGGCGGAGAGGGCCGCGCCGAGCGAGGTGAAGGTGGAGACGGTCAGGAGCTGGGTCACGTCGTCGTCGGACGCGGTGAGCTGGCGCAGGGGCTTGAGGCAGTCGACCTGGACGGCGAACTGGGTGCGGGCCGCGTCGAGCGCCTTGGCGGTTCCGAGGCAGTCGAGGGCGGCGGGGCGGTAGGTGAGGTTGATCGTTTTCGTGGTCGAAGACTCGGCAGCGGTGAAGACGACGCCGGCGCCTTCGGTCGGGAAGGAGACCTCATTGCCCTGTGCGCCGGAGAGAAGGACGATGTTGTAGACCACGCCGGGCTTAAATCCTGAGATCGTGTAGGCGTTGACGGTCTTCGCGACGGCGTCGGTCTCGACGGAGCCGACGACGAACTC
>CALRXP010000116.1:0-8046 GCA_943372155.1 Candidatus Endomicrobiellum trichonymphae | reverse complement strand
GGCGGCGCTTCATTTTCACGCCGAAGTGACCGTGGTTGAACGCGACGTACAGCGAGCCGTCGCGCGGATCGGGCAGGACCATGCTGATGTTGTCGCCGAGAAATTCGCTCGCGACGAGGCGCAGGCCGGCGCCGGCTCCTTCGAGCGTGAACAGCCCTTTACGCGTGCCGACGTAAATTTTCGACATCTAGCCTCCCGAGAGCGCCTGCATCACGAAGATTTCCGATCCGGCCGGATCGGTCAAGCCGCGGCGGTCCTTGATCATTTCGCCGTCCACGAAAACGTTCATGTGCTTGCGCAACTCGCCCTGCTCGTCGAGCACGAACTCCCGCAGACCGGGCCGAAGCCGGAACGCCGACTCCAGCACCGCGCGCACGTCGGCGCCCGCGGCCTCGCAGGGCTCGCACGGAACATGACGGCTCAGATTGCCGGTGAACACCACTCGCGCCATAGGCTCATCCTATATTATTGGTAGAATTCCGGCCATGAAACGAGCGCTCGCGGCCTCATTACTCCTTTTTGCGGCCCTGCCCGTCGCCGCTCGCCCCAAGCATAAGATCAAAGGCGAGATCGTCGAGACGCCCGCCGTTCCCGCCACGCCGCCGCTCTACCCGGCGCGCTCGACCGAGCCCATCGTCTTCGTCTGGCCGCCGGAGAACATGCCTCTCGCCGCCGAGAGCGAATTCATTTTCGGCTCGGTTCAACCGGCGACCGCGCACTTCACGATCAACGGCACCACGGTTCAGGTCCATAAGGACGGCGGCTTCATCGCCTGGCTGCCGATCGCCCCGGGCACCTTCACCTTCCACGGCGAATTGACCCTCTCGTCGGGCACCGCGACCGCTGATCGCCACATCGTCGTTCCGACGGCCGCGGCGCCGCTCTCCGGGAAGCTCGCCGTCGATCCGGCGTCCCTGTCGCCGAAGTCCGATCTCGAGCTGCGCGCCGGCGACCTTCTCACGGTCCGCCTGAAGGGCACTCCGGGCAAGACCGCTCGCTTTCGCGTCGGCAAGGACGATTGGCAGCCGATGCGCGCGGTCAACGCCGCCGTCGGGACTTATGAAGGAACCAAGCTGATCGCGCCCGGCGAGGACTTCGCGCCCGGCCCGGTCGAGTACGAGCTCGGCCAAGGCTGGTCCTCGATGAAGATCAAGGGCGCCGCCCGCGTATCCGCGTCCGCGAAACCCTTTCCCATCGCGACGGTGAAGGCCAGCACCGCCGGCTACGCCAGCGTGAAGACCGGGCCCGCCAACGGATTCCTGATGTTCCCCCTTCCCGGCACCCGCCTGCCGGTGACGGGCCGCGACGGCGGCTCCCTGCGCGTGCGTCTGGCTGATTCCCTGTCGGGCTGGATCGAATCCAAGGACGTGGACCTCTCGACGACGGCCTCCCTGCCGCGCTCGGTGACCGGGACCTTCAACGTCCTCAAGACCGACAACGGCGCGGTCGCCAAGCTCACGATGTCCGAGAAGGCCGCGTTCGATATCGAGCCCTCCGCCGGGCTCGACTCCCTGACCATCCGTCTGTACAACGCGACGGGCCACACTAACTGGGTCACCAACGACGCGCCCGACTTCGTCCAGGAGGTCCGCTGGCGCCAGGAGGCCACCGACGTGGTGGCCGTGACCATCCTGCTCAAGCCCAACGAGACCCTCTGGGGCTGGTGGCCGACCTACGAAGGCTCGACCTTACGCCTCGAGATCCGCCGCACGCCGCGAATCTCGGCCTCAAACCCCTTCGCCGGGATCAAGATCATGCTCGACCCCGGCCACATGCCCTCGGCCACGGGCGCGACCGGTCCGCTCGGCACGCGCGAGATGGACGCCAACTACGCTATCGCGCTCGCCGCGAAATCCCGGCTTGAGCGGGCGGGCGCGACCGTCCTCATGAGCCGCAACGACCCGCTCCACGAGGTCTCCCTCACAGACCGGCCTAAGCAGGCCGTCGAACGCGGCGCCGACCTCTTCGTCAGCCTGCACAACAACGCCCTGCCGGACGGCGAGAACCCGTGGGGCAAGCCGCGCGGCTTCACCGTCTTCTACTACCACCCGCAAAGCCTCGAGCTCGGCCGCGCGGTGCACGAAGCCTACAAGTCCCGCATCAGGCTGGCCGACGAAGGCCTGCGCTGGGGCAACCTGCTCGTCTCCCGACAAAGCGCCATGCCCGCGATTCTCGTGGAGAACGCCCATATGATCTTCCCCGACCAGGAGGCGATGCTCAACGACGCCTCGTTCCGGGACGAGCTCGCGGGCGCACTGGTTTCCGGTCTCGAAAAATTCCTGAAGTCCTCGCGGAGGAAGCCTTGATCACCCCCGGCGCCGGAGCCTTGCCCGCACTCGTCGACCTGCTGAGCTTCCTCTCCTCCGTCAAGGAGGCCGAGGAGGATCAGGTCTGGGCGCGAATTCTCGACAAGCTCGCCGCCGCGCTCGACTGCGAGGCCGCGACCTACTTCGTCTTCCTGCCCAAGCAGGCCCAGCTCATCGCCCGCGCCGCGCTCGGCTCCGCCGGCCACCGCGTCGAATCCCGCCGCGTCGAATCGGGCAAGGGCCTGTGCGGCTGGGTCGCCAAATACCGCGAACCCGTGCTGACCACCGATGCCTACGGCGACCCTCGCTTCATGAAGCAGTTCGACGAGGAGACCGGCTACAAGACCAGCCACGTCCTCGCGGTGCCGCTGCTCGACCGGATGGAGCTTGTCGGCGTCATCGAGCTCATCAATAAGCGAACCGGGGCGTTCACCGAGGCCGACCTCGCCTTCGTGCAAGCCGCCTGCTCCGCCGGCGCTATCGCGCTGCGCGCCATCCGCCTCGAGTCCACCGTCGACAAGGTCACCGCTCATAACGCGTCCATTCTCGAAAACCTCGGCGGCGGCTTCGTCGCCGTGGACGTCCACGGCCGCGTGATGCTCTGCAACCCCGCCGCCAAGAAGATCCTCGGCCTGATCGACGACCTGCCGATGAACCAGCCGGTGGACGCGACTCTCATCATGATTCCGGAAATGGCCGAAATCCTGATGGACACCTTGGTCAAAAAGGAGACGGTCAAACGTCAAGACCTCTGGTGGAAGCACAAGGGAGAGACGCGCGTCCTGGGCTATTCGACCTTGCTCATCCAGGACCCGCACGGCCAGGTCGTCGGCGCCGGCGTCACGTTCCAGGACATCACCTCCTTCCAGAAGAAATGAAGCGATGGAAGTGAAGCTGCAACCCGCGGCCGGGCTGATCCTCGTCGCCGCGCTGTTCTGGATCGGCTTGCGCCTGTTCGAGAAGAAGATGGTCTTCCATCCGTCCCGCGTCATGTCCGCTCACCCGGGCACGGTCGGATTGACCTATGAACCGCTGGGCCTCAAGACGTCCGACGGCGTGATCCTGCGCGCCTGGTGGATCCCCGGCCCCTCGCCCGAGTCCCCCGTCATGCTGTGCCTGCACGGCAACGGCGGCAACATCTCCCACCGCACCGACAAGATGCGCCTCTTCCACGACGCCGGCGCCGCCCAGCTGTGGCTCGACTACCGCGGCTACGGCGAGAGCGGCGGCTCCCCCGACGAGCCCGGCCTGTACCGCGACGCCCTGGCCGGCTGGGCATGGCTCAACGCCGTGAAGATGGTCCCGCCGGAGCGCTTCGTGCTTTACGGCGAGTCCCTCGGCAACGGCCCCGCCATCGATCTCGCCGGACGCGTCCCCGCCGCGGGCCTCATCGTCGACAGCGCCTTCACCTCGCTCGCCGACATGGGCCGTCTCGTCCTACCGTGGTTTCCGGTCCGCCTCGCCAAGATCCGCTTCGACAACAACGCCCGCCTGACGCGCGTGACGATCCCCACTCTTCTCTTGCACAGCCCCGATGACGACGTCATCCCGTATGAGATGGCCCTACGCAACCTGCGTGCCTCGGGCGCGGCCAAGAAGAAGCTCGTGGACCTGAAGGGCCCGCACAACGAGGGCTTCCTCGACGCGGGCCCGGTCTACCCGAAGGCGATCAAGGACTTCCTCGCGTCGCTGCCTCAGGCCGCGAAAAAGTAGACGCTACTCGGAGTCGACGCCGCGCTGAGGGCAGATGGATCGCAGCGTACAGGCTCCGCACTGCGGATTCTGAGCCTTGCACACCCGCCGCCCGTGCCAAATCACCGAGTGGGACCAGAACACCCAGTCCTTGCGCGGGACGATGTCCGCGAGGTCGCGTTCGACCTTCACCGGGTCTTCTTCGTCGGTGAGGCCGAAGCGGTAGGCCAGCCGCTTCATGTGGGTGTCGACGACCACGCCCTCGGGCTTGCCGTACACCTCGCCCAACACCACGTTCGCCGTCTTGCGCGCGACGCCGCGCAGAGCCAGGAGCTTCTCCATCGTGTCCGGCACCCGCCCGCCGTGCCAATCGCGCACGGCGCGGGCCGTCTCGATGATCGCTTTCGCCTTCATCCGGTAGAAGCCGCAGGAACGGACGATCTCTTCTAGTTCCTCTTGCTTGGCCTCGGCGTAGTCGTCGAGCGTCTTGTAGCGCTTAAAGAGCGTCTTCGTCGTCGCGTTGACGCGCACGTCGGTGCACTGAGCCGATAAAATGACGGCGAAGAGCAGCTCGTGCGGCGAGCCGAAGTTGAGCTCGCAGTGCGCGTCGGGGTAGAGCTTGCGCAGGCCCTTTATCAGAGCCTTCGCCCGCTCCGTCTTGACGCTCATCGCTTCTCGATCGGGTAGTAGTAGATCCCGAGGTTGACGGGATTGTCGACGAAGCCCTTCATCCAGGTCCGCACGCCGTAAACGCCGGCGGGATGAACGGTGAAGATCGCGGGCGCGTCCTCGTAGCCGCGCGCGAGCACGGTCTTATACAACGCGGCGCGCCTGGCGGGAGACGGTTCGCCCACCGCTTTTTCGATGAGCTTGTCGAGCTCGGGATCGGCGAAGCCCTGCGCCGACGGGTAGCGTCCCGACGAGTGATAGAACGCGTAGATGAAGTTGTGCGCGTCGGGATAGTCCGCAAGCCAGCCGCGCACGAACAGCGGCATCAGCCGGCGCTGGGCCTTGTCCAAGAAGCTCGCCCAGTCGACGCCCCGCAGGTCCACGCGGAACTTCGGGTTGAGCCTCTCGACGTTCTTCTTGAGGATCTGCGCCGCGGCCTCTCGGTTCTCGGAGCCGGTGTTGTAGGTGAGCGTGAACTTGAAGCCTTTGTCCCAGACCTGGCCGCCCCACGCCTTGCGCATATGCGCCTCGGCCTTCTTCAGGTCGTAGGAGTAGCGAGGCTGCTTGGCGTCGTAGCCCGCCACGCTCGGCGGAATCGGCCCGAGCGCGCGCGCCGCGGTGCCTTTGAAGGTATCGCGCAGGATCGCCTCGTAGTCGAAGGCGTAGGAGAAGCCCTTGCGCACGTCGGCGTCGTTGAAGAAGTCCGGCGGAATGCCGTCGCCGTCGAGCTTGCCCGAGCCGATATCCGGATTGGCGACGGGGTTGATCTTGACCGTGAAGAACATCGCCGGATCGGTCTGAAGACGCGGCAGATTGTCGAGCAAGGTGACGCCCGGTATCCCGACGAGCTGGGAGGCGTAGGGGCGCGGCGTCTCGATCAAGTCCGCGTCGCCCGCCTGGAGCATGAGCTTGCGCGTGTTGAGCTCGGGCACCGATTTGACGAGGACGTGCTTGAGCTTCGCCGGGCCGCGGAAGTAGCCGTCATGCCGGTCGAGCAGGACGTAGCGCGCCGTCTTGTCCCAGCGCACGAGCTTGAACGGCCCCGCGCCGTTCATGTTCTGATAAAGGTAGGACTTCTCCTTGGGCGGATCGTTGAAGGTCTTCCACGTCGCCGCCGTTCCGTCCCAATCGCCGTGAGAGACGGCCCAGGCCTTGGGCAAAACGTACGACCAGCGCGCCATGATGCCGAGAAAGGGTCCGAACGCCCTCGGAAGCGTGATCACGACGTTCTGGCCCTCGACGCGGACGGCCTTCTCGAGCGCCGGGAAGTCGAGCACGAGTGTCCCGGTCGAAACGCGCGTCGACGGAATCCCCGCGATCGGCTCGAGCAGCAGCCCGGACGGACCGCCCGCGCGGTCGGTGATCATGAAGCGCAAAAGCGAGTAGCGCACGTCCTCCGGCGTCACCTCGGTCCCGTCGTGGAACTTCACGCCTTTGCGGATCGGGAAGCGGTACGTGCGGCCGTCGGGAGAGATCAGCTTGTTGGCGAGCGACGGCACCTTCTCGGAAATGCGCGGCTCGAACTCGAGGAGCGAGGCTCCCTTGAAGGCGATCAAGGTCTCGTACACGTTCTGGATCACCGACTGGCTCGAGGCATCGTAAGGGTATGCCGGGTCGAGGCCGCCGACTTCTCCGATCTCGAGGTTGGTGAACGTGTCGGGATTTTTAACCGGCTCGGCGGCGGAGGCGAGCGAAGCGACGAGAAGCAGGGCGGTGATCATGCGGGCACGATAGCGTTTTTTGCGAGGCCATATCCACCCGGCCGGAACAACAGAACTTACAGCCGCCCGACTCCCTCGCATTGTTTGACCTGGATCAACTTTCACCCTCCAATGCCGTGATAGAATCGGGCCATGGAAGACAAAGCCAACTGCGCGTCGAAGTGTTCCTGCCGGATTTTCGAGTTCCTCGAATCCTCGATCGGGAAGAAGATCATGGTCGCCGCCGCGGGGCTTCTGCTCTGCGGCTTTTTAATCACCCATCTCGCCGGCAACTTCTTCCTCTTCGTCGGCGGCGACGCGTTCAACCACTACGCCGAGGCGCTGGAGCACAACCCGCTCCTTCCGCTGGCCGAAGGCGGCTTGGTTTTCCTCTTCGTCGTGCACATTCTTCTCTCCCTGCGCGCGACGTGGGCCAACCGCGCGGCCCGGCCCGTCGCCTACGAGTCCTATAAAGGCAAGGGCGCCCGCACCCCCGGTTCGCGCACGATGGCGTACACCGGCACGCTCATCCTTGCCTTCATCATCATCCACGTCGCGACCTTCAAGTTCGACATCGGCGGCCTGAAGGGCCAGACGGAGGGCATGCCGGAAAGCCTGTACGCCCACGTCATCACCTGGTTCTCCAATCCGCTGTACGCCGCGTTCTACGTCCTCGCCGTCGGCGGCGTCGGCCTGCACCTGTCCCACGGCGTGCAGAGCGCCTTGCAGACCTTCGGCGTCAACCACCCGCGCTACACGCCGTTGCTGCGCAAGGCCGGCCTCGCCTTCGCGTTCCTGATCTTCGTCGGCTTCGCGTCCTTCCCGGTGTACTTCGGTTTCCTTCAGAAATGCATGTCCTGCTCCACGGGGGCCCACTAACATGAAACTCGACTCCAAGGTTCCGACGGGCCCGATCGAGAAGTCTTGGGACAAGCACCGCTTCGAGCTGAAGCTGGTGAACCCGGCGAACAAGCGCAAATTTAAAGTCCTCGTCGTGGGCACCGGCCTCGCCGGCTCCTCCGCCGCGGCCACGATGGCCGAGCTCGGCTATCAGGTCGAGACGTTCTGCGTGCAGGACTCCGCGCGCCGCGCGCACTCCATCGCCGCGCAGGGCGGCGTCAACGCCGCCAAGAACTACCCGAACGACGGCGACTCCATCTGGCGCTTGTTTTACGACACGGTCAAGGGCGGCGACTTCCGCGCCCGCGAGCAGAACGTGTACCGCCTGGCGCAGGTGTCCAACAACATCATCGACCAGTGCGTGGCGCAAGGCGTGCCCTTCGCCCGCGAGTACGGCGGCACGCTCTCGAACCGCTCCTTCGGCGGCGCCCAAGTCTCCCGCACGTTCTACGCGCGCGGCCAGACGGGCCAGCAGCTCCTGCTCGGCGCCTACTCCGCCTTGATGCGCCAGGTCGGCCTCGGCGCGGTGAAGCTGCATACCCGCCGCGAGATGCTGGACCTCGTCGTCGTGGACGGCCAGGCGCGCGGCATCGTCTGCCGCAACCTCGTCACCGGCGAAGCCGAGACCTACTGGGGCGACGCCGTCGTGCTCGCCACCGGCGGCTACGGCAACGTGTACTACCTTTCGACCAACGCCAACGGCTCCAACGTGACGGCGACCTGGCGCGCGCACAAGCGCGGCGCCGCGTTCGCCAACCCGTGCTACACGCAGATCCACC
>CALRXP010000115.1:0-8055 GCA_943372155.1 Candidatus Endomicrobiellum trichonymphae | reverse complement strand
GCGCACGCCGGAGGCGATGAAGGGCTTCTGCGGATCGTAGGGGATCGCGTTTTTGTTGACCGTGATGCCGGCCTTGTCGAGCGCCTCCTCGGCCTCCTTGCCCGTCGCGTTCTTCGGGCGCAGGTCCACGGAGAATAGGTGGCAGTCGGTGCCGCCGGCGACGATGCGGAAGCCCCGATCTTGCAGGGACTTCGCCAGGCGCCGGGAGTTGGCAAGGGTTTTCTGCTGATAGACTTTGAACTCGGGCTTGAGGGCCTCGCCGAAGCAGACGGCCTTGGCGGCGATCACATGCATGAGGGGCCCGCCTTGCTCGCCCGGGAAAACGGCCGAGTCGAGCGCCTTGGCGTGCGCGGTCTTGCACATCACCATGCCGCCGCGAGGGCCGCGCAGGGTCTTATGCGTCGTCGTGGTCGTGAAGTCCGCCAGGCCGACGGGCGAAGGATATACGCCCGCCGCGATCATGCCCGCGTAGTGGGCGATGTCGGCGGCGAACAGCGCGCCGACCTCGTCGGCGATCTTCTTGAGGCGGGCCCAGTCGATGACACGCGAGTAGTTGGACGCGCCCACGAAGAGGATGCGGGGCTTGTTCTCGCGGGCGTCCTTCTCGGCCTTCTCGTAGTCGATCAATTCGTCGTCTTTGCGGACGTCGATGGGAATAATCTTGTAGTACTTGCCGGAGAAGTTCATCGGGTGGCCGTGGCTCAGGTGGCCGCCGTGGGCGAGGTTGAGGCCCATGACGCCGTCGCCCGGCTTGAGCACCGAGAGATACATGGCCATGTTGGCCTGGGAGCCGGAGTGCGGCTGCACGTTGACGTGCTCGGCGCCGAAGAGAGCCTTGGCCCGCTCGATGGCGAGCGCCTCGGCCTGGTCGACGAACTCGCAGCCGCCGTAATAGCGCTTGCCCGGATAACCCTCGGCGTACTTGTTCGTCAGCAGGGAGCCCTGGGCCTCCATGACGGCCTCGGAGGTGTAGTTCTCGGAGGCGATCAGCTCGAGGTTGTCGGACTGGCGGCGCGCCTCGCGCGTGATCGTGGCGTCGAGTTCGGGGTCGAGGTCAGCGAGCGTTTTGGACATGGTGTTTGGTCTCTCTTTGGACGAGAATACGGAGCGCTTCCTCGATGGAGGCGGCGCAAGCTTCATACTCCGCGGCGTCGGCGCCGACGGGATCTTCGACTTCGACGGGCGTCAGGCCGGCGGCCTCGCGCAGCAGGAAAATTTTGTCGACGTGCTCGGTGAACTGCCGCTTCAGGTAGTCGCGGTGAGAGGCCTCCATCACGTAGACCTTCTCGGCGTCTCGCATCAGGGCGGCGTCCGCGCGTTGGGCGCGGTGCTTGACGGGTTCCATTCCCTTTTTCAAGAACACGGCGGCGGCGCCGCGCGAGAGCGGCATGCCGTAGGCGGCCTGCGTGCCGGCGGAGGCCGCCGTCCAGTCGAGGCCCGCCTCTTCGGCCAGGCGCAGGAAGAAGCGCTCGGCCATCGGCGAGCGGCAGGTGTTGCCGGTGCAGACGAAAAGGACGTTCTTCAAATCTTGAGGATCTCCTCGGCCGGGATCAGCCCGACCTTGGTCACGCGCGCTTTTTCGCCGGTCGCGTCCACGAGCGTGGGGTCGCCGGCCGGGACGGACCCGCCGTCGATGATCAGGTCGATCTCCGCGCCGAGCTCGGCGGCCACGTCTGCGGCGGTGAGCTTGGGGGGCTTGCCGGACTTGTTGGCGCTGGTGTAGATCCAGGGCACGCCGGACGCCTCGATCATCGCGCGGGCGGTCGGGTTCGACGGCACGCGGATCGCCACGGTCGGATATTCCGGGAAGGTCAGAAGGCGGCCCTGGGCGGTCGGCTTGAGCAGAAGCAGGAGGGGTCCGGGCCAGAATTTGGCGGCGAGCTTGTCGGCGAGAGGCGTCCATTCGACCCACAGCTTGGCGGCGTCGACGGAGTGGACGAGGACCGCGAGAGGCTTCAGGGTGGAGCGTTCCTTGACCTGGAGAACGCGGCGGGTGGCGGACTTGATGAGGCCGGTGGAGCCGAGGGCGTAGGAGCTCTCGGTCGGAAAGGCGACGAGCTGGGTGCCTTTACCGGCGGCGCCGGCGCGGGAGGTGTCGGAAGAGGAGAGGGTATCAGGCATGGGAGGGCTCCGGGTCGGGGTGGAGGACGATGACGAATTCGCCGAGGATCTCGGGGCGGGCGGCGAGGTTGTCGCGGACGGATTGGGCTGTGCCGCGGAGATACTCTTCGTGGATCTTGGATATCTCGCGAACGGCAACGACTTGGGAACTCGCTCCGACGGCCATTATGACGTCCTCGAGCAGTTCCAGAACGCGAAAGGGCGATTCGTAAATAACGATCGTGCGGTTTAACGGCACTGAAGCTTCAAGCGCCTTGCGGCGCTTGGACGACGTTCGCGGAAGAAAACCTAAAAATATAAAAGAATCACCCGGCAAACCTGACCCGGCGACTGCGGTCGCGACGGCGCACGGACCCGGCAGCGCGGTCACGGGAAGGCCCTCGCGGCGCGCTGCCGCAACGGCTTTACGGCCGGGATCGGAAACGCCCGGCAGACCGCCGTCCGAAACCAAGCTCACGGTATCGCCGCGACGGACCCGTTCCAACAGCTTATCAACCGAACGGGGATCGTTCTCGTCGTAACGCTCTAGGGGGGCGTTTAATCCGAAATGGCTCATTAAATTACGAGTGCGGCGCGTGTCTTCGCAGAAAACGACCTTGGATTCCTTCAAAATCCTCAACGACCTCGCGGTCATATCCTCTAAATTTCCCAACGGCGTGGGCACCACGTACAGCATTAATGCTTGACCGGTTCGCGGGACCACTCGGACAGCTCGAGACGCATGAAGGTGTCCACGACCTTCGGATCGAACTGAGTGCCTGAGCCCTTCTTGAGCTCTCCGAGCGCGATGTCGCGGCCGAGCGCTTTACGATAGGGGCGGTCGCTGGTCATCGCGTCCCAGGCGTCGAGACAGGCGACGATTCGGGCGCCCAAAGGAATCTGTTCGCCCTTCAGGCCTTCGGGATAGCCGCGGCCGTCGAACCACTCCTGATGGTAGAGGACCATTTGAGCGACGGGGCCGAGGTACTTCACGGGCGCGAGAATCTGGTGGCCGATGATCGGGTGCTTCTTCATCTCCTCGTATTCTTCCGGAGTGAGCTTGCCGGGCTTGAGGAGAATGGCCTCGTCGATGCCGATCTTGCCGATGTCGTGAAGGAGCGCGGCGTACTCGACGTGGCGGACCATCGGGTCGGGCAGGCCCATTTCCTGGGCGACGCGGCGTGCCTTCACGCGGGCGCGGTCGCTGTGCTCGTGAGTGTAGGCGTCCTTAGAGTCGACCGCGCGGGCCAAGGTCTGCACCATCTCGAGGTAGAAGATCTGCAGGTTGTCGAACATGTCCATGTTGTGGAGCATGACGGCGGCCTCGCCCGCGAGAATGCTGAGGAACTTCACGTTGTAATCGCTGAAGGGTTCGGCGCCGGCCTTGGCGTGGAGGTTCAGCACGCCGATCGGCTTGCCCTTAACGAGGAGGGGGATGGAGACGAAGGGCTCGACGTCGCCGGTCTCGGGCGCGAGATAGCGGGGGTCCTTGGCGGGGTCGGCCACGAAGATGGGCTGGCCGGAGGCGAAGGCCTTTCCGGCGACGCCTTCGCCGGGCTTGAGGAAGAGCTTCTGGGCGTTCTCGGCCAGGACGCTACGGGCGGCCACGATCTTCAGGCAACCCTCTTTCTCGTCCCAGTTCATGACCGAGCCGCGGTCGCACTTCATGAGCTGGCAGGCGCAGTCGAGGACCGCGCGGCCGAACTCCTCGCGGGAGATGGCTCCGGAGTGGGACACGCCGTGCTCCTGAAGAGCCAGCAGCATGTTCAGCAGTTCGTCGAGCTTGCTCCAGCCCTCAGGGGCCCGAACGGGCGCGGGGACGCGCTCGGGACGGGACGCTTCTAAGGAATAGAGCCGATGAAGGGTGAGGGCGAGGGCGGCCAACAGGACGACGCAAAGGCCCGCGGCCCACCAGAATAAGCCTGCCATAGGCCCGTATTTTACTTCTTTTTTTCGGGCTCGATGAGCTTCTGGGCTTCGGCCGCGCCGACCATGTCCGCCAGCTGGGAGGCGGCGCCCTTACGCATGTTCTCGTCTTCGGTTTGTCGGGAGTACTGGACCAGGACGGGGATGATTTTCGGGCTGCGGGTGCTGAAAACCGCGACGGCCCAGAGCAGGCGTTCGGGGGCGGTTTTGGCCGCGTCGTGCTCGACGACCAGGGCGGCGGCCTCCTCATCGTTGGAGGACGTGCCGATCTTCAGCGCCAGGAGGTGGCGGATCTCCGGGTCGGTCTTCGGATCGCGGAAGATGGTCAGCATCTGGGGCCTGGTGGCGCGCGCATCGGCGAGGTCGATGGGAGCCGAGGCGGCGAGCACGGCGCGCTCGCTGGCGATTAGATCCCCTGACTCGCTCCAGGTCTTGATCTGCGGCAAGGTTTGACGCCAGTAGTAGCGTCCAAGCAAAGCGCCGACCTTCGCGCTCTCCTTGCCCTTGGCCTCGACGAGAGAGCGGGATTTCTCGGGCTCCCACTGGGCCAGCACGGACAGAGCCTCGTACTGCGTCCACCAGGCGTTGCGCTCCGACATCACGTTGTTCTCGGCGGCGTTTGTCGCGCCGAACTTGCGCTCGGCGATGGCGCGGATCATGGGCAGGGCCGACCGGGAGCGCAAACGGAAGGCGCCGTTGACGCCGAAGAGCTGGGCTTCGGGCTCGGGCTGGCGAAGATAATTCAGGAACATGGGTTCGAGCTGGGGGTTGCCCGTCTGGAGGCGGCCGAGCGACTCCATGACCGATTTGCGGGTGAAGTCGTCGGTGAAGCGGGAGAACAGATCGAAGAGGTTGGCCACGTCCTGCCCCGACACGGGCGTGGTTTTGGCGAGCTGGTTGAGGATGGCGGTCCGCTCTTTGGCGCCTTCGGCCTCGATGAACCGGTCTTTAAGCAGGGCCACGCTCGGCGCGGGCGAGGACGCGTCGGAGGCGCGGGCCGGGGAGGAGGTCAGCAGCAAAGCGAGGATCGGGGCGAGGAGCATCATGATTTTCTCCGGGGAAATAGGCGTGACAGCGCCGCCTCGAGGCTGACAAGACGGTAGCCGGCGGCGTCGACGACGGTCATCGTCTGGGGACACAATTCCAGGTCCCAGGACGAGCGGATCAAGACGGACGCGGTCTTACGCGCGGCGGTCCGAGATAAAAGTTTAAGAGCGGCGGCCTGCCCGGGGAAACGCTTGGCTTCAAAGCATACGTTCACCACCCGCGAGGCTTTCGCGGCGAGCTCGGGCAGGCGGCCCAGCTCGGTCGATGACACGGGAGAGCGGACCACGACGCAGCCGGGAGACAGGCGGCGAATCAGAGCCTCGGGGCCGCCGTGGCCGCCCTCGAAGGTGAAGCGCTCGCGCACTTCGCGGAAGTCGGGGACGACGACGAGCGTGCCGGGGCCGAGGGGGACGGGCAAAGTGGTTTCGCCGCGGCGGGCGATCACGACGGCTTTCCCCGCGATTTTGGCGGAGAGCTTTTCGCCGTCGGCCAGCGAGGCCTTGGGCGCCTTTCGTCTTTCGAGAAGGCGGGTGATGCGCGCGTCGGCGCCGGCGAGCTGATCGGCGGGAGCGCCGGCCTCGCGCAGGAGGTCGACGGCGTCGGTCATGCCCTGAAGGTCGTGGGCGATCATGAGCACGTCGTGGCCCGCGTCGAGGCACTTGAGCGTGGCCTCGGCCACCGGCCAGCGCTTGGTGACCGCGCCCATGCACAGGTCGTCGCTGACGACCAGGCCGTCGTAGCCGAGCTCCCCGCGCAGGACGTCGCGCACGATTTTCGTCGAGAACGTCGCGATCTCTTTGTCGAAGGCGGGAAAGCGCACGTGCGAGGTCATCACGGCATCCACGCCCGCGGCGCAGGCGGCGCGGAAGGGAGCGAGGTGCGTCTTCGTGAAGGCCGCGCGAGGCAGCTTGATCGTGGGCAGGTCCACGTGGGCGTCCACGGTCGCCGCGCCTTTGCCGGGAAAGTGCTTGGCGCAGGCGGACACGCCGTTGTCCTGCATGCCCTTGATGAGCGCCGCGCCGAGCTTGCCGGCCAGTATCGGATCAGGTCCGAAGGACCTGATGCCGATGCCGGGGTTATAATCTTTCGTCGCTACGTCGAGCACGGGCGCCAGATTCATGCGGATGCCGATCGGCGCCAGCTCGCGCGCCATCTGGCGTCCGACGGCGTAAGCGAGCTTGGGGTCGGCGGCGCGGCCGAGCGCGGCGTTTCCGGGGAAAGGCGTCACGCCGCTCTTAAACCGAAGCACCCAGCCGCCCTCATGATCGATGGCGATGAGCAGGGGGCGTCCGAGGCGCTGCTCGAGCTCCGACACGTACGCCTTCGTCTGCGCGGGGGTCTCGATGTTGCGGGCGAGCAGGAGCACGCCGGTCGCGCCGGTGGACTTGAACAAAGACACGGTTTGGCGCGACGGCTTGAGGCCGTAAACGCCGAACATGAATAAACGCCCGGGGTCGGTCACCCGGGAAGTTTAACAAAGGGGGGCGTCGCTTTTGTTAAGGTATGCCTATGGACGCGTTCACTTTCCTGCGCGAACGGGTCGCGCTGTTCGCCGGGGTCTCCGACGAGCATCTGACGGCCATCGCCACCGGCTCATCCCTCTCCGCCTACAAAAACGGCCAGACGATCATGTTCAAGGGCGCCACCGTCGACGGCCTTCACGTCATGGCGGTCGGCAAGGCCGGCGTGTTCATCAAGCCTCCGCAGCAGCCGCTCACGCAAGTCGCGGAATTGGCGTCGGGCGACGTGTTCGGCGAGACCTCGATCATCGAAAACGGCACCGCCGGCGCCACGATCAAGTGTCTCGAGGACGGAACCTACGTCCTGAACATCCCCCAGGACGCCTTCCGGACGTTGCTCGCCGAAAGCCCGGAGTTCGTGGCCCAGGTGAAGGCCCTCATCGCCTCGCGCAAGCCGTAGGGGCCCAGTTAGGGCCGGGCCTTAGGACCCTCGTCGTACCGCGCCATCGTGCTATCATAAGGGTATGGAAGCCACCACCTTTCTCCGTGAGCGGGTCGCCCTTTTCGCCGGCGTGACCAACGAGAATCTGAGCGCGCTGGCGGAAGCCTCTGAATTGCACACCTTCAACAAGGGGCAGACGATTTTGTTCAAAGGCGCGACCGTGGACGGCCTTCACGTCGTCGTGTCCGGCAAGGTCGGCGTGTACGTGAAATCCACGAATAAGACCTCCGTTCTCGTCGCCGAACTCGGCGAAGGCGAGGTGTTCGGCGAGATGTCCATCGTCGAGATGGGCACGGCCGGCGCGACCATCAAGTCCCTCGAAGACGCGGTGGTGCTGGTCATCCCCCAGGAGTCGTTCCGGCACGTCCTTCAGGAAGACGAAGGCTTCGCCGTGCGCGTCAACGTGCTGATCGCCACCCGCAAATCCGCGCCGACCTCCGTTCCGGCGTAAGCGCGATTGCCGCGCTCGGGCCATTCATAGCCCCAGCACCTTGAACCGGCGCGTCGCCTGATTGCCCCAGTCGTCGACCACGGTGACGCTGTGGTTGCCCGGTTCCATGTCGAGCGCGCGCTGATGAATCGTCTCCGTGCTTCCCAAGTAGCGCCCGTCCAAGTGCCAATGCAGCACGGCGTTCGGTCTCGTGTCGGCGGCTTCGAACACGGTCCGGCCCTTTTCGCCGTCCAACTCGACGGGGATGTAGAGATTCGCCTCGGCGTGCGGATAGATGAAAGCAACCGGGCTGTCGGCGTCGGGGCCGCGGCAGTCGGAGCGCCAGGGGGGAAGGGGGCGGTAGTCCGGATGCTGGCGGCGGTAGTAGAACTCCTGCACCGGCGGCAGCGAAAACCAAGCGGCGTGGCGCATCCGCGAGACGCTTTCGCAGCCGGCGTGCACCCGCAGGCGGCTCGCGGGATCCAGATGGACGATCGCGTGGGCGGAACTGGCCGCCTGATACGGCGCGCCGGCGGGGGCCCAGACCGTCTCCACGGCGCAGCCCCCGGCGGGCAAACGGCCGTCGTCGC
>CALRXP010000114.1:0-8110 GCA_943372155.1 Candidatus Endomicrobiellum trichonymphae | reverse complement strand
GGACTCCACCTCGGCCATGCCCACGAAGCATTTGAGCGAAAGCTCCGCGACCGTGGAGCCCGCCAGCGGCAGGAACTGCTTCGGCCGGCCCATGCGCGAGCCGGAACCGCCCGAGACGATGATCGCCGCGGCGCGCATTACGCGACGGCGCGTTCCGCGGGCTTGGCCTTCGCGAAGATCATGCGGCCGTTGGAGGTCTGATGGATGGAGGTCACCGTCGCCTCCAGGCGTTTGCCGACGGAGCGGCGGCCGTCTTCGACGACGACCATCGTGCCGTCATCGAGGAAGCCGACGCCCTGCTCGCGCTCCTTGCCGTCCTTCATGACGAACACGCTCATCGTCTCGCCGGGCAGGACCACGGTCTTGAGCGCCGAGGACAGGTCGTTGACGTTGAGCACGGTCACGCCTTCGAGGGTCGCGACCTTGTTGACGTTGAAGTCGGTGGTGACGATCTTGGCGCCCATCTCGCGGGCGAGCTTGACCACCTTACCCTCGATTTCGGCGATCTCGGGAATGTCCTTGTCGAGGATGCGCACCGGCACGAAGCGGCCTTCCTGCAGGCGCGCGAGCACGTCGAGGCCGCGGCGGCCGCGGGCGCGCTTCATCGGGTCCTCGGAGTCGGCCAGGCGGTGGAGCTCGGTCAGGACGAAGCGAGGCACGACGAGGGAGCCGGAGAGGAAGTGCGTCTCCACGACCTCGGCCACGCGGCCGTCGATGATGGCGTTGCAGTCGAGGATCTTGAGCTCGGAGCCGCGCTTCTTGCCCATTTTCAACAGATCCTTATCCAGATCGTCGAGCTCGGGCGCCTTGCGCAGGGCGATCACGAAGCCGAGCACGCCGAAGGCGAAGAAGCGGAGCATCGAGTACTTGTCCCAGACCTTATAGATGTCCTCGTTGCCCATCTGGAACACGGAGTAGTCGACGAATTTCGAGACGATGATACCGACCGCGATGCCGAGCAGGCCGGTGATCAAGGTCAGCAGGTTGAGCTCGGCAACCAGGTACTCGATGGCGACGATGAACGCGCCGACGCCGAGGCCGATGCCGATCCCGGTCGAGGAGGGAGCGATCTTTCCGAAGTAGACGATGGCGGGACAGATGAGGATGACGGCCAGACGGAATATCACGGTGTACATGGAATGCCTCCGACGGAGGGTATAACGGAAGGAATGACCTATTCTACGAAATTACTCGACTGCCGCCTACCACGACGTGCGGAAGCGGCATTCCCTCGCTTATGGCTCGGTCCCGAAAGCGGCTTCCGCCGCTTCCCGGAGGTCGGTCACGCCCGTGACGGTCAGGCCGAGGGTCTTGGGGAGCTCCTTGGCGGCGCGCGCGGGGACGAGGGCGCGCTTGAAGCCGGCCTTGGCCGCCTCGCGCAGGCGCAGTTCGAGCTGCGGAATGCGCGCGACCTCCCCCAGCAGGCTCACTTCGCCGAGAAGAACGAGATCGGAGGGAACCGCCTTGTCGCGCCAAGAGCCGGCGACCGCAAGGCAGGCCGCGAGGTCGAGGGCGGGGTCTTTGAGTCGCAGGCCGCCGGCGAGGCTGACGAAGCAGTCCCGGTCCTCGAGTCGCAGGCCGATGTGGCGCTCCATCGCGGCGAGCAGGACCAGGACCCGGTTGAGGTCGAGACCGGTGGCCATGCGGCGGGGCAGAGGGTAGCGGGTGGGCACGACCAAAGACTGAACCTCGACGAGCACGGGACGGGAGCCTTCGAGGGCAACGGACACCGCCCGGCCCGGAGCGGCGGTGCGGCCGAGCTCGGCGGCGAAGAACGCGGTGGCGTCTTTGACTTCCTTGAGACCCGTTTCCCCCATCTCGAAGAGGCCGAGCTCGTCCGTGGGACCGAAGCGGTTTTTCTGAGCGCGAAGCACGCGCAGCATGTCGTGATTTTCCGTATCGAAGTACAGCACGGTGTCGACGAGATGCTCGAGCACCTTGGGGCCGGCGAGCGAGCCGTCCTTGGTCACGTGGCCGAGCAGGAAAACGACCGTATCCTTCGCCTTCGCGGCGCGCACGAGCTCGGCCGCGCATTCGCGCACCTGGCCGACGGAGCCGGGGCTCGACGCGAGCAGGGGATGCGTCACGGTCTGGATCGAGTCGAGCACCATGGCCCACGGCTTGACTTGCTCCATCGCGCCGAGAATCTTGGACAAGGACGATTCGGAGACGAGATAGAGCTGCTCCGAAGAGAGGCCGAGGCGTTTGGCACGGCTCGACACCTGCCGCAGGCTCTCCTCGCCCGAGGCGTACAGGAACGGCCCTTTCTCCGCGAGCTTGGCCGCGGCCTGGAGCATGAGCGTTGACTTGCCGATGCCGGGAGGCCCCGCGAGCAAGATGACCTGGCCGGGGACGATGCCGCCGCCGAACAGGCGGTCGAGCTCGGCCATGCCGACGGGCGTGCGCTTCTCCGGCGTCTCGTTAGCGTCCTTGAGCGCGGTGACGGCGGAGGAGAAGGAGGTGAGCTGGCCGGCGGCCGCCGGGCCGGAGGTAGCGACCGAGTCGACGAGCGCGCCCGCCCGCGTCTCGACGACCTCTTCGGCCATGGTGTTCCACTCGGAGCAGCCGGGGCATTGGCCCATGGGCTTGCTCGCGGAGTGACCGCAGGCTTGGCAGCGGAAGATGGTTTTTAATCGGGCCATAGGCGCAGTATAGCTGAATTCTCCGTTTCGAACAAGTGTTCGGATGATGATATTTGAAGCGCACCCTCCCCCATCATACGATCGGGGCCGCCGAAAAGTTCCATACAGCGCGTGACGCATGGAACTTTTTCGAGGGGTCAATCGTAAGATAAGTGAAGGCCAACTGTCGGCGCCGACAGTTGGCCTTGTGAATACCGTGGATATCTCCCACCTGACGAACGAAGAACTGCTGACTCGCGCCGAAGGCCTCGCGGCCGACGAGCGCGCGTCGATGTGCGACCTGATCGAAACGCTCGCCGTCATCGACGAGCGAAAACTCTACAGGGAACGAGAGTACCTTTCGTTGTTCGAATACTGCGTTTTCAAACTACGCCAATCCGATTCCGCGGCCTACCGGCATATCCGAGCCGCTCGCGCCGTCAGGATTTTTCCGCCGGTTACGGAGTTGCTCCGATCGGGAAAATTGAGCCTCGAATCCTTGGTCGTAATCCATCACTATCTTGAAGATTTGGATGCGGCCACGCTCGTGGCCTGGTCTGCCGGTAAACGCGTGTGGGAGATCGAACGGATGGTCGCCTCGCGGCGCATGGAAGCACCTCGTCGCGATGTTGTTCGCTTCGTTCCGACCAGCGCGGTTCGGCCGGCCACGACGGATCAGCCGCTCGATACTCCGCTATTCGCCGCCGCGCAGGTGAGCGCTCCAATGCCGGCCACACCGCCCGTTCCCATCTCATTTCCACCGTCTCCTACGACCTCAATGGTATCGGGGACGCCGCCGCCCCCCGCGCCGCCTGACCCCGGCGTCCGCATCGCCTTCACCGCCGACGCCGATTTCCACCGTCTGCTGAGAGAAACGCAGGCCGCGATGCGCCATAAATATCCAGACGGGCGGCTCGACGGGGTATTTCGGGACGCGCTGCGCGCATTGCTCCGAAAGATACGGCCCTGGGCTTACCGGAAAGGCGCTCGCGTGTAGCGGCGCTACTTCGACTTCGAGCGGCCCTTCGTGCCCGCGGCGCCGAAGGAGGCGAGGCCGAAGAGGTAGGCGATGTCCGTGTCCTCGAACATGACCTTAATCCAGCTCTGGTAGCGCGGGACCTCGGCGATGTCCTCGACGCGGCCGCCGACGCTGACGTATTTCTGCACCTTGACGATGGCGCCGACGTCGTAGGCCGGCTTGGTGAACTTGCGGCCCTCGATCGTGCGGTTGCGGCCGAAGTCGTGGCCCTGCGCGACGACGGACAGTCGGCCGAGCATCGGATCCTTGTGGAAGGGCGTAACGGTCACGCGCGCGCCTCCGCCGGAGCGCAACACGCCGACGCCGAAGTCGTACCAGGGGCCTTCCCAGCCGAGCAAGGCGTCGATCTGGTTCGGCCGGGCGTAATCCACCTTGTTGCCGCGCTTCTCGTCGTTGATGTTGGCGAGGTTGGAGCCGCCGACGTAGTAGTAGCGGCCTTCTCGGGGCGAGATCTTCAGGCCGATGTCCACGCGCGAGGTGCGCACGGCGTGCTCGTAGCGCCAGTCGTAGTTCCAGAATACCCGGAACTGGTTAAGACGGCTGAAGGTGTCGTGCAGGTTGGAGACGGTGTCTTTCAGGTCGTCCTTGATCTTGGTGTCGTTGAGGAGCGCGCCGATGGTACCGGAGCTGGTGTTGAGGCTGGCCATCATCACGTTGGACTTGGCGAGCAGGGCGTCAAGCTTGTCGGTGATGTCGTCGCTGCGGTTGAGCGCCTTGGTCAGCTTGGGCTTGGTCGTCTCGATGAGGTCGTTGAGGTTGGCCGTCATGTCGCGCACGTTGGCCACGGTCTCGGTCAGGTTGTCGGCGAGCTTGCCGCGCGGGCCTTCCTTGGTGAAGCCGTCGAGGAGATTCTCGAGCTTGGCCAGCGCCTTGGTCAGGGACTTCTCGATCGAGACGGGGTCCTCGCCGCGCACGGTCGAGTTGGCGGCGATCACGCCCTTCACGCGCGTGCCCTGGTCCACCTGCAGGTACTTCGAGCCGATGATGCCGGTCGAGCCGATCTGGAACACGGCGTCGTTGTAGATGTCGACGCCCTTGCGGATCGACATGATCACGCGCGCGCCGCCGTCCACGAGCTCGATGGAGCGGACCTGGCCGACCTCGACGCCGGAGAGCTTGACCGGGGCGTCCTTGGACAGGTTGGCGACGTCGGAGAACTGGGCGTAGAGGGTGTAGCGCTTCTCGAAGGAGACGTCGCCGAGGAGAAAAATGGCGGTGGCCAGGAGGGTGAGCCCTCCCAGCACGAACGCGCCGACTTTAGTTTCGAGCGACATCGTTTTTCTTGACGACGTGGTTCGAGGCGCCTTCCGCCTCGAAATCCTTCAGCTTCATCTTGATCGGACCTTCGCTCTTGCCGTCCACGAATTGACGGACGTACGGATTGTCGCTGATCTTGATGATCTCCGGATGCGCCACCTGCAAAACCTTTCCCTCATGAAACATCGCGATGCGGCTGGCGACCTTGTACGCGGCCTTCATGTCGTGGGTCACGGCGATGGCCGTCACCTTGAGCTGCTTCTGAAGGTCCAGGATCAAATCGGCGATGACGTCCGTCATGATCGGATCCAGGCCCGTCGTGGGCTCATCATACAAAATGTACGAAGGCTGGGCCGCGATGGCCCGGGCCAGGGCGACGCGCTTTTTCATGCCGCCGGACAGCTCGGACGGCTTGAAATCCTCGATATCCTTGAGCCCCACCAAGGCGAGGCAGTCGGAGGCGATCTTGCGGTACTTGCCCGGCGGGATGTCCGTCAGGTAGCGCAGGCCGAAGGTGATGTTCTCCCAGACGGTCATGGAGTCGAACAGGGCGCCTTCCTGGAAGAGGTAGCCGAATTTGCGGCGATACTCGGCGATTTCCCGTTCGGTCTTCAAATCGGCCACGTTGACGCCGTCGACGACGATCTTGCCGGAGTCGGGATGATGCAGGCCGATCACGCACTTGAGAAAGGTGGACTTGCCGCAGCCGGAGCCGCCGATGATGACGAGGGTTTCCCCCGTCTCCACGCGTATGTCGATGCCGCGCAGGATGGTGCGCGGCCCGAAGCTCTTGATCACTCCCTCGGCGTCGATCATTAGGTGATCCCGAACGCGTTGAGGACCGCGGTGGCGAAGTAGTCCAGCACGAGGATGAGGACCATGCTGATGACGACCGCCGAGGTCGTCGCTTTGCCCACGCCCTCGGCGCCGCCGCGCGTCGTGACGCCCTTGAAGCAGGAAACCAACGAGACCACGGCCGCGAACACGAAGGTCTTCAGGAAGCCGTGCACGAAGTGCCGGATCTCCATGTTGTTGACGATGTCGTGCCAGTAAACGGTCGCGGGAATCTGATACTTCGCGTGGGCCACGAGGTAGCCCCCCCAAATGCCGGTGAAGTCGGAGGCGACGGTCAGCAGGGGCAGGACGCACATGAAAGCGATGAAGCGAGGGATGACGAGGTAGCGGATCGGGTCGGTGCCGAGGGTGTAGAGCGCGTCGATCTGCTCGGTGACCTTCATCGTGCCGAGCTCGGCGGCGATGGCGGCGCCGGCGCGGCCGGCCACGACGATCGCCGTCATGACGGGCGCCAGTTCCATGACGAGCGAGAACGCGACGACGGTGCCGACGAACAGGGGTTCGTTGAAGAAGTGTTTGGAGGACGCGCCGGTCTGCAGGGCGAGCACCATGCCCGTGAAGAACGCGGTCATCGCGGTGACGGGCAAGGACTCGACGCCGACCTTGACCATCTGGATCAAGGTCTGGCGCCACTCGATGCGGTAGCTGGTCATCCAGCCGAACGTCGAGCGCACGAGGAACGTGAACTGCCCGGTTTCCTCGGCGGTGTCGAGGATGAACTTGCCGAAGCCGCCGACGGCGGAGCCGATCATCCGTTCACCCCCACGCGCGGCACGCGGCTCGATAGGGCGGTCGCCGTCTCATACGGGATCGTGCCGCACAGCTTGGCCAGCTCGGAGGCGGAAACCACGGCGTCGTCCTGGCGACCCAGGAGCACGACGTCCTCGCCGACGCGGGCGCGCGGCGCGGCGGTGACGTCGATCATGATCTGGTCCATCGTGACCCGTCCGACGACGGGGCAACGCTTGCCGCCGACGAGGACCGCGGCCTTGTTCGACAGCGCGCGCGGGTAGCCGTCGCCGTAGCCGATCGGCAAGGTCGCGATGCGGCTGACGCGCTTGGCCCGCCAGGTCGCGCCGTAGCTGACGGTGGCGCCCTTGGGCACGGTCTTGATGTACACGATCTTGGTCTTGAGCGTGAGAACCGGCGCGAATCCCTCGTACAAGCCGTACGCGGCAAGGCCGGGCCGCACCAGGTCGAAGCGCGACTCGGGATGGCGCAGGGCCGCCGCGGAGTTGGCGGCGTGAACGAGCGTAGGGCGCAGGCCTTCTTTGTCCAAGGCCTTCAATACCCGCTTGAAGGCCGAAAGCTGACGTCCCGTCATCGCGCGGTCGTCCTCCGACTTGGCCATATGGGTATAGACGCCCTGGACGCGAATGCCGCGCAGGGACGAGAGGTCGCGCATCAGCGCCACCGCCGCCTCCGGGCGCAAGCCGATCCGGCCCATTCCGGTATCCACCTTCACATGAATGTTTATTTGACGGCGCAGGCGCAAGGCCGCTTCGGCCACGCGCTTGGCGGATTCAAGCGAAGCCACGATCGGGGTTAGGTCGTGCGCGGCCGCGGCCAACACGCTTTCGAAAGGGTACAGCGAGCCGAGGATCAGGATCGGGAGCTTCACCCCCGCCCCGCGCAGGGCGACGCCTTCCTCGACCGACGAGACGCCGAGCCAGTCCGCCGCGCGCGCTTTCTGCGCCGCCAGCCCGCACAGGACGGCGTCATGGCCGTAGGCGTTGGCTTTCACCACGAACATAAGCTTCACGCGAGGACCCACGCGCTTGCGAAGGAGCCGGAGGTTTCCAACAAGGGCGCCGAGGTCGATTTCAGCCCAGGTGGGCCGGAAGAAGCGCCTCATGGTCGCTTCCAACGGCAATTGACGCGACCATTTCCTGCGCTATGCTCGGTCATCACGAAAACTGAGTCTGCGTCTCCTCGAAAGCGACGGGCTCTTCCGTATTCGTCTCGTCGACGAAGCGCGTGATGCTGCGCAGGAAGGTGACGGGAACCGAGCCGGTGGGGCCCTGGCGCTGCTTGGCGATGATGATCTCGGCCTTGTTCTCGAGCGTGGGATCGTTGGGCTTATAGTAGCCCTCGCGGTGGATCATCGCGACGACGTCGGCGTCCTGCTCGAGCGAGCCGGATTCGCGAAGGTCGGAGAGCTTCGGGCGATTGTCGAGGCGGGACTTGTCTTCGGACGCGCGCGAGAGCTGGGACAGAGCGATCACGGGCAGGTTCAGCTCGCGCGCGAGCTGCTTGAGGCCGCGGGAGATCTCGGAGACCTCCTGCTGGCGGTTTTCCTGACGGCCGCTGCCGCCGCCGCGCAGCAGCTGGAGGTAAT
>CALRXP010000113.1:0-8127 GCA_943372155.1 Candidatus Endomicrobiellum trichonymphae | reverse complement strand
GTCGGCCGAGCCGGTCACCGCGAAGTTCTGACCGATCGCCACGCCCGAGAGCGAGGACATGATCAGGTAGATGTTCGTGGAGGTGGCCGAGTCACCGTCGATGCCGCCGTAGTTCTGCTCGTGCGAGATGGAGATGCGGACCGGGAGCGGCCGCTTCTGCGCGAACACGTTGTTGATGAAGCCCTCGATGACGCCGAGCGCCTTGTTGAAGGACGGGCCGGTCTGGTTGGGGCCCGCCTGACGGTCGATGGACGAGATGCCGCCCATGCCCGCCGCGACGAACGACGGCGCGGTGATGCGCATCGGCACGCCGAAGCTGCCCATGACGGCCAGGCCGTTGATCTGGCCGACCTTCTTGCCGGTGGTCTCGACGACGAACACGTTGTCCTTGTAGACCTGGAGCAGGTGGCGGCGATAGACTTCCTCGCGGTCCTGCTTGGTCTGGAGCGCGGTGTCCACGTCCTCGCGGCGGACTTCGGTGCGGCCCGCCTCGTGCGCCCAGTAGGTCGCCTCGCGGACGACGCCGTACAGCGCGCCGAACTGCGCGGTCAGCTTCTTATTGGAGTCGGCAAGGCGCGCGCCGTGCTCGACGAGGGCGCTCATCGCGTCCTGCGTCAGGTTGGTCACGTCCTGCTTGAGCTCGGCGGCGAGCGACAGAACCGCCTTCTTGAAGAACTGCACGTAGCCGGCGACGGACTCCTCGCTCACCTTCAGCGTGGACTCGAAGTCGGCCGAGGCCTGGAAGTTCAGCGCGAAGTCCTGGTCCTGGCGCTCGACCATCATGCGCAGGCTCGGCGAGCCCAGCAAGACGATCTTGACCTTGCTCGGGACGTGGTAGGCCTCGCCCTTGCCCATCATCATGCCCTGGAGACCGCCTTCGACCATCTCGGCCTCGCCGGTCTTCGCCGCGGCCATCAGGGCCTGGTACAGGCCCGGGGCGCGCAGGACGTCCATGAAGTTCATGACCAGGAAGCCGCCCTCGGCCTGCTGGATGGCGCCGCCGATCAAGGTCGCGCCGCCCGGCGCGCCGCCCTTGACGAGGCCCACGCCGGGGATCAGCATGGTGCGCTTGTTGTCGTCGGCCTTGCCGAAAACCTTCTCGAGCGTAGGATTGTTGACCCAGACCACCGGGGCGCCCTTCTTGCCGCCGTTGCTGGAGAGGACGCTGGCCTCGAAGAAGTCGTTCGCGTCGAGCTGCTTCTGGCCCGGGGCGTCCTTGATGCCGCTCTCCTCGCCGTCCTCGTCCTTGGGCGTGCCGATCTTGCCCATGAAGATCTGGTAGTTGGAGGCCGAGAAGTTGACGAGCATCTTCACGTAGGAAGCGGCCTTCATCTGCTCAGGCGTCGGGGCGTTCTTCGGCTGGCTCTTGGCCAAGGCCTGCTGGGCCGTGCCGAACTCCTGGTTCTTCGCCTTGAACTCGGTCATCAACGGCTCGACCGCGGCCGACAAAGACGCCTGGATCTCTTTGAACTTCGCGGGAGTCAGGCCGGCGGCCATCAGCTCGGCGACCTTCTCTTTATTGAGGGGCTCGCCGTCCTTCGTGAAGGCGACCATGAGCTTGTTGCCGTTCTGGATGAAGGCGACGCCGAAGCCCTCGACGTTGACGGCGGAGACGCGCGCCTCGAAGTCGGCGGACCACGCCTCGATCTTGGCCTGGAGGGCCTCCATCTCGGGCGACGGCTTGGACTCGGGCATCACGGCCGCCATCAGGGGCTGCGCGACCTGGCTGACGATGGCGCCGACGGCCTGGGACTGGATCTTCTCGATCTGCTCGGAGGCCGCTTCCATCTCCTTGTTATTCTGGTCCATCATGGCCTTGAACTTCTCCATGACGGCGGGGAATTTCTTATCGCGCTCCTTGGAGGCGGCGTCGATCTGAGCGCGGGTGTAGGCGCCGGCGGCGATGTCCGCGTCCACGTTCGCGGGATCCACGGGCTGGCCGTTGCGCATGAGCTTGAGGCCGATCATCATCTGGCCGTCGCCCGAGGGCTTGGCGAAGAACTCGACGGTGAAGACGCCGCCGGAGAGAGTGATGGCCTTGACCTCGGCCTGGAACGCTTCCTCGCGGGCCGCGGAGTTCTCTTGGACCTGCGCGATGATCTGGCGCTTGGCCTCGCCGATCTGACCGGACTCGAGGGCCTCGGGCAGGACGGACTTGAGCGTCGTCACGAAGCGGCGGATGCCCTTCACGAAGGCGGGGCCGCGGCCGGCCTCGAGGTCGAGGACGACCGGGGTTTCCTTGTCGCGGAAGTTCGTCACGGCCACGCGGTCGCCGGGGGTCGGCATCTTCGCCGCGATCTCCGGGAGCATGTGGCGCAGGGCGGTCTCGCGGCCGGAGCCGTCCGGGCCGGCGACGAAGAGGTTGTAGTGGCGGCCGGGCATCTGCAGGCCGAACTTGATGGCCTTGAGCGCGTCGTCCTGGCCGACGATCTGCTTATCGGACGCCGGGATCTTCGCCGTGCTCTCCGCCAGCTGCGAGGCCGCCGGAACGTAGCGCAGGTCCGCGATCTTCACCGCGAAATCTTCGGGGTTCGACGGCTGCGCCACGGGCGCGGGCGCCTCGGGCGTCTTGGCGATCATCTTGCCGACGGACGGGAGCAGGCGGGAGACGACCGAGCGCCAGCCGCCCTGGACCGGAGCCGCGGGCGCTTCGGCGCGCGCCTTCTCGGCGTCCCAGATCTTGCCGAGCTCGGCGGAAGACCCGGAGCTGTTCGCGGCGTTGATGGCCTCGGCCATCTGGAGCATCTCGTGCTTGGCGGTGCCCTCAGGCAAAGCCTGCGCGGCGACGATGAGCTTGGCCGCGTCCTCGCGGGTGGACATGGTCTCGGGCAGGACGACGCCCTTGGCCTGCAGGGCGTTGAGCATGCCGATGACCGGGTGCGCCTCGACGGCGAGCGGGGCGGCGGCCTGCGCCAGCGGCGCGGATTGCGCCGCGACCGGCGCGACGGCCATCGCCTGCACCGCGGGAGCGACGTTCAAGGTCGGCGCCGCGTTCAACGACAAATTGGGCATCGCGACGGTGGCCATCGTCGCGGACATGTTCGGCGAGTACGAGCCGATCGCGCCGAGATTGCCGGAGAGGCCGGGGACGGGACGGACCGCCGCGGACTGGGTCTGAGACCAGGCGCTCATCGGCGCGGAGGCGAAAAGAGCGAGGGCCAGCGTCACGGCCAAGGTCTTTTTCGCGGCGACTTTCTCGATGATCATGTTCAGCTCCTCTGCAATTGAACGATCTGCGGCGTTGCTGAATTATAGAGGATGAACCGAATCGAGGGCTGGGGCCGACGGGTAAGCAGGGCCTAGACAAACGGCCTACGTCCAATTGGGCCTGAGGGACGCCCGGGCCTTATTAAGGAGTAACTATCGTCACTCGGCGCGGAAGACCACGGCGAGGCCCGCGGCGTCCGGAGAGTACGCGAACGGGCTGAGGTCGAGGGAGGCCACGGGAGCGTCGGGACGGAAGCGCAGGCCGCGCTGTCCGCCCGCGCGGGCGGCGCCGTTCTCGATGACGGCCTCGAAGACGAACACCGGCGCGCCGACGTCATCGGGATCGAGGTCCACGGCCTTGGCGAACGCGCGAGGCTTCACACGGCATTCGGCGATCACCGAGGTCCGGCCGCCCAAAGGAACGACGCGCGCGGTCATGGCGTCGTCGGACGCCCGGCAGGAGTATTTCCACTTTCCCCCGCCCCGGCGTTTGATCACGAAGCTCAGGCGCGAGGCGGAAGACAGCGCGCCGTCGTCGCCGAAGGAGAACGAGAATTCCGCCTCGTAGCCGGTCCAGCCGAAGCGATCGGGAAACTCCACGGTTCGGCCCGCCGGGTCGAAGCCGCCCGCGTCGCGCACGGTGTGACGCTCCGCCGCGACGGCCGGAACGGATAGAATCAGGACGCAGAACAACGCTCGAATTCCCATGACCGGAGTATAGCTCCGGCCTGTTTCGCGGGTATTACGCCCGCTCTTCCTTTATAAGGCCCTAAATCTCGATCTGATAGTAAGGCGCGGGATCGAGAAACGGGCGGGCTTCGGCGGCGTCCGGCTTGGCGCGGAGATCGAGAAGCTTTTTCCATGGGAGGCGGATGTCGCGTCCCGCGGAAGCCGGAGCGTTGAGCTCGAATCCCTTTTGCGCGGGCAAGTACGACGCCGGCGCCGCGGGAGAGAGCGGGGCGATCACGACCGCCGCTCCGAGCTCGACCGCGCGGGCCGCGGCGGACCGGGAAAGGCGCGCCGCGCCTTCCGCGTCCTCCGCGGGCGCGGACACGATCACGAGCTGGACCGCGCGCTTCTTCAAAGACGCGGAGATCTCCGGCTTCTCAAGCGAGTACGCCGGCAGCGCCGCGACCACGCCGCCCCGGAAACGGAACAACGGCAGACGCATGCCCGGCTTCACCGGAGGCTTGCGCGCCCGCTCGGCCGGAGTCGGATCGAGCTTGTCCATATTTTGCCAGGAGCCGTCGCTCAGTATGTACGCGCGGCTGACCGCGTAATCCCAGCCGGCTTCCGTGTGCGGCGCGTTGCCGAGCACCACGAGACGGTCCGCCCCGGCCGCGTCTCGCACCGGGCCGAGCGCGGCCTCGAGCGTCCGGCCGCCGGAGAACGACTCCGGGAATACGATCACGTCGGCTCCGTCCTTCGCCGCGGACGTGACCTCGGCGACGACGCGCGCGAGCCACTCCTTCTCCGACGCGGGCTTCCACGCGGCGTCCCACGCGACGGCGCGCACGGCCAACGTCTCGGGCGCGGCGGGCGTTTTCGCGGGCGAAGCGGCGCGCGCGAGAGGGGCGGCGAACACGACGAGAAAGAGGAGTTTTCGCATGGCGCGATCGTAGCATTTTCTTCCGCGCGGGGACCTTGGACCCACCGGACGTAGTCCAAGGTCCCATCGCGCGAGTAGTGCGATTGCCTTCGCCCAGTGGGACCACAAATAGCAACGCGACCGGTTGTCGCGTGCTAACATCACACTCAATGAAAGCTCGCGCGCTTCGTTCTTCGATGACGCTCGCCCTCTCGTTCCTCGTCGCTCTCGCGCCCTGGCCGGCGTGGGGCCAGACCGCCCGCGTCGTCCTGCCGTCCGCCGGCGTTTCCGCCTCCGGCGCCGCGGCCGTCGCGCCGCTCGCGGGATCTCCCTCCGCGCCGCTCACGCTCACGCTCGGTGCGCTGTCCGCGCCCTCGCTGCAGGTCTCCGGTTCCCCCGCGCCGTTGCTCAGCGCCGCGATCCCCGCGACGCCCGCGCTGCAGGCTCCGCTTTCCGCGCCGTTGGCGGCCGAGCCGCTTTCTCCTGCCCCTTCGGCGGCTCAACCCGCCTCCCAGCCCGCGACCGCCGGAGTCGCGACGAACTTCGCGACCGAAGCCGAAATGCGCGGCAAGACCGTGGTCATGGTCGGCACCAAGGGCTCGCGGCCGTTCATCATGCAGGAAGCGCTGCGCGTGGCCAAGGAGCTCGGCCTTAACCTCGTGCTGGTGGATGATCCGGCCAACCGCAAGAATTCGGCGGAGACGATCCCCGACTCCCATTTCATCCCCGCGCCCATCAACACGCGCGACGGCAAGACGATGAGCAAGATCGCCGAGTCCGTCGCCGCGCACCCCGAAGGCGCGAAAGCGCACGCGGTCGTCGGCTTCATGAGCCTGTATGCGAGCCTGACCGGGAAGATCACCGACAAGATCGGCGCGCGGGGCATCGCGGGCGACGTCGTCGCCGCGGCGGACAACAAGCCGGAGGCGCGCAAGCGCCTCAACGCCGACGCGAGCCAGCACGTCGCGTACGCGGTCATCGGCAGCGAGAAAGAGGCGCGACAGGCCTACCACGAGATTTCCGAGGAAGGCAAATACAAGGTCATGATCAAGACCAGCCGCGGCGAGAACAGCCGCTTCCTCGATCTGAACCTCAAGTCCGAAAACGAAGCCGCGGCCGCTTATCTCAAGATGGACGCGGCCGTGCGCGACTTCGTCGCCCGCCCCGAGGCCAAGCAGACCACCTTCAGCACGCACCCGGGACTCATGATGGAACGGATGCTCGAGAAGAAGCCCGGCACGGAGGAGACGAGCGTCGAAGTCGTCATGCAGAACGGCAAGGCCGCGTTCGCGATCGTCTCCGACACCAAGGGCCTTGGGCAAAAGGGAGAGCTCGCCGGCGGCATCCTCGTGTTCCCCGGCCAGACCGCCGTCTCCGATCACGCCGAGCTGATCGCCGCCTCCGAACGCGCCCTCAAGGCGCTCGGCCTCAAGGACGGCAACGCGCGTCTCGACCTCTTCTCCACTCCCGAGGGTCCGCGCGTCATCGAGATCAACCCGTTCATGGGCGGCGTCGCGATCTGGCAGGCGGTCAAGAGCCTGACCGGTATGAGCCTCGTCGAGCAGGGCTTCCGCGCGACCCTCGGACTGAAGGTCGACCCCGGCCACGCGCCCGACGGCGTCATCCACTACACCTTCCTCGCCTCCAGCCGCAACGGCACGCTCGAAGGCGTCGAAGGCCTCGAGGCCGCGCGCAAGATGCCCGGCGTCGAGCTCGCGCGCGTGTTCGTCGAGGCCGGCGACCGCATCGTCGCCGCGAAGGGCAACGCCTACGAGGAGTGGGCCGAGATCATCGGCAAGGGCAAGACCTGGCGCGAGGCGATCCGCTCCGCGCTCTTGGCCTCCCGCCGCATGGTCCTGCGCATCAAGCGCGACAACGGCGAGATCGTGCGCGCCCGCGGCGACTATCAGCAGCCGACCGCCGACGACCTCGCGCCGTTGCCGCCGTCCGCGGCACCGGCCGCGAACGTTTCCGTTATACCCGTCGACGTCTCCCCCTCCCTCTACTCCAAGGTCGTGCTCGGCTTCCTCTCCACGTTCCTGCTCGTTTCGACCGTCGTCGAGTCCACTTCACTTGCCGTTTCGCAAATGACCCAGCCGCTGTCGCAGGGCTTCCTCGCGCTCGCGGCGCTGACGAGCGTCAGCTACGGCGCGTACACGATCGGTTCCTTCCTCGGCGGCTCAATCATCAAGCGCCTGGGCATCCGGACGACGTACCGGGGCGTGCTCTTCGTCCGCGCCGCCATCTGGACGACGCTGGCGCTGCTCTTTAACCCCGCGACGGGGACGATCGCGCTCGCAGCCTTAATACCGCTCTTCTCGCTCGACTACTTCTTCCACTCGATCGGCCGCGTCGCCGAGCACAGCCTGCAGGTCGCCTGGTTCAAGGACTCCGAGGTCAAATCGAGCCGCTTCGGCTCCTTCCGAGATTTCATCGAATACGGCACCGTCTTCATCGGCTCGGCGATGGCGCTGGTGGTCGCCTCGTTCGGTTTCGGCGCAGTGATCTACCCCGCCCCGGTCGCCTTCGCCCTCGCCGCCTTGCTCGCCCTCGGCCTGGCTTTGCCGAAGGCCGGCGTGGACAAGGACGCGAAGGGCAAGTGGAGCGACGGCTTCAAGACGATCTTCAAGGATTCCGGCATCTACAAGCCGCTGTTCGGCTTCGCTCTCGTCAACAGCTTCCTGTACATGATGTACTACATCGTCGCGACCGCCTTCGGCGCGTACGCGACGGCCAGCCCCGAGGCGGCCGCGGGCGTCGCCGGCTCGCTGACGGCCGTCTACGGCGTCGGCGCTTTGATCGGCGCCGTCGTTATGGACCGCATGGCCGCGCGCATCTCGAAGAAGGTCGAAGCCATGCCCGCCGTCGATCAGAAGGCCGGCGAACGCCGCCTGTATTCCCAGAGCGCCGCGCGCGTCCTGCCCTGGGCCGCCGTCGCTTTGCTCGGCACCTGGCTGATGACGAGCTCGGTGCAGATCGGGACCCTGATCTGGCCCATGTTCCCCGTGTCGATCGCGCTGCTGGCCATCGGCTTCACCGCTCAGCTCGCGTCGAACCACCTCGACACGATCATGAAGTCGAACATCCCCAAGGAGAACAAGGACGTCTCCGTCGGCGCCATCCGCGCCCTGATCTATCTTTCCCACGTCTTCGGCTTCCTGCTCTGGGGCGGCCTGTTCGCACTCGTCGGGACCCACGCCTTCGCCCTCTTCGCCGCCTTCTACACCGTCGTCGCCGGCATCTACGTCTGGCGGGCGCGCTCCCTCAAGAAATAAGCCGGCCGAAAAAAAAAGAAGAGGCCGGCGGGTTTCCCCGCCGGCCTCTCTTTTTCG
>CALRXP010000112.1:0-8217 GCA_943372155.1 Candidatus Endomicrobiellum trichonymphae | reverse complement strand
GGATCGCCAGGGCAACGACCGCGGTTCGTCCTATCGCTCGGCCATCTTCTACCACACCGACGCGCAGAAGAAGACCGCCGAGGCGTTCATCGAGCGCCTCAACAAGAAAGGCAAGTGGGGGGCGCCGATCGTCACCGAGGTGACCAAGGCCGACCAGTACTGGAAGGCCGAAGAGGATCACCAGGACTATCTCGAGAAGCTGCCGGAGGGCTACACCTGCCACTTCCTGCGGCCGGAGTCCGTCCTCGGCGACTAGCCGCTGTCGGCGTCGGGCTACTTTTTATATCATCGGGGCATGACCGCCACTACCGGAAAAACCCGAATTGAGAAGGACACGATGGGGGAAATCCCTGTCGCCGCCGATCGCTACTGGGGAGCTCAGACCGAGCGCTCCCTGCACCATTTCCAGGCCGGCGCCGGCCGCGACACGCTGACGCGCGAGATGATTCGCGCGATGGGCATCCTCAAGCGCGCCGCCGCCTCCGCCAACGCCGATCTCGGCCTCCTGCCCAAGGACAAGGAGAAGCTCATCCTCGCCGCCGCCGACGAGGTCATCGGCGGGACGCTCGATGCGCACTTCCCGCTCGTGGTCTGGCAGACGGGCTCGGGCACGCAGTCGAACATGAACGCGAACGAGGTCATCTCCAACCGCGCTATCGAGATGGCCAAGGGCGAGATGGGCAGCAAGAAGCCCGTTCATCCGAACGACGACGTGAACAAGTCTCAGTCCTCCAACGACACCTTCCCCACGGCCATGCACATCGCGGCCGTCGAGACCCTGGTTCACCAGCTCGTTCCGGCCATGAAGGGTCTGCGCGACGTGCTGAAGAAGAAGTCGAAGGAGTTCGACAAGATCGTGAAGATCGGCCGCACTCATTTGATGGATGCCGTCCCGTTGACGCTGGGTCAAGAGATCGGCGGTTGGGCCGCGATGCTTGACGCGGACCTGCAACGGATCGAGCTCGTCTTGCCGGGACTGTACGAGCTGGCCATCGGCGGCACTGCCGTCGGCACCGGTTTAAACACCCACCCCGACTTCGACAAGAAAGCGGCGGATCACATCGCCAAATTGACCAAACTTCCGTTCAAGCCCGCCCCCAACAAGTTCGAGGCCCTGGCCGGTCACGACGCCTTGGTCTTCGCGCACGGCGCGCTCAAGACGCTCGCGTGCTCCATGAACAAGATCGCAAACGACGTGCGCTGGCTGGCCTCCGGCCCTCGCGCGGGCTTGGGCGAGCTGCGCATCCCGGAAAACGAGCCCGGCTCTTCGATCATGCCCGGCAAGGTGAACCCCACCCAGAGTGAGGCGATCACGATGATCTGCGCTCAGGTGCTGGGCAACGACGCGGCGATCAACATCGGCGGCGCCTCCGGCAACTTCGAACTCAACGTGTTCAAGCCTTTGATCATCCACAACTTCCTGCACTCGGCGAAGCTCCTCGCCGCGGGCATCGCGGGGTTCACCGAGCACTGCGCTGTCGGCATCGAGGCGGACGAGAAGCGCATCGACGAGCTCATGCGCCGCTCGCTCATGCTCGTCACCGCGCTCAACACGCATATCGGCTACGACGCCGCGGCGAAGATCGCCAAGACCGCCCACGCCGAGGGCTTGACGCTCAAGGAAGCCGCCTTAAAACTCAAGCTCGTCACCGACCAGCAGTTCGGGGATTGGATCAAGCCCGAGCTGATGACCAAGCCCGGCTTATGATGAACAAAGGCGAGCAAGAGCTCCTGCGGCGGGCCGCGTCCGTCATCGGCCACGACCTGCGCAACCCCATGGCCGTGATCAACAACTCCGCGTATTTCGTGCGCGCGAAGCTCGGCCAGGCCAAGCTCGACCCCAAGGTCGAGAAGCACCTCAAGATCATCGAGTCCGAGATCGCCCGGGCCGACAAGCTGTTGGCGGACATGCTCACCTTCTCACGTCCCTACGAGCCCGCGGCCGAGACCATGCCGCTCGATTCCGTCGTCTCCGACGTGGTCGGCCAGTACCCCGCGCCCGAAGGCGGGAAGATCGACCTCAAGCTCGGCGCCAAGGGCGTCGTCGCCAAGTTCGACGGCAAGGCGATCGGCGACGCGGTCAAGCGCCTGCTCGACAACGCCTTCGCGGCCCAGGAAGAGAAAGGCACGGTCAAGGTCGCGACCGCCGCCGGCAAGGACGGCCTGACGATCTCCGTCTCCGATTCCGGCAAGGGCGTCGACGCCAAGATCGAGGCCGTGATGTATGAGGCCTTTATGACCACCAAGCCCAAGGGCATGGGGCTGGGGCTGGCGCTCGCGCGCAAATATCTCGAGGGCAACGGCGGCTCGGTGTCGCACGAGAGCGGGCCCAAGGGCTCGACCTTCACGCTCAAGCTCCCCAAGGCGTGAAGACCTTTCCCGAGTCGCTCAAGCGCCTGCTCGCCGGCGAGACGTTGGACAGCCTCCAGTCCCGCGCCGCGATGAGCGCGCTGATGTCCGGCGAGGTCACCGACGCCCAGGCCGGAGCTTTCCTCGCCGCGCTGCGCGTACGCGGGGAGACCGTGCCCGAACTCGTCGGCTTCGCCGAGGCGATGCGCGCGCGCGCGGTGAAGGTCCGACCCAAGCGCCGCCCGCTCATCGACACCTGCGGCACCGGCGGCGACGGCTCCGGCACCTTCAACATCTCGACGACCGTCGCGTTCATCGCCGCCGGCGCGGGCGCGGCGGTGGCCAAGCACGGCAACCGCGCCGTTTCCAGCCGTTCCGGCTCCGCTGACGTGCTCGAGGCCCTCGGCGTGCGCACGAACGTGTCCGCCAAGCTCGCCGCCGAGTGCGTGGACGTCGCGGGCGTGGGCTTCCTGTTCGCGCCCCTGCATCATCCCGCGGTGGCCAAGGTCGGTCCCATCCGTCGCCAGCTCGGCGCGCGCACCGTGTTCAACCTTCTCGGCCCGTTGTCCAATCCCGCCGGCGCCCGCCGTCAGCTGCTCGGCGTCTACTCCGTGGACCTCGTGACGCCCCTGGCCGAAGCCCTGAAGATGCTCGGCAGCGAGGAGGCCATGGTCGTCGCCTCCAAGGACGGCCTCGACGAAATTTCCCTCTCCGCCCCCACCGTCATCGCGCATCTGCGCGGCGGCCGGATCACGACGAGCATCTTTAAACCCGAGCTGCACGGCCTGATGCGCCGTCCGCTGAGCGCTCTCGCTGGCGGCGACGCGAAGAAGAACGCGTGGATAACACGGGCGGTTCTCTTCGGTCAGTCCGGCCCGGCGCGAGAGGTGTGCTTGATCAACGCGGCCGCGGCCTTGATGGTCGCGGGAATGGCCAAAAATTGGAAGGAAGGCCTCGCGATGGCCGCGGATTCGATTGATTCCGGCCGCGCCGCGGCCTCTTTGGCGATATTGCGCCAGCTCACGGTCAATGGCTGATTTAGGCGTATTAGGGAAGATCGGGGATCGTACCCGAGAAAGAATCGCCGTTGAGAAGGTCAAGCGCCCTATCGAGTGGCTCCGGTCCCAGCCTTTGTACGAGCACCCGCCGATGTCGTTGGAAAAGTCGTTGTCGTTGCCGGGCCCGCGTGTAATCGCCGAAGTTAAGTTCACCTCTCCGTCCGAAGGTATTCTCCGCCCCAACCCCACCCCCATCGAAGCCGCGAGAATCGCGGCGGCGTATGTTTCAGCAGGAGCCTCGGCGATCTCCATCCTCACCGAGCCGGAGTTCTTCCACGGCGACACGAGCTTTTTAGCCGGCGCCCGCGACAGCTGCCCAACCACGCCGTTGTTAATGAAAGACTTTATGGTTGATCCGTACCAATTTGAACTGGCCCGTTCGATCGGTGCCGATGCCGTTTTATTAATCGCTGCCTTATTAGGCCCGCGCTTAAACGAGATGCACCACGCCGCTAAGTCGTTAGGTTTATCCGTTCTCATCGAAGTCCACAACGAGTCCGAAGCCACGGCGGCGCTAGCCGCCGGCGGCACCTTAGTCGGGGTCAATTCGAGAGACTTGAAGTCGTTGACGGTGGACTTAAACGTCGCCCGCCGGTTGGCCCCGATGGTCTGCCTGCCGGGCATCACCGCCGTCGCCGAAAGCGGCCTGCGCTCACGAAGCGATCTCGATTCGTTATCGCCGCTCGGCTACAAAGGCTTCCTCATCGGTTCGTCTCTGATGAAGTCCCCGAACCCCGGCGCGGCCTTAACCCAATTCCTGTCATGAAGATAAAGGTCTGCGGCGTCACCCGCCCCCAAGACGCCCGCTTAGCCGCCAAACTCGGCGCTTGGGCCGTCGGCATGATCTTCGTTCCCAACACCCCGCGCTACCTGACTCCGCCCAAAGCCCGTCGCGTCCGCGCCGCGATCCCGAAAGGCGTTCTCGCCGTCGGCGTATTCAAGCACGTCGCCGCTGAAGAGCTCCGCCGCGTCGTCCGCGAGTTGAACCTCGACGCCGTGCAGATTTATGGCGCCGTTCCCCGCGGCATCGGCGTGCGCGTCATCCAAGCCGTCACCTTGACCGCCCGCCCCCTTCGCGGCAAGATGGTCTTGATCGAGCCCGCGCGAACCGACGCCGACCGCCGCGCCGGTCGCGGGCCTTCCATTCGGGTCCAGCGAAAGGCCTGGCAGATCGCCGCGTCCTGGCGCCTCACCGGCGCCCGCGCGATCCTGGCGGGGGGCCTTACGCCGGAGAACGCGGCCGAGGCCGTGCGTTGGGCCAAGCCCTGGGCTCTCGACGTCAGCTCCGGGGTGGAAAGCGAGCCCGGGATCAAGAGCGCCAAGCGAATGCGGGCCTTTTTCGGCGCCGCAGGCCTCTAATCGACCCCCCTCAAATAAGACCGGTTCGTTACAATAAAAAGACCCCGTCGACGACGATACCGTGCTACAATGTAGGTAAGGGGAAACGTTCCCCGTGCCACATAAGACGTACGTGAGCAAGACGTAAGAAAGAGGACATACAAGACAATGGCTACCGGAAAAGTGAAGTGGTTCAACGATCAGAAGGGCTTCGGATTCATCACGCCGGACGACGGTTCTAAGGACCTGTTCGTTCACCACTCGTCCATCATGGGCGATGGCTTCAAGACTTTGGCCGAGAACCAGGCCGTCGAGTTCGACGTGGAGCAGTCCGAAAAGGGCCCCCGCGCCGGCAACGTTCGCAAGCTCTAATCAGCTGACGACGACCGCCTGAAGTAGACCCCCTCGCCGCTTGCGGCGAGGGGGTCGTACTTTGTGGGGAAGGCTATTCCTCGGTCTCGTCGATGTGGTCGCGGCGTACGCGGATGGGGGGGTGTTTGATCGCCCCGATGAACCACAGGAGGGGGCTGAGGTGGTAGAACATCTCCCGCAGGCCGCGGTGGGCGATGCCCCAGAGGATGCCGCCCACGAAAAGCACCGTGCCGGCCGTGCCGATCCAGCTGTCGGCGACGGTCTTGATGATCGTGACCGCCGTGTAGAGCTCCGGATGGGCCACGATTTTAGGGAAAGCGGCATACAGGATGTAGCCGATCAGGCCAAGGGCGTAGCCGGGCCGGGCGTACTGGTTGATGCTGTGGGTGTCGGCGTCCATGTAGGAAGCTCCCAGCGCGAAATAGAGGAGCACGAAGCCGCACATCTCCCGCCACATGAGGTCCTTCGGCGCGGCGCCCTTCGTCGCGGAGACGAAAATGATGGCCGAGAACAGTAGCGCCAGGGCGATGTTGTAAACCGTCGCCAGCGCGCCCCAGACCTCTTCCCAGAAAAGCTCGGAGAACACGTCCACGAACGCGCTCATGATCCGGGCCAGGATCCAGAAGCCCGCGTTGATGCTGCACAGCCAGACGAAAATCTGGAGGATGTCCTGGAAGTCCTTCGATTCCCAGAACGCAAGGAAGGCGGGGAGGATCGTATCCATGCGTGGCCCTTTCGGGGGAAGAAATCTAGCATTTCCCCCGCATGGACAAGCCCAGGGGGGTCTGCTATCCTTCTGAGCCATGGCCAACCCCTCTGCCGGTCGGACGCGTGCGTCCGGCTGGTTCGGACCCTTCGGCGGCGCCTTCGTCCCCGAGACCTTGATCGAGCCCCTTCGCGGGCTCGAGGCGGCCTATGCCGCGGCCAAGCGCGATCCGCGATTTAAGAAGGAACTGGCCTACGAGCTCTCGACTTTCGTCGGACGACCGACGCCGTTGACCTTCGCCGCGCGCCTGTCGGAGGCGCTGAAGATCCGGGTCTGGCTCAAGCGCGAGGACCTGACCCACACCGGCGCGCACAAGATCAACAACACCGTCGGCCAGATCCTTCTCGCCAAGCGCATGAAGAAGAAGCGCGTGATCGCCGAGACCGGCGCCGGCCAGCACGGCGTCGCCACCGCCGCGGCGGCCGCGCGCGCGGGGCTGCCCTGCGTCGTGTACATGGGCGTCGACGACATGGCGCGTCAGGCGCCGAACGTGGCGCGCATGAAGATGCTCGGCGCGACCGTCGTCGCGGTAAGCTCCGGCTCCAGGACGCTGAAGGACGCGACCAGCGAGGCCCTGCGCGCATGGTCCGCCGACAGCAAGGAGACGTTCTACGTTTTGGGCTCCGCCTTGGGCCCGCACCCGTATCCGTCCATGGTCCGCGATTTCCAGTCCGTGATCGGCAAGGAGGCCCGTCTCCAGATTTTGAAGGAGGAGGGCCGTCTCCCGGGCGAGATCGTGGCTTGCGTGGGCGGCGGCTCGAACTCGATCGGGATCTTCACCGCCTTCTTGAAGGATAAGAAGGTGCGCCTCACCGGCGTCGAGGCCGGCGGCGTCGGCGCGGGGCCCGGTCAGCACGCGGCGCGGTTTTCGGGCGGCAAGCCCGGGACCTTGCACGGGACCTACACCTACCTTCTTCAGGATAAGAGCGGCCAGGTGCTGCCCACGCACTCGATCTCGGCGGGGCTCGATTATCCCGCGGTCGGGCCCGAGCACGCGGAGCTTCGACGGATCGGCCGAGCGAAGTACGTTCACGTCTCGGATAAAGAAGCGCTCAAGGCCGCGCACGAGCTGTGCCGCCTCGAGGGGATTCTGCCCGCGCTCGAAAGCTCTCACGCGCTCGCCTATTTGCATAAGGCCCGTTTCAAAAAGAACGAGATCGTCGTCGTGAACCTGTCGGGGCGCGGCGATAAGGATTTGGGGACGTTATGCCCGTAAATCTCGCCCGCGCCCTCAAAGCCCGCCGCGCCTTCGGTCGCGCGGGCTTCGTGCCGTTTATCGTGGCCGGCGACCCGTCTCTTCAATCGAGCCTGATGGCGGCGCGCTTGCTCGCGCAGGCGGGAGCGGACATCCTGGAAGTCGGGGTGCCGTTCTCCGATCCGGTGGCGGACGGGCCGGTGATTCAGGCGGCGGGGCAAAGGGCGCTGGCCAAGGGAATGAGCCTGAGCAGGGCCATCGGCTTCGTGAAAACGCTCCGCAAGGACGGAATTACGATCCCGGTTATTCTATTTACGTATCTGAATCCGATTTTGCGGCTAGGGCTCGGAGCATTCGCGAAGGCATGCAAAAATGCGGGAGTCAACGCCGTGCTCATAGTGGACCTTCCGGCGGAGGAGTCCGCTGAAACGGCGGAGGCTTTGAAGAAGCACGGCATCGAGATCGTCTTGCTGGCTTCGCCGACGACGACGGATGAACGGCTTAAGCGGATCGGGAAGCTCACGGGGAGCACGGTCTACTACGTGAGCAGGCAAGGCGTGACGGGCGTACGGAAAGGATTGGAGTCCGACATAGCCAAACGGCTGGCGCATGTTCGACGGATAATTAAAAAACCGCTTCTCGTCGGATTCGGAGTGGCGGAACCGTCTCAGGCTCGTGCCTTGGCGCGGCATGCCGACGGGGTTGTTGTCGGGAGCGCCCTGGTGAAGGCCAATTTTAACGGCGGGCCCGCCGCTACGCGGCGGCTGGCGAAGAAACTGATCGCCGCTTTGGAGATCTAAATGTTAATCCTGATGCAGTCGGACCATACGAAAAAACAGCTCGCGGACGTCCTGAAGCGGGTCAAATCGCTCAAGCTCAAACCGCATGTCATTCCGGGTAAATTAAGCGTCGCGGTCGGCATCACCGGAAACTCCGGCGCTCTCGATCCTCATCTGTTCGACGCCTTGCCCGGAGTGCGCGAGGCTGTGCGCGTTTCTCGCCCCTACAAGCTCGCGGGAAGAGATTTCAAGCACGAAGACACCGTGGTGCCGGTCGGACCGTACGGAATCGGAGGACCCGGGCTTATCGTCATCGCCGGGCCGTGCGCGGTGGAGAGCGAGGAGCAGATGTTGCGCATC
>CALRXP010000111.1:0-8241 GCA_943372155.1 Candidatus Endomicrobiellum trichonymphae | reverse complement strand
CCTGGGGGCCGAAGGACGTCGCCGATCGCCTGGACTGCTCGCCTAAGCACGCGGCCGAGGCGCTCGACCGCCTGACGAAGGCCAAGCTCTTGAGGACGACCTCGCCCGGTCGCTACAAGACCCGCCAACCCGGGAAATTCTGGACCTTCCCCGGCCGCAGCAAGGGCATGGAGCCGCTGCTTGAGCGGGTGCGCGGCTTCTGGGACGGCATGGCCAAGCGACACGGCGGCCCGTTCGGCGAGCGCTTGGAACTCGTGCGCGCGTCCTCGAGCGTGATGCGCCAGTACATGAACGCGCTCCACCGCGCCGTCGACGAGGCCAACCTGGCCGCCACGCACTCGAAGGGCGAAGACACGGCGCTCTTCCTGATCGAGGGGCGGGTCCGCCGGCTCCTCACCTTCTGATGCCCGCTTACTGGCTGATGAAGTCGGAGCCCGACGTGTTCGGCATCGACGATCTCGCCAAGAAAGGCAGCGAGGGCTGGAACGGCGTGCGCAACTACCAGGCCCGCAACTTCATGAAGAGCATGAAGGTCGGCGACAAGGTGCTTTTCTACCACTCGAACGCGAAGCCCTCCGGCGTCGCGGGTGTCGCCGAGGTCAGCCGCACGGCCTATCCGGACCCGACGCAGTATGACGTGAAGAGCGACTATTTCGAGCCGCGCGCCACGAAGGAGAATCCGGTCTGGTTTCAGGTGGACCTTCGCTACGTTTCGAAGCTGACGCGCTTCGTTCCGCTCGATGAGCTGCGCGGCATGCCCGAGCTCGAGGGCATGATGCTGTTCAAGCGCTCCCAGCTGTCGGTCCAACCGGTGGATCCGGCGCAGTGGAAGCTCATCGTCAAACGCGGCGAATGAGCGACGAAACCTTCGAGCTCGGCGGCGTGCGCATCCCCGGCGACGGGACGACGCTGCGGCTCTCGAAGAAGAACGGAGTCTTCACCATCTGGGTGCAGGACACCGAGCTGATGAGCAGCCTCATCCATAAGTCGGAGGACGACCTCGCGCGCCTCGTCTGCGGCAAGCTCTCCCATCTGCCTGAGGCGAAGATCCTCATCGGCGGCCTGGGTATGGGCTACACCTTGGCGGCGGCGCTCAAATCGCTGGGCCCCGCGGGCAAGGTCGTCGTGGCCGAGCTGATGCCCGCCGTCGTCGAGTGGAATCGTGGACCGCTGGCCGATCTCGCGGGGCGCCCGCTCGAGGATCCGCGCGTGGAGGTCCGTGTGCAGGACGTCTCGATGAGCCTTCAGACCGAGCTCGCCGAGTTCGACGGCATCCTGCTCGACGTCGACAACGGACCCGAAGGCCTCACCCGCGACTCCAACAACTGGCTGTATTCCCAGGAAGGACTGGCCGCGGCCTACACCGCGCTTCGTCCCGGCGGTATTCTCGCGATCTGGTCCTCCACGCCGGACAAGACCTTCGGCATGCGGCTGCGCAAGGCGGGTTTCGATGTGGAGGAGAAGCTCGTGGACTCCTCCGAGAGCGGCCTCGACGAGCGCCACACGATTTTTCTCGCCGTCAATCGCGCGTAGGGCGCGGGTTGATCGCTTCGAGCTGCTTCCAGAACTCCGCCGGGGTGGAGATCCGCTTGTCGGGATCCGGCTCGAGCGCGCGGTCGATGAGCGAGTCGATTTCAGGACCTAAGGCGGGCACGCGCGTCGACGGACGCAGGTAGCGTTTGGCGAGTTTGGCGGGCGTGGTGCCGTCGAAAGGACGCACGCCGGTCACCATCTCGTAGAGCACGGCCCCGAGGGCGAACACGTCGTTCTCCTTGCGGATGACGCCGTACTCCTGCTCGGGGGCCATGTAGTGCGGCGTGCCGACGACGGTCTGGGTCATGGTCGCGGGTTTTCCCGCGAGCGCGGCGTGGCGTGAGATGCCGAAATCGAGGACCTTTACGCCGCCGTCCTTGAGCAGCATCACGTTGCCGGGCTTGAGATCGCGGTGCACGACGTCGTGCTCGTGCGCGTACACGAGCGCGGCGCAGACGGGGCCCAGCACGCGCTTGGCCTCCATGAGCGGCAGGATCTTCCGCGCGGTGATCATCTCGTCGAGCGTGACGCCCTCGAGACGCTCGAACACGAGGTACATGCCGCGCTCGTCCTGCTCGACCGCGTGAATATCCACGATCGAAGGGTGCTTGAGCTCGGCCACCATCGCCGCTTCCTCGATGAGCGACTTTTTCGCGGCGTCGTCCAGGCTGAACTCCTCGCGGAGCATCTTGATGGCGACCGGGCGCTTAAGCCGTTTGTCTCGGGCCTCGTAGACGACGCCCATGCCGCCGTGGCCGATCGCCTTGCCCAGTTCGTAATGCAGTTCGATGCCCGACGGCGGGAGCGCGGTTTTCTTGTCCTTGTCGCGCAGGCCGTTGTTGATGTGCATGAGGCCGAAGCCGATGAGCAGGCCGCCGGCCAAAGTGAAGACGAGCACGACGCCGAACGAGCGGGCGCGCACGGGTATGCGGTCGGCGAGGGTGGGAGCCTGCTGCTCCCGCGCGAGCTCGGCGGGAACCAGGCCGTGGCGCCGGGTCGAGTCGCGGTAGTCGGGCTCGAATTGCGGATTGAGCACGGCCGCGGCCTTGAGGTCGGCGGCCATGGCCTCGTAGTCTCCACGGCCTTCGCTGGCGTGGCCGCGGTTGGCGAAGGCGTAGGGGTTTTTCGGGTCGATCTCGAGCGAGTGGTTGGCGTCGGCGATCGCGTCGGCGAAGCGTCCCATGCGGATGTACGCCCAGGAGCGGGCGTCGCGCAGAAAGGCGGCCGAGGGCGAGATGGACAGACCGCGTGAGGCGTCGCGCTCGGCGTCCCCGTAGCGGCCGAGCAGGTTCTCAGCCGCGGCGCGGTAGAACAAGGCGTTGCTGTTGTCCTTCTCGAGCTCCAGCGCCTTGTCGGCTTCGCCGATCGCGCCGTTGTAGTCCTTCACCGCGAGCTTCGAGCCGGCGGTCTCGACGAACCGGCGCACGGCCTTCTCGGCCGGGTGCTCCGGCGGCATCTGGCGGATGGTCTCCACCTGGTTGAGCTGTTGGACCATGCCGTGATACTCGCGCTCGACCGATTGGGCGAGGCTCGTATTCTCGAATTTCGGCGCGGCGGCGCTTCGTCCCTCGGACAGCTTCATCAACGCGTAGGCGGTCGCGTCGTTCGGGTCGATGGCCAGGGCCCGGCGCGCGTCCTCGACGGCCTGCAGATAGTTCCCGAGACCGTAGGACGCCGCGGCGCGCGCCGTCCAAGCCGCGCTCGTGCTCGGCGCCGCGCGCAGGACCGCGTCGGCGTCGGCGTAGCCGTGGGCGAAGTCATTGAGCGCGGAGCTGGCCTGCGAACGGGTGATCAGGGCGTCCTTGTCGCTCGGATCGTAGGAGAGAGCGATGTTGGCGAGCTCGCGGCCTTCCTGCCACCGCTCGGCGCGATTGTTCAGAGCCGCGCCTTGGCTCGCGGCCTGGGCGGCGAACGCCTTGGGGGCGTCGTCGGGGATGTGCCGCAGAGCGTTGTTGAGCTCGCCCAGGTGATTGTCGATCCAGATCTGTTGCTCGACGGGCTTGAGCGCGTCGGCGGACTTGATCAGGTCGGAGACGATCGTCGTCAGCTCGGTCTTGGCCTTACCCTCGGGCTGACCCTCGAGCGTCATCTTAAAATCACGGAGCAGGCCGCGCGACGGCGTGCCGGACAGGCCGCTCAGCGCCGGGCCGGGGCCCGTATCGGCCGGCATCACCCGCCAGTTGAGCGGGGCCGGGGCGGGCGTCGCGGCGGGAGCGTCGGCTGTGTCCTTGTCGGCCCGCGCGGGGGTGAAGGCGAGCAGTAAAGCGAGCGCCAAAGGCGCGGACAGACGCTTCATATTAGGGGAAGGGACCCCGTCAGTGTAAAGGCCTGGGATTGAGGCGTCAAGGGCCCTCCGGCCGTTGTCGCTTTGCTAAAATAAGCTACGATGAGCCGGCTGTTCTGCGTCGATGGCACGAATTTGGTCCGCACCGCCTATGAATACGGCGGTCCGGGCCGCGAGGCGCAGGAAGACGCGGATACGGACCGGGTCACGGTGATTTTCGCCCAGCTGTGCGAGGACGCCGGCCCGGCGATCGAGATCGAGCTCTTTTTTGACGGGGCGTTTCGGGCGCTTGGAGGCCCGAGGCCGGATAATTTTCGCGTCAGCTTCACCCGGGAATCGACGGCCGACGACATCATCCTCGACCGCGTGCGTTCGCGGAAGTGGAGCGGCGGCGGCGGCACGACGGTCGTGACGGCGGACGTGGAGCTCGGCGAGATGGCCGAGTCGGAAGGCGGAAAGTGGCTGCGCGTCAGCCACGGTTCGGCGCCGGAAGGCGTCGCGCGAAAGATCGGAGGGCGGTTTCTCAAATGAGCGTCAAGAACTCGGTCATCGTGGTCGGCGGCGGCATCATGGGCGTGCAGACGGCCTATCATCTGGCTCTGCTCGGCCACACGGTCACCGTCCTCGACCAGCGCGACGTCCCCAACCAGTGGGCGGCCTCCGGCGACCATCTGCGCGTTTTCCGCCTGACCTACGGCAAGGACTCCTTCTACACCGAGATGGCGCTCAAGGCGCTTCCGCTGTGGCTCGAGATGAACACCCTCGCCGAGGAGACCCTTCTTCTACAGAACGGCATGCTCGAGCTCGCGCCGAAGGCCGTGGGCTACGAATCGGCCAGCATGGCCGTCCTCAAGGACCGCAAGCTCCGCTTCGAGAAGCTCATGCCTCCCGAGGTCAAGAAGCGATACCCGATGTACCGCTCCGGCGCCTTTAAGTGGGCGTTGTTCCATCCCGACGGCGGCATGATCTGGGCTAATCGCTCCGTCGCCGCGACCGCGTCCATCGCCCAGCGCAAGGGCGTGAAGATCCGCAACGGCGTGAAGGTCGTCTCGATCCAGAAGGACAAGACCGGCATCAAGTCGGTCAAGGACGCGACGGGCAAGGTGTGGGAGGCGGAGAAATTCGTCTTCGCGTCTGGCTACTGGTCCAACGAGCTGCTCAAGCCGTGGGGCGTGCCGATCAAAATCACGAAGCAGGAGCAGTTGTTCCTCCGCCCGCAGGAGGGCCGCGGCCGTTACCGCCCCGAGCACTTCCCCGTTTTCGCGAGCCTCACCGGCGGCTTCTACGGCTTCCCCGTGCACATCCAGGGCTTCATCAAGATCGGCTGCCATAAGAAGGGACCGGTCGTGAAGGCCGCGAACGCCGACGAGCTGCGCACGCTCTCGCCGAAGTTTGAGAAGGAGTGCCGCAAGTTCCTCAAGCAATTCATGCCCGAGCTCGCCGACTTCGTCGATTTCGAGGGCCATGTCTGCTGGTACGACAACACGCCCGACGACGACTTCATCATGGACCGCCTGCCCGACGCGCCGAACGGCTTCGTCTGCGCCGGCTTCTCCGGCCACGGCTTCAAGTTCGCCCCGATCGTCGGCAAATCCATGGCCGAGCTCATCGTCGGCGGCAAGTCCGAGCTGAACCTGCACCGGTTCCGCCTCAGCCGCTTCAAGCTGAAGAAAGCGTAAGCCGAACCCGAACTCGCGCCCGCGGGGCCTGCCGGCGGCCATAGGCTCATTTTTTCGATGTCCAATCTTGAGAGGAGGGTTTTGATCAAAAAAATGATCAAAACCCCAGAGGGAAGAATGGAAGTCGGAAAAACGAAGGGTCCTGCCCGTCCCTAGTAGGCGACGCGTTTGATCGAGCGGGCGACGATGTCGATGAAGCCCGCCACCGAAGGGGGCAAAGGGCGCCCTCGACGCTTCAGGAAGTAGATTTCGCGCCCCAACTCCGGCCCCGGCAGGCGCGCCACCAACCCTTCCTTCCATTCGCGCTTGATCACGAAGTCCGGCAGCACGGCGGCCGCGATGCCGTCGAGCGCATAACGGCGGTGCGTCTCCAAGAATTCTCCCTCGTACTGGATGTGACGGGGATTCTCCTGGTCCGGGAAACCGTCCAGGCTCGGCTCGGCGGGGTCGGCGCCGAAGTAGCGCGGCGCGATGAAGGGCAGGGCGCACACGTCCTTGAAGTCGCGCGGAGCCTTGGCGCCCTTCCAGAGTAAGGGCGACGCATAGACGTGGGAGGAGAGCTTTCCCAGCGACCGGATCTCAAGGGCCGGATCGGGAATCTCCGCGCTGTAGTAGAAGCCGAAGTCGATCTGGTCCTTGCGCAGGGCCTGCGCCATCTCGCGGGGCCCGAGCTCGTACACGCCGAATCGCGTCGCCGGGTGCTTCTTGCGGAAGTCGAGCAGAGACGGGCCCAGCAGATAGTTGGTGATCATTTCCCGGCTGCCGATCTTGAGCATGGCGGGCTGGGCCGCCTCGCCGCGCAGATCGAGGCGCGCGGTCTCGATCCGGTCGTAAATGCCTTCGGCGTGGGCCTTGAGGCGCTCGCCGGCCTGCGTCATCTGGACTAAGCGCCGCGTGCGGGTGAGGAGGGGGGCGCCGACGGACCTCTCGAGCAGGGCCACGCTTTTGCTGACGGCGGGCGTCGAGATGCCGAGGTTCTCGGCGGCGCGTGTGAAGTTGAGCGTGCGGGCCACTTCGAGGAAATAGCGCAGCTGGTAAAGGTCCATAGCTATAGTTAACCATGGGTTAACACTTATGTCAATATTAGCTACTTCACAGAAACACGCGCCGGCGCTATACTGACGGCATGGAAAATTTAGAGGCCTTCAAGAGCGTCGTGCGCAAAGAGCTGTTCACCCATCCCGTCATCACCGACAATCCCTTCACCTCGTGGTTCGCCCGGGGCGAGGCGGACGAGGAGCAGGTCGCCGACCTGCTCGTCCAGTTCTCGGTGTTCTCCAACCACTTCCTCGTGCTTCAGGTGAAGCGCATGGTCAACGCCGGCACGCTCGAGGGCGAGCGCTGCGCGCGCAACATCCTGATGAACGAGTGCGGCGTGGGCCTGGACCCGCGCACGGGCTCGGTCGAAGGCCGGACCTTCGCCACGGGCAACGCTCATCTCAACTGGCTGCGCGAGGCCGGGGCCGTCATCGGCCTCGAGCCGATGCAGCTCGGCCGGTGGGCGCAGGGTTCGGAGGCGACGCACCGCTTTCTCAACGGCCTCGACAAGACGTACGGCTCGCACGACCCGATGATCGGGGCCGGCGCGTCTTTCGCCATCGAGTGCTGGGCCGCCTCGGGCCTCGGCGGCGGTCCGCGCCTGGAAGCGGGCAACTTCTGGCGCCAGCTGATCCGGGGCCTCGAGGCCGTCAACGCGCGCCGCGCGTCCGAGGGCCTGGAGCTGATCCCGCTCGCGTTCTTTAAGTTCCACGCCGAGATCGAGGCAGGCCACGGCGTCAACGTGTGGCGCGAGCTCGAGGAGACCTTCGCGCTGCCCGGTTTCGATCAGAAGAAGTTCATCCGCGGCGGCAAGAAGGCGCTCGACGCCATCGAGGTGTTCTGGATGGGCCTCGACGCGAGCCGCCGCGAAAACGGCCGCGACGCCCTGGCGGGGGTCAACATCTCCCAGTGGGCGCTCTGAGACGAAACCGTCGTTGAACGAACGCGTCGCTCCGGCGTATGATAGGGGTATGATTCATCCCCGATACGCGCTCGTCATGGCGGTTCTGCTTGGCGCTTGCGCCACGGCCACTGTGGCGGTCAAGACGGATTTTAATTTCGCTTCGGTCAAGCGCGTGGCCGTCGTCGGCTTCACCGATTACGGCGGTCATCCGGGTTCCGGTGAAGTCGTCGCGGGGGCTTTCGAACAAGGCTTGCTCGCCGCCGGCTATGATGTTGTCGAGCGGGCCCGTGTGGACGCGGTCCTCCGCGAGCAACGGCTGTCGGCGACCGATTCGAAGGCGCTCGGCAAAGCTCTCGGCGTAGACGCGCTGTTGTTCGGGCGCATCACGGATTTCCGGGAATCGCGCGAAAGCCTGGTTCGCGCCGACGTCGTGGACACGCATCAAGACCCGATCTACAAACGCCGGACCAAGCGCGTGCTTCAACCCGACGGCAGCTACGCGAGCACCGAGGTCACGGAACTCCAAGGCTACCGCACCGTGCGCGTTGTGCGGCGTGAGCCGCGCGCCGTGACTCAGTACGGCCGTCTCGGGGTGAGCGCGCGGCTGGTTCACGTCGCGACCCAAGACGTTCTGTGGTCGGGCTCGGACGCCGGGAGCGTCTATTCTTTCGAGGAGTCGGCGCGCGGCGTGGCCGACTCGATCTTGAAGGCGGTCAAGAAGACCTGGCCGTCCCAGCTTAAGCGCTGACACTGACCTACTGCGTCCGGACGCAGTAGGTCCACATGAGGGCGCCCCCCGGAGA
>CALRXP010000110.1:0-8278 GCA_943372155.1 Candidatus Endomicrobiellum trichonymphae | reverse complement strand
CCCACATCTGGATGAAGAAGGCGGAGAGCGTCGGGACGGCGGCGAGGAAGGCGATGGTGCCGGCGGCACGGTCGCCGGTGACGGCCAGCGAACGGCCCGAGATGAGGCAATAGGCCAAGGCCATCGCGCCGGTCATCCAGAACTGGTGGAAGGCGAGGACGACGGAATCGGCGTCGGCACGCACGAATTTATCCGTGGCCAACAAGTGAGCGGCATACGTCGCCGCGGCCACCAAGGTAATCACGTCACCGAAGTTAACGGAAGAGATTCCGCCCGTCAGCATCCACAGCCCCAACAAAGCCAGAAATGAAGAAACCCACTGGACGAGCGTCGGGGACTTCTTAAAAAACAAAAGCAAGAAAATGGGAACGAAGATCACGAACAGGCCGGTGATGAACCCCGAATTCGACGCAGACGTGTACCCGAGGCCTATGGTCTGCGTCGTATACAGCAAAAACAAGAAAACGGCGAGAATCAGGGACTCTTTCAAATGACGGCCGCGAGAAGGCCGAACGAGCGCCCACGGCGCCAGCAAGAGCGCTGAAAGCAGGAAACGATGGCATACCATAGCCACCGGATCGACGCCATCCAAGGCGTCCTTGACCATGTAGAAGGTCGCGCCCCAGACCGCGGCGCAGTAAACGAGGCCGAAATCAGCCCAGACTGGGGACACGAGCGCCGCGAAGGGGCGTGTTCTTCGCGCAGTAGACGAGATTGACGAACGTCATCGCGCGCGTCATGGCGCCGATGCGGTTGTCGGGGGCGGTCAGGAAGGAAGCGACGCCCTCAAGGGCTTTCGCGTCCACGTTACCCTGGTAGGAAACGTCGACGACAACGGCGCCCTTCTTGATCCAGGACGGGTCGAGCTTGAAGGACGGGTCGGGTACGGCGGTGACCAGCAGATCAGCGCGGCGGACCTGCTCCTCGAGGACGGTGCGCGGAGTCTTGTCGTAGCACTTCACGACCGTGGCGCCGAGATTCTCAAGCATGAGCCCCAACGGCTTGCCGACGCGCATCGAGTTGTTGACCACCACGGCGAAGGAACCCTCGATGGCGATCTCCGGGTAGGCCTGGAGCGTTTTCACGACGGCCTTGGCGGTGGCGGGCACGACGCACTTCACCCCGCGGGCCTCGTCGAGGAAGCGCTTGAACTTGATGAGGTAGCCGAGGTTCGTCGAGTTCAGCCCCTCGACGTCCTTGGCGGCCGAGACGAGGTCCATTACGTCTTCGTCCTTGAGCGCGCATTGCAGCGGGTAGAGGAGCATGAGCCCCGAGGCCGAGCGGTCGGCGTTGAGGCGGCGGACCAAGGCGAGCAGGGACTCTTCGTCTTCGGCCTCATGGCCGTCCACGGGGATGCCGAGACGCGCGGCGTCGCGCAGCATCAGGTCACGGTACTGGAGCGAGGCGGGATTCTGCTTCGGCCGAAAGAGGACTGTCGCCAGCCGCGGCTTCTTGCGCATCGCCGCCACTTCGCGCGTCACCCAATCGAAGTAACGGGCGGCGGTGCCGCGGCAGTCGAGGAAACGCGTGATCAAGCGGCTTAATACTATCATACGTATAGGTCATGGCCAAACGCGCGCGTCTGGATATATTTTTGGTTGAAAAGGGTTTTTTCGAGACCCGGACGAAAGCACAGGCCGCCGTTATGGCCGGGCTAGTGCTCGTCAATGGAATTCCCGCCGGCAAAGCCGGCGACTCCGTGCCCGAAGACGCGGTCCTCTCGTTAAAATCCGATCCATGTCCTTATGTTTCGCGCGGCGGTCTTAAATTGAAGGCCGCCCTCGACGCGTTCTCCATCGCGGCCGAAGGCCGCGTGTGTATGGACGTCGGAGCTTCCACGGGTGGGTTCACAGATTGTCTTCTCCAATCCGGCGCTTCGAAGGTCTACGCCATCGACGTTGGAACGGCCCAGCTCGCCGACAAGCTTAAAAATGATCCGCGTGTCGTCTCACGCGAGCAGACTCATGCGAAGCTTCTCAAGCCGGAGTGGTTCGATCCCAAGCCGTCGTTGGCCGTGATGGACGTCTCGTTCATCTCCTCGGCTCAGGTCCTGCCCTTCGTGCTGCCCTGCCTGGCCGTCCCTTTTGAGCTCGTCGTCCTGGTCAAGCCCCAGTTCGAGGTCGGGCCGAAGCTCGCCCCCGGGGGCGTCGTGCGCGATCCCGCGGTGCGGCTTCAAGCCGTGGAGAAGATCCGCGTGGCCGCGACGGAGCTCGGGCTCACCGAAAAGGGCCTGCTCGAATCGCCGGTCGTCGGGCCCAAAGGCAACCATGAGTTTCTGCTTTTGCTAGCATCGAAGTCATGAAGGTGCTCATCGCCGAAGACGACCGCACGAGCCGGGCCCTGCTGCAGGGCTCCCTGCTCAAGCTCGGCTACGACGTCGTCGAGGCGGTCAACGGCGCCTCGGCCTGGGACGCTCTGGGCCGGACCGGCGCGCGCATCGTCGTCAGCGATTGGGTAATGCCCGACATCGACGGCCTGGAGCTCTGCCGCCGCGTCCGCTCGCGCAAGGAAGCCCCTTACGTTTACTTCATCCTGCTCACAGGCAAGATGCTCGGTCCGGATCACTACGCCAAGGCCATGGACGAAGGGGTCGACGACTTTCTGACCAAGCCGCTCGATGTGGACGCCCTGCGCACCCGCCTGCGCGTGGCCGAACGCATCGTCCAGCTGACCGAACGGGTGCGCACGCTCGAAGGCATTCTGCCGATGTGCGCCTACTGCCGCCGCATCCGCGACGAGCGCGGAGCTTACCAAAGCCTCGAAGATTTCGTGTCCGCCAAGACCCCCGCCCAGTTCTCACACGGGGTTTGCCCGGAATGCGCCAAAAAGCACTTTTCCGACTAAAAATAGCATTCGCAAAGACGTAACCGGACCGACATTGACGCCCCCTACCGCCCCTGTTACAATAAATCAGATGCGCGTTTGCCTCATAACGCCTCCTTCTATATTCCTCCTGGATGAAAGGGTCTTCATGACCCTTGGAATCCTGCGGGTGGCCGCCGCCTTGGAGGGCGCGGGCCACGAGGTCGAAATGCTCGATCTCTCGGGAATCGAGAACTACGAAGAGGTCATCCGCCTCCACGCCGAGACGAGCACGGCCGACGTGTACGGCCTAACGTCCACGACGCCCCAGATGCCCGCCGCTTTCCGCGTGACCCAGGCGCTGCGGGCCGCCAGGCCCTCGGCCAAGATCATCCTCGGCGGGCCGCATATCACTTTGATCAACGCCGCCTACAAGGGCGAGCTCGCCCGCAAGGCGCCCGGCCGCGCCGCGACCGCGATGCAGAAGATGCTCGCGACCTACGACGTCCTCGTCCCGGGTGACGGCGAGGAGGCCATCTTCGAGGCGATCAAGGAAGGCGCGCCGAAGATCGTCGACGGCGACGACCCGAAAACGGCCCTGTTCCTGACGAACAAGATGCTCAACGAGCTCCCGTTTCCCGCGCGACACTTGGTCGACGCTCACAGCTATCACTACTCGATCGACAACGTCCCCGCGATGAGCTTGATCGCCCAGCTCGGCTGCCCGTTCGCCTGCGGCTTTTGCGGCGGGCGCGAATCGCCGATGCTGCGCCGCGTGCGCACCCGCAGCACCGAGAATGTGGTCAAGGAGATCGCCCACCTCGCCGACACCTACGGGACCAAGGGCTTCATGCTTTACGACGACGAGCTCAACGTCAACCCGAAGATGGTCGAGCTGATGAACGCGATCGCCGCCGAGCAGCAGAGGCGCGGCGTCGAGTGGCGCCTGCGAGGCTTCATCAAGTCACAGCTTTTTACAGATGAGCAGGCCGACGCCATGTACCGCGCGGGCTTCCGCTGGATCCTGACGGGATTCGAGTCGGGCTCGCCGCGCATCCTGCAAAACATCAACAAGCGCGCGACCCGCGAAGAGAACACCCGCTGCGTCGAGATCGCCAAGCGCCACGGCCTGAAGGTGAAGGCCCTGATGTCCATCGGCCACCCCGGCGAGTCCGAGCAGACGATCATGGAAACGCGCGATTGGCTACTCGAGGCCAAGCCCGACGATTTCGACGTCACGATCATCACGACGTACCCCGGCACGCCCTATTACGACCGCGCGGTCCAGCACCCGACGATGAAAAACGTCTGGGTGTACACCTATCCCGAGACGGGCGACCGCCTGTACGGCTACGAGGTGGACTACACCATGGTCGCCGACTACTACAAGGGAGATCCGGACGGCGGGTACAAGGCCTACGTCTACACCGATCACCTGAGCGCGGCCAAGCTGGTCAGCCTCCGGGATCAGGTCGAGCGCGACGTGCGCAAGACCCTGAACATCCCCTTCAACGCGGGACGCCCGGCCCAGCGATTCGAGCACTCCATGGGCCAGCTCCCTCCGACGATCCTGCGCGCCACCCCGGCCGCGGTCGCCCGGAGCTGACGTGCGCCTGCTCCTGATTCCCGACCCCACCTCTCCCAACGGCGAAGACGCCTTCTGCCGGGAGATCGTCAAACGCGCGCCCGCCCGCGGCCATTCGGCTAAGATGCAGATGGTCCCCAACGGACCGAGCGAGGCGGCGGCCGAGCTTCTCGCGTCTCAAGGCTTCGCTTCGGATTCCGACGTCGTCGTCATCAACAGCCTGCAGCCCGCCGCCCTGCTCGCGGCAAAGAACGCGGGCAAGGCCACCGTCCTTCGCCTCATCGAGTCCTACGCCGGCGCTTCCCCCGACTCGCTCGCCGAGGTCAAGCGCCTGACGCTCGCCGCCGACCTGCTTCTGCTGCCGAGCCGTCATATGGCCGGGCTCGTCGCCGCCTGGGGCGTGCCGGAGAGCAAGATGCGCGTGATCCCCTACGCGTACGACCAGATATTCGCCCAGCAGATCGCACTCGTCACCGTCCGCTCTTCCCGCGCCCGCGGCTTCACCTTGGTCACGGCCGGAGTGGTCGACTCCGCGTCGCTCGCCGGCTTCGAGACGGTGCTCTCCGCCGTGGCGCGCTTGCGCATGGACGTCCATCTCACCGTGATCGGCGACGGCCCGGCCTTGCCCGCTTTGCGCGAGCGCGCGCAGGCGCTGATGCTGGGCGAACGCGTGACCTTCCTGGGCGAGCTTCCTCATCCCAAGAAGATGGAGTACTTCCGCGCCGCGAAGGCGTTCGTCGAGCCCACGGGCCGGCAAGGTTTTCCCTCGCTCGCACTTCACGCCCTCTCCGAAGGCTGCCCGGTGCTCGGCGTGCGCGCCGGGGCGCTGCCCGAGTTCATCCGCGACGGCGAGAACGGCCTGCTGTACGCCGTCGGCGACGCCGCGGGCCTGGCCGAGCACATCATCACCTTGAACACGACGCCGGGCCTCTCGCTGCGCTTGATCGCCGAAGGCGTGCGCACCGTCGAGCGCCACTCCTGGGACGCCACCGTCGCCGCCGCGCTCGACGCCGCCGAGACGCTGGAGGTGAAGGCCTAATGATTTGCGCGCTCCTCGTCGATCCCGACGACAGCATCGACTTCCCGGGCAACGGGGCCGAGGTGATGGGCCGGCCGCTGGCCGCCTATCCGCTGCTCGCGGCCAAGGGTTCCGAGCACGCGCGCAGGCTGTACGCGCAGACGAGCTCCGAGCCCGTCCGCCGCATAGCCGTCCAGCTCGGAGCCATCGTGCTCGATCCGTTGCCGGCGCGCGAGGACGGCCCTCGTCCCACCGACGCGACGCGCGTTCGCTTGGGCTACCGCCAGATCGTCGAGGACCTCAAGTCGGAGAAAGCGGAGCTCGAGCTTTTGGTGCTCCTATTTGCCAACACCGGCGCCGTGAGCACGCCGCTCATCGACGCGGGTGTCGCCGCGCTGCTCGACGATCCCACCATCGACGCCGCCGCGACGGTCTCGCCGTACGACCGCTGGAATCCGCGCCGCGCGTTCCGAGAGGACAAAGGAGGGACGCTGGTGCCCTACGCCGAATGCCTTCCCGAAGCGGGCACGCCTTGGTTCCCGGATTGGGGTGCGGCGATCCTGCGCCCGCGCGTGCTCGAGACGATGAACGCCGACTCCCCCGACCTGTCGTGGCTCGGCACCAAAATCCTTCCGCTCAAGCAGGCAGGCGGCGGGCCCGTGGACTACCAGTGGCAGGTGCCGAAGATGGAATACTGGCTTAAGAAACAGGGCGTGCGCGACTCGCCGCGTCCCGAACCCCAACCTAAGCTCGCTCCCGCGCCCAAACCCAACCGGCGCTAGCGCCCGCCGCGCGCGAGCGCGGCGATCCGTTCGAACTGCGCCGCGTCGAAGCCCCGGATTTCCTCGTCGTAATGCGCCGTGGCGGACCGCTCCGCACGCACGGACCGCTCCGCGGCGATCGCCGCGAGCTCGGCTCGTGCCTGAGCGGCGCGCTGGAGCCTCCAAAGAGCCTCCGCCCGGAGCATACGAGCGTTGAGGAAGCCGGGCTCGAGCTCAGCGGCGCGCGCCGAGAACGATTCTGCATCGACCCATGACCCGCGCGCCGCCGCGATGCGGGCACGCTGATACGGATAAATCGCGTTGTAGGGAGCGAGGCGTGAAGCCTCGTTCCAAACCGGGTCCGACTCGGCCGCGCGGCCCGCGCCCATGAGGCTATAGGCCAGATCCTCGCGCAACTCCGAATCCGCGGGAAACAGCGCGACGGCGCGCGACGGATTTCCTCGAGCGAGTGTGCGGGGCATCCACGCAGTCAGAGCCAAGACGCAGCCCGCGAAAGCGAGCCCCGCAGGCCAGCGTCGTCCGCCCGCCGGCGCCGACCCGGCGACCGCGGCGGCCGAGAAAAACAAGAACGCGAGACCGGGCAGTTGAAGCATGTTGTCCACGAGAAGCTGAACCGACATCGCCGCCAGCGCGGCGGCGGCGGCCTCACGAGCGGGCTCGGGCTGAGAGCCGCGCGCGAGCGCGACGATGAAAGAGCCGAAGCCCAGCAGCCACAACGCCAGCCCCGCCCAACCGGTCTCCGCGGCCGCCTGGAGGGGCTCGCTATGCGCGTAATCCGCGTACAGGCCCCACCGCGCCGCTCCGTCCTCGACGGCGAAGGGATGACGGCGGAAGCCGGCCGTAAAAGAGCCGGGCCCCTCACCGAGCAAAGGACGATCGGAGGCCGTCTCCGCCGCGGATTTCCAAATCTTTAGGCGAACCTCCGGATACGGCCGGCCGCTCTTGTCCGCGAGGGCCGATCGCCAGACCCCGCCCGCGACGAGGGCGACCACGGCGGCGACGACCGCGGCGCGCAGCCCCCAGCGACGGACGCACCAGAGCACCCCGGCCGCGGCGAGGCCCAGGCAAGCGCCCCTCGAGCGCGCGAGGAGCACGCAAAGAATTCCGACCGCGAACGTCGCCGCGCCCGCCAGCCGCTCCCGGCGCGTCGCGCGGTCGTGCAAGGCAACGGCCGCCCCCCCGGCCGCGGCCGCCGCGAGCGCGAAGGCCGTGTAGTTGTAATAAGGCGGGAGGAGCCCCGTCATCACCGGGCCGTAGCTCCAGCGCAAGCCCGCCCCCGTCCACAACGCCGCCGCCGCGAGCACGCCGGCGGTCACGGCGAGAACCGCAAGCCAGCGCCGCCGCTCCGCCGCATCCCACGATGCCGCCAGGGAGGCGAATGCCAGGGCGGCAGACCAGCGCGCGAGCGCGGGCACGGACGCCAAGGGCTGTGCCGAGAGGACGGCCGAGAGGGCGGCCCAGGCCAGCCACGGCAACCAGGCTCTTGCCGGGCCCAGGGGCGGGCGCTCGCGCAGGACCAAAAGCCAGATCACGGCTCCGCCGAGCGCGAAAAGTAGCGGTTCCCGCAGCCCGCCGAGCATAAGCGCGGCGGCCAAAATCGCCGGAGCGCCCCGGTAAGGTTTCATTCTCGACTTTAACACTTTTGTATGATGACCTTTCTTGAAAGAGCCCTCGTTTCCCTCGTCCGTCGTCGTCCTGAGCAGCATCGATTGGGACACGGCCTGGCAGCGCCATCAGATCTTCGCCGCGGCCTTCGCCGCCGAAGGACGGCGCGTGTATTTCGTCGAAAACACGGGCTTCCGCAACCCCGCCTGGAAGGATCTGCCGCGCCTGTGGCGACGCGTCAATAACCTTCTGTTTCCCGGAAAGGCCGGCGGAAGCAACAGCACGCCCAAAGGGGTGATCATCCTGTCGCCCCGCGTGTTGCCTCCGACCTGGTCGCTCTTCCGGTTTCTCAACTCGAAAATTTTTATTCCCGCGCTGAGACGCGAACTGGCCCGCGCGGGTCTCGAACGTGGCGCCGTATGCGTCGCCTATGTCCCCACGGCCACGACGGTCGAGCTCGCCCGCAGCCTCGAGCCCGGAGTCGTG
>CALRXP010000109.1:0-8307 GCA_943372155.1 Candidatus Endomicrobiellum trichonymphae | reverse complement strand
GGGGGAGAAGCTCCCCGGCGAGCGAGAGGTCGACCTTGTGGGTCAGACCGAGGTACATCACATAGAAGTTCTGAACGTAGAAGAACACCAGGTTCTTCGGGAAGTAGGGGTGGACGAGCATCGCGAGCCCGTACGACCCCACGCCGGCGAGGACCAGCCGGACATCGGCGCGTTTGAGCGTCGCCTTCAGGTACGCCCAGCGCACGACGGCGAAGACCTGCGGCAAAAAAGCGGCGACGTATGACCACGGGTAGAGAAAGCTGAGCGCGGCGAAGCCCCGGCGGCGTCCGTTAAGGAGGAAGTGCAGGCTCCACAGCATCAGCGCCGCGGAAAGCACCTGCGGCCGCAGCACGAGCATGCGCCACCAGAAGTACCCGCCCCCGAGCAGAAGCAGGCCGAACCAGTAGTAGCGCGCGCGGACGCCGTTCAAGGTCAGGATCGCGAAAAAGCTCGAGAAGAGAAACGCCGACAGGAGCACGGCCGCGAGCTTGCCGCCGAAGGCGAGATCGCCGAACGTGAACGGGGTCAGGAAGAGGTGAAACAGGAAGGCCCCGTCGCTGAAGCCGTCGCGCCAAAGGCTGAAGTGCGCCCACGGGAACCCGTCCCGGAACAGGCCGTGGTGGCGCAGAAGCCATGCGAACTTGATGTGAAAGTAGCCGTCCGTCTCGGGCAGGTACGGCGTTTGGAATTGAAAATAGGCGCAGAGGGCGGTGCAGAAAAGAAAAACGCCCAGCCACTCCAACGCGAAGCGGAGGCGGGGCGTCATCGGGCGTTCAGCGCCGCGAGCCGAGCGGGGTGAAGCCGTTCGTTTGAGCGGGCTCCTTGTCCTTGTCGGGCAGAGACACGGCGGGGGCGTTCTGGCCTTGCATGGCCTTTCGTCCCTCGGGCGAGTTCATGATATCCGACATGATCTTGTTCTGGTCCGGCGCGGCGACGTCGGCGCCGGTGAGAAAGCCGGTCAAGCTGGCGGGCAGGCCGACGGCCTTGATCGCGGTCACCGCGAGATCTTTCACGACGGTGTCGTTCTGGGCCAAACCGCCCGCCGCGCTCATGAGGCCCGGGGGAGCCGCCTTGATGCCCTCGGTGAGCGTCGCACGGATGCCCGGATCGGTTCCGTATTTCTTGATGAGCTTCCCGAAATCGTCGGATTTGGCGAGGCCGTAGGCGAACTTGAGCGGATCCTTGTCCTTCCAGTATTGATCGCGCAAGGCGCGCAGCTGCGGCGAGGCGGCCCAATCCTTGCCATATTGGCCGATGGACGGATAGCGGGCCTGCATCTTGCGCACGTAATCGCCGACCGCCTTCTCGTATTTGATCGCGGCTTCCTTGAAGCTTAGAACGGCGTCTTCTTTCGGACCCGAGGTCTTCGCCGCGCCCGAGGCGGCCTGGGGCTTGGGCGTCGAGGAGCCGGGGCTGACGACGCTCATCCCGGCGTCGGCCTTCACCATTCCGAGGCTCGTCTGCTGAACGGGCGCCGGGGCGGAGGGCGCGGACGGGGAGAAGAAGGGAGGCGCCTGGGACTTGGACGGGTCGGGGGTGCTGCTCATGTCGAACCCGGAGGTGTCGAGGCCTTCCTTCCGGTTGGACATGAGGTGCCAGCCGAACACGCCGATTGCGGAACCTCCGACGGCGACGAGGAGGACGATCACCCCGGCCCGGCTGGTCTGATGCCTCGGCTCCTCGCTCATGACCTGATTATGGGCCGGACGGGGCGTCCTGTCAAGCCGTCTGATACTCAATTCCGTAATGGGGGGCAGGCTATAATTGACGCGATGACGAGAAGGATGATGGCGCTCCTCCTCGCCTTCGCGCTGGCCGCCCCGAACGCCGGGGCGGTCGCTTTTAACGACGTTCTGCCGGGCGCGAGAGCGATGGGAATGGGTACCGCGTATTCGGCGATCGCCGACGACGCGTTCGGCCTTTTTTATAATCCTGCCGGCACGGCCAACACGCCCTACGTCCAGGGCTCGGGCACGGTGGGCCGCATGCTGTCGCCCAAAGGCCCGTTGTCCTTCGCGTCCGGCGCCTACCTGCGTCCCTACGAGCCCATCAACACCGCGACGATCGGGGCGGCCTATTTCCTGGAACGCCAGCGCAACGGCGGCGACATCGACGCGTTAGTGTTCAACTATGGCCAGGAATATAAGGTCCGCGAAATCCCTTTGTCCAAGCCGTTGAAAATCGGTGCGAACGTCAAAATCGTCAACTCCGACGCGGGCGACGGGAGCAAGAGCAAGTTCGGCCTCGGCTTCGACGCGGGCGTGATCGCGCGCTCGAACATGGGCCTGTCGGCCGGCCTCGTGCTGAGCGATTTCGTCACCGCGCTGGCTTACCCGCGCCCCGGCATCACCTTGGCGACGGCCTACACCTGGAACCGCCGCGTCACCCTCGCGGGCGACTTCCGCGTGCGCGGCGGACTGGCCGAGTTCTATCCGGGCATCGAAGCCTCCTTCCATCAGGGCCTGCTGCGCGTGCGCGCGGGCAAGGGCCTGAGCCTCGACGGCGTCAGCACGCTCTCCTTCGGACTGGGCCTGAATTTCTCGCCGATGATCCTCGACGTCGCGATGACCGTGCCCACCGCCGGCCTCAACCGTTTCGGCGGCGGCTACCAAGGCACCTTCAGCTACCGCTTCGGCGCGCCCGCCTTCACCGGCCAGTTCGTCGGTAAGGCCGCCGCTGAGGCCGAGGCCTTGCGAGTCGACCTATCCGCCCTCGAGCAGAAGCAGAAGACGATGTCTCAGGAGGCGGGCACCGCCGAGAGTAATAAGTCGACGGCCGAATCCCAGCTGCGCGTGCTGGAAAAGCGCGTGGCCGAGGCGCAGGACGAGTACCGCGCCCTGCTCAAGCGCAACGAGGAGCTCGAGTACCGCGCCGCCGAGAAGAACGCCGCGCTCATGGGCCGTCCCGCGCCGATCGTGACGCCCAAGGTCCGCGTCAAGGCCCCGCCCGCGTGGCCTAAGCGCCACGTCGTGAAGGCGGGCGACACCTTGCGCACGATGGCCAAGCAGTACTACGGCGACGCCAACCAGTGGGAACGAATCTACGACGCGAACCGCGAGAAGGTCGAGCGCGGGCTCCCGTCCGAGGGCGCCACGCTCGTGATTCCGGCGCCGGGGAACTGACATGGCCGCCATTGGATTGCTGGCGAAGGAAGCCGCCGACCGCGAGCTGCTCGGCCTCATGCTGGGCGAGCTCGGCCACCGCGCCGAGGGTGCTGGCCGTCTCGAGGAAGCGCTCGAATTCGCGCGCGAGCATAAAACGCGGGCCTTCGTCCTCGTCGACGGCGGGGGCGCCGACGCCGAGGCGCTGACTCGAGAATTGATCCGGGCCTTCCCGCTCATGCCCGTCGTGGTCGCGCTCAAGGTCCGCGACGCGACCCGGGCCGTGGCCCTGATGCGCGTCGGCGCGGCCGAGGTCATCGCGCCGCCTTGGACGCCGGAGGACTTCAAGTCCTCGGTCTCCAAGGGCCTTCGCTATCAAGGCACCGCGCTGAGCGTCACGGCCGTCGCGCCGCTCTCCCGCTCGCCCGTCTGGTACGCGCTGGCCGTCGGCCTGTTCCTGGCCGCGGGCCTCGGCGTGGCCTCGCTCAAGCGCGCGGAGCAGAACCGCGTCGTCGCGGCTTCGCGCGTGGACCGCTGGGAGCTGCCCGTCGCGCCTCCCGCGGGCCTGGCTTACGACGGCAAGACGCTGTGGCTCGTCGAGTGGTTCACTCAATCCTTCTACGCGCTCTCGCCCGACGACACCTCGGTCAAGATCGTTCGTCACCTGACCGCGGAGACGCCCGTCGCCGCGGCCTTCACGGGCGAGGCGATGTGGACCGTCTCCGCCGATGGGACGATCATCCGCCGCATGCGCGACGCGAAGATGACGCCGCTCGCGCGCTATCCGAAGGCCGCGCCGAATTCGGCCGGACTTGCCTTCGACGGGCTTTATCTGTGGACGCTCGACGCCCGGGCCAGGGTCCTGCGAAAGCATCTCGTGGACCGCGAGCTCAGCGTGCTGGCGACGTACCGCTGGCGCGGCGGCAAGGCCGCGGGACTCGTCTTCGACGGCAAGGCGCTTTGGACGCTCGACGCCGTCGAGCGCCGGCTGTCGCGCTTCGCGCTCGACCGTCCCGAAGAGGCGGTCGACGCCATGCCCTTGCCCGAATACGCGGAGGGCACCTTCATCCCGACCGGCCTCGCCTGGGACGGCGTTCGCTTCTGGACCGTGGGCGAAGCGAAGGACGGCAAGAGCCCCGCGCGTTTGGTCCGGCACGCTCCCGTGGAGGCCGCCCAGTGATCCGCGCCCCTTTCCTCGTGCCCGCCTTGCTCCGCTTTCCCGGCGCCGCGGCGCGCCAGGACTCGTGGGGCCGCCTCCTTAAGATCACGGCGGGGGGAGGGGAGCTGTCCACCGCGTCGCCGCTCGCGAAGGGCGAGACCGTCTTGGTTCAGTTCGAGCTCGGCGGCGAGCGTCTGACGATCCCCGGCCGCGTGCACCATGCCTACCGCGACGACGACGGTGGGCTCGTGGCGGAGCTGCGCTGGAACGACATGGTGGAGCGGCGCCGCTTGGCGCGCGTCATGCTGGCCGTGCTTTCGAAAGCCTGACTGAAATGCTAGTTTAGGCTTATGTCCACCTCGGCGGCCCTGCGCCGGACGGCGCTATACGACTCCCACAAACGTTTGGGCGGGAAGATCGTCGACTTTCACGGCTGGGAATTGCCCGTCCAGTACGAATCCGTCATGAAGGAGCACGAGGCCACGCGCCATCGCTGCGGCCTTTTCGACGTGTCCCACATGGGCCAGGTTTTCGTCGCCGGCCCCGACGCGCTCGCCTTCCTTCAGAAGGTCAACGCCAACGACATCGCGCGCATCGGACCCGGCAAGGCGATCTACTCCCACCTGCCTAACGAGAACGGCGGCGTGGTCGACGACGTGATCGTGTCGTGCCTCGAGAAGGACCGCTACCTGGTCGTCGTCAACGCGGCCACGGCCGATAAGGATTTCGCCTGGTTCCAGGCGCACGCCAAGGGCATGAACGTCGTCCTGAAGAACCGCTCCGACGATTTCGGCATGATCGCGGTTCAAGGTCCAAAGGCGGCCGAGATCGCGTCCATGCTGGCGCCCAAGATGGCGGCCCTGCCGCGCTTCGGCGCGCTCGAGCTCGAACTGTTCGGCCAGCCGTCCTACATCACCCGCACCGGCTACACCGGCGAAGACGGTTGCGAGTTCATCGTGCCCAACGAGATCGTCGTGCGCGTCTGGGAAGACCTGCTCGCGCAGGGGCGCTCGCTCGGCGCGGCGCCGTGCGGCCTCGGCTCGCGCGACGTGTTGCGTCTGGAGGCGGGCTACCTTTTGTATGGCCAGGATCTCGACGACGGGATCAGCACGTATGAAGCCAATTACGGCTGGGTCGTGAAGCTCGACAAGGGCGACTTCATCGGCAAGAGCGCCTTGGTCAAACAGAAGGCCGACGGCATCAAGCGAAAGCTGACCGGCGTGAAGCTTCTCGAGCGCGGCGTTCCGCGCGCGGGCGCGCCCGTCATGATCGACGGCAAAGAGGCGGGCAAGCTTTGCTCTGCGACCTTTTCCCCGAGCCTGCAAGCGGGCATCGGCACGGGCTACCTCGACCGGCCGGACCTCGCCCCGGGAACGAAGTGCGCCGTTACGTTGCATGGCCGGGAGATTCCGGCCGAGATCGTCAAAACTCCGTTTTACGTGTCGCCCAATCTCAAGAAGGGAGCCTAACCATGCTCGACGCCAAGAAGCTCAAGTACATGAAGTCCCACGAGTGGCTGAATCTGGAGGGCGACGCCGCCACGGTCGGCATCTCCGATCACGCTCAGAAGGAGATCACCGACGTGGTCTTCATCGAGCCCCCCAAGGTGGGGCGCACGGTCAAGCAGGGCGAGGCGTGCTGCGTCGTCGAGTCGGTGAAGGCCGCCTTCGACATTTACGCGCCGGTTTCCGGCACGATCACGGCCGTCAACGCCGACGCGGTGAAGGACCCCGCGCTCGTCAACGCCGAAGCTTTCGGCAAGGGCTGGCTGTTCAAGCTTAAGGCGTCCGCTCCCGCCGAGGCCGCCAAGCTGATGGATGCCGCCGCCTACGAAGAGTTCCTGAAGGCGGAGGCCGCGCATGGAAGCCACTAAGGATCACGGCACCGGCGTGCCGCCGGCCGATCTCTTCGCGCGCCGTCACATCGGCTCCGGCTCGGCCGACCAGAAGGAAATGCTCGCCGCGCTCGGCCGCCCGACCCTCGACTCCCTGATCGACGCCGTCGTGCCGCCGGCCATCCGCCTCAAGAAGCCGCTCGACCTGCCCGCCGCTCTGTCCGAGGCCGAGGCGCTGAACGAGCTGAAAAAAATCGCGTCCAAGAACGCCGTCTGGCGCTCCTACCTGGGCCAGGGCTACGCCGACACCGTGACGCCGCCCGTGATCCTGCGCGAGATCCTGGAGAACGCCGGCTGGTACACCGCCTACACGCCCTATCAGCCCGAGATCGCCCAGGGCCGCCTCGAGGCGCTCCTGAATTTCCAGACATTAATCATTGATTTGACGGGCCTGCCCGTCGCCAATGCCTCGTTGCTCGACGAAGGCACAGCCGCCGCCGAGGCCATGGCGATTTGTCTTCATGCGTCCGAGAATCCGGAAGGCGCCGTCTTCTTCGTCTCTTCCGAGTGCCACGCCCAGACCATCGAGGTCGTGAAGACGCGCGCCAAGCCGCTCGGCGTGAAAGTCGTGGTGGGTACGCCGTCGCAGGCGTGCGAGCAGAAACTGCTCGGCGCCCTCGTGCAATACCCCGACACCTATGGCGCGGTGAAAGATTGGTCGAAGTTCGCCGACGAGGTCCACGCCGCGGGCGGACAGCTCGTCGTTGCGGCGGACCCGCTGGCGCTCACGCTCTTTAAGTCTCCGGGCGAGTTCGGCGCGGACATCGCGGTGGGCACGACCCAGCGCTTCGGCGTGCCGCTCGGCTTCGGCGGGCCGCACGCGGCGTATCTCGCGGTCAAGGAGCAGTTTCAGCGCCGCATCCCCGGACGGATCGTGGGCGTGTCCAAGGACTCGCACGGCAAGCCGGCATTGCGTCTCGCGCTGCAGACGCGCGAACAGCACATCCGCCGCGAGAAGGCGACGAGCAACGTGTGCACCGCCCAGGTTTTGCTCGCCGTCATCGCGGGCATGTACGCCGTCTACCACGGGCCCGAGGGGCTTGAGCGCATCGCGCTGCGGGTGAGAGCTCTGACGCTACGGCTTCGCAACGGCTTGAACGACCTGGGGCTCGACACGGGAACGGCCACCGTATTCGACACTCTCTTCGTGCGCGTCGCCTCCGGCGACGCGGCGAGGCTTCGCCTCGCGCTCGAATCGAAGAAAATTAATCTTCGGTTCGAGAAAAACGGAGTGGTGATCGCTTTGGACGAGACCACCACGGAAAACGACGTCAATGACATTTTGTCCGCCTTCGGCGGACGGGTGATGCCGGATGGGGCCGGACAGGAAATACCGGCCACGGTCAAACGTGTTTCGAAGTATTTGACGCACCCGACCTTCCATGCGCACCGCTCGGAATCGGAGATGCTCCGCTATCTCCGCAAGCTCGAGGGCAAGGATCTTTCGCTCGTTCATTCCATGATCCCGCTCGGCTCGTGCACGATGAAGCTCAACGCCGCGGCCGAGATGCTCCCGGTGACCTGGCCGGAGCTCGGTCGCCTGCATCCGTTCGCGCCCGCCGCCCAGACCGCCGGTTATAAAGAAATGACCTCTCAGCTCGAGCGCTGGCTCGCCGAGATCACGGGCTTCCACGCGGTCAGCCTTCAGCCGAACGCCGGGTCTCAGGGCGAGTACGCGGGCCTGCTCGCGATCCGCGCGGCACTCGACGCGCGCGGTCATGCTCACCGCAAGACCTGCCTGATCCCGGTGTCCGCGCACGGCACGAATCCGGCGTCGGCGGCGATGGTCGGCATGAACATCGTCAGCGTCGCGTGCCTCGAAGACGGCGACATTGACCTTATGGATCTGCGCGGAAAGGCGGAGGAGCACAAGGACGACCTCGCCTGTCTGATGGTGACCTATCCGTCCACGCACGGCGTGTTCGAAGAGGGGATCAAGGACATCTGCGCGACGATTCATCAGCACGGCGGCTTCGTGTACATGGACGGCGCCAACATGAACGCGCAGGTCGGCCTGTGCCGCCCCGGCGACATCGGCGCGGACGTGTGCCACCTCAACCTGCACAAGACCTTCTGCATCCCTCACGGCGGCGGCGGGCCCGGCATGGGGCCGATCGGCGTGGTCAAGGAGCTCGCGGCGTTCCTGCCCGGCT
>CALRXP010000108.1:0-8320 GCA_943372155.1 Candidatus Endomicrobiellum trichonymphae | reverse complement strand
GTCTACCGCGGCAAGGTCACGCACGCCGCGGTCGCCCAATCCGTCGGGGAGAAGCCGGTCGAGCTTGCGACCCTCGTTTAAGGCGCTCACGGCGGCGGCGTTGTTGCTCCTCGCGCCCGCGGCCCGGGCGGCGAGGACCGGCGGCGCGTCGTACGACCCCGAGATCGCGTTGCTCGTGCTGACGGTTCAGAAGCAGAGCGTGGACCTCCTGCGCGAGGAGCTCGTGCGCCAGGCGGAATGGCTCGGCCTGGGCGGCATGCAGGTCATGCTGGCCGAGAAAGTGAACCTCTTCGCGCGCAACGTGAAGGCCGGGCTTACGGCGGACTCCGACATTCTGGAGGACTACCGCGACCAGATCCTCAAGGTGGATCCGACCGCCATCGGCGAAGCCGACCGGCTCGTCGCCGAGATCCGGCGCTATCACGACCTTCAGCCCGGCAAGCCGATGGTGCGCCTGCCGTGGCCGCCGCCGCCGGGGCCCTTGCTCAAGTTCCTCGAGGAAGACGGGATCGGCGCCGACGCGAGCGCCTCCTTACGCGGCACTCCCGCGATGGACGAATCGGTCGCCTACGCCGAGCGCCGATTCGGCTCGACCGGGCCGTTCCTTCGGCGGCGCAAATGGAACCTCGACTTTTATCTGGGCTCCTTCTCCGACCTTCTCCAGCACTATAAAAAGCTCGGCTATCGCCGCATCTACCGCCTGCGCTCGCCTTACGTGAGCTACGGTAAGTCCGCCTGGGTGCTGGCGCCCGAGCCGGGCCTGCGGCCGCGTCTCGTCTACTCCGATTTTTACGGCCAGGATCTCTTTCTCCATACCCGCGCGCAGTGGGCGATCCTCACCGACCGCGCGAAGGGAGAAGGTCCAACGGTGCGGACGATGACCTGCGCGGATTGCAATTACGTCCTGCCCGGCGTCCGGGCGATGCGCTCCCTGCTCGCGACGGTGCCGTACGCCGCCGACACCGTCATCGTCGGCTACGAATACCTCTTTGAGCCGGATTGGAAGGAGAACTTGCTCGGCGTCTACGAAAACGATTACTGGCGCCTCACCTACTTCAGGACCGGCGGCACCATCACGGCCACGGTCGTCGCCCGGCGCACGAATTTCGGAGAGATTCTCGCCGCCGCCCTCACGCCCCTCGTGCGTCGCGGCGCGCGCCGGGTCTACTACGCGGGGCCGGCCGCGCAGGTGGACGAGACGCTCGACGGTTATGATCTGCTGATTCCGACCTCCTTCATCGCCTTCAACGGGCGGGCCGTGAGGTTCGACAACGCGCTGGCGACCCGCAAAACCAAGCCCACTTTGCTCGCAGCGCTGCCGTCTCCGCTGTTCGCCACCCGCGAGTGGCTTAAGGACGCCCGCCGGCACGAGATTCTCGCCTTCGACGGCGAAATGTCCCGCCTGGCCGAGGAGGCCGCCGCCTGGGCGCGCCAGCCCGACCGGAAAGTCGAATGCGGCATCGGCGCGGTGGTCGGCGGCCTGGGCAACCTCCATCCGGAGGAGGATCGCGCGATCTACACCATCAGCTACGAAAGCCAGGCCGGCAAGGAAAGCGCCAAGCGGCGCTACCGCGACGCGGTGCTCGCCAAGATCAAGGAAGCCGGTAAAGAGACCGCGGAGTAGGCTACTTCGGCGCGATGTGGAAGTCGGTCACGAGGGGAGTGTCCGAGTTCGGCTGGAGGGATGCGGGCTCGGCGATGAGCGACGACAGCTCCTTGGCGATCTCGCGGCGACGCTCCTCGGGCATCTCGGCGACGCCCTCAGTCCCCGGATCCAGGTAAGCCTTCTCATAGCCGGGCTTGGACAGCGTCACGAGATAGCCCCGGCCGGGCAGCGCCGGCAGGATGGCGCGGTAATTGCCGTGCACGTCGCTCTGGATCTGCGCCTTGGAGTTGGTCTGATTGTCGGTGAAAATCATCCGCACTCCCGCGACGGGTTTGAGCGTGATCAGGTCGTAGATCGCGCCCCGCATCCGCCACTCGGAGACCACCTTGGTCTTGGCCCGCTTGTCCGGCATGATGGAAATGGTGCCCGGCCCTTCGTCTTCTTCGCCCGCCTTCTTAGTCTCCGGCGGCGCGTCGCCGTCGGGATTAAACTGACCGGTGACCTGCTCGTTGACGAGCCCCTGAATCGCCTTGCTGTTCGTCGGCACGACTCCGGCGCCTTTGACGACCGCGGCGGGGGAGCCCGCCGCCTGCTGAGCGATCGCGGCCACGTTATGCGTGCTCGATTCGGCGGTGTTCCACATGTACTGGCTGAACGCCCACATCACGTAGGCCAGGCCGCCGAACAGCAGGAGGGGGATGCCGAAGTTGCGGAAATTGTCGTTCTGAAGCGCGGACTTCTCCGGAGATTTCTCCGTGAAGGACATCGGGCAATTGGGGCAGGACTCCCAATCGGGCTGAAGCTTCGTTCCGCAGAGCGGGCACTTCGCCGGCGCGCTCATCGGAGGATCATCCTAGAGTTCCACCCAGTGCACGCGGCGGATTCCCTCGAGCTTGCTCAGTTCGCCCCGGACCGACGGCGAGGCTTCCTCGTCGACGTTCAAGACCATGACCGCTTCGCCGTGGGCCGAGCGGCGCCCGACCCGCATGTCGGCGATGTTCACGCCGGACTTGCCGAGCAAGGTGCCGACGCGGCCGATCACGCCGGGCGCGTCGGTGTTGGCGATCACGATCATCTTGCCCTGAGGGCGCACGTCGATGCGCTGGCCGCCGAGCTTGAGAATGCGGGGCTCGCCCGGGGCGAGCACGGCCCCGGACACCGACACCGGACCCTTGTCGGTCGCGGCGGTCAACGTGAGCAGGCGGCGGACGCCGTCGGATGAACGCGGATCGGAGGACTCGCCGAGCTTGATGCCGCGGTCGGCCGCGACTGCCGGCGCGGAGATCCAGCTCACGCCGGGGCCCATCATCGGAGTGAGGAAGCCCTTGAGCGCGGAGACGCCGAGCGGACGGCGCTCGCTGCCCTTGTACTCGCCCTCGAAGGAGCAGGTAAACTCGCTCACGCCGCCCTCGAGCGTCTGCGCGAGAAAGCGGCCCATGGACTCCGCCAGAGGAATCCATTCGCCGAGCGCTGCGAGCGTCGCCGGGTCGAAGCCGGGCATGTTCAAGGCGTTCGGCGCGATGCCCTTCTCGTGGAAATCGATGACCGCCGTCGCGAGCTCGGTCGCCACGCGGCTCTGCGCCTCGGTCGTCGAGGCGCCGAGGTGGGGGGTCAGAATCAGGTTCGGAGCGGAGCGAAGCACGCTGTCGGCCGGCAGCGGCTCGGCGTGGAACACGTCGAGCGCGGCGCCGGCCAGCTGGCCGCTCTGCAGCGCGTCCGCCAACGCCTGGTCGTCGATGAGCTCGCCGCGGGCGCAGTTGATGACGCGCAGGCCCTTCTTCGCTTTGGCCAGCGCGGCGGCGTTGAGCATGCCGTTGGTTTTCTCGCCGCCGGGAACGTGAAGCGTCACGAAATCGGATTTCGCCAGGACGTCAAGGAAGGTCATCGGCTCGATGCCGATCTCGCGCGCCTGGGCGTCGGTCACGAACGGGTCGAAGCCGACCAATTTCATGCCGAAGGAAGCGGCGCGCTTGGCGACCTCGCGGCCGATGCGGCCCAGGCCCACGACGCCGAGGGTCTTGCCGAACAGCTCGACGCCCATGAACTTGCCGCGCTCCCACTTGCCGGCCTGAGTGGAGGCGTCGGCCTTCGGAATGTGGCGGGCGAGAGACAGCATCAAGGCGACCGCGTGCTCGGCGGCGGCCAAGGTATTGGCCGCGGGAGCGTTGACGACGGCGACGCCGCGCCGCGTCGCCGCGGGCAGGTCGATGTTGTCCACCCCGACGCCGGCGCGGCCGATCAGCCGCAGGTCCGGCGCCTTCGCGATCCAGTCCGCGGTGATCTTCGTCTCCGAACGCACGAGCCACACGCCGACGCCCTTGAGCGCGGCCTCGAGCGCGTCCGGCTTCGGCGCGATCAGATAAACGAGCTCGATGCCGGGGTGCGTCTCGAGCGGCTTGAGGCCCGCCGGGTCGATCTTGTCGGTGACGAGAACCTTGAGCTTGGCGGCCATCAGGCCTTCACGCCCACGAGGCGCTTGGCCAGCGCGTCGACGCCCGCCTCGATGTCGGACTTCGAGATATAGCCCATGTGCGCGAGACGGAAGATCTTGCCCTTGAGGTGAAGCTGGCCGCCCGCGATGGAGATGCCCTCTTCCTTCAGGATGTCGGAGAGAAGCTTCGTGCCGTCCACGCTCTCCGGCAACTTCACGCCAGTGAGGATGTTGGCGGGGTTCTTCGCGTAGAAAGGAAGGCCCAGCTTCTCGGTCAGGAGCTTGCGGGCGTGCGCGGCGAGCTCGTCGTGGCGCTTCCAGCAGGCTTCCATGCCCTCGGCGCGCAGCATCTTGAGCGCCGCCGCCTGGCCGGCCACGATCGAGATCGCGGGCGTCCACGGGGTCTCCTTGTCCGCGAGCGACTTGCGGATGAGCTTGTAGTCGAAGTTGAACTTCGGGAGCTTCGAAACCTCGACGGCCTTCCACGCGCGCTCCGAGACCGAGGCGAACGCCAAGCCCGGCGCGTTCATCAGGCCTTTCTGAGAGCCGGTGACGACGACGTCGAGGTTCCACGCGTCCGCCTCGAGGCGTTCGGCGGCGAGACCGGAGACGGAATCGACGACAACGAGCGCGTCGCTCTCCTCGTGCACGATCTTGGAGAGAGCCTGGATGTCGTTGACGACGCCCGTGGACGTGTCGGTGTGCTGGATGAAGACCGCCTTGACGCCCTTGTTCTCCTTGAGCGCCTTGCGCAGGACCTCACCGTCGACCGCCGTGCCCCACTCGAACGCCAAGACGACGGGCTTCAGGCCGAACGCCTGGTGAATCTTCACGAACCGCTCGCCGAAGGCGCCGGTATTGCAAACGATCGTGAGATCGCCGGGGGAGAGAAGATTGACGACGGCCGATTCCATGCCGCCCGTCCCGGAGGCCGTCATCATGAGAACCGAGCCCTTCGTACGGTAGACGAACTGCATGTCCTCGATCACGGAGACGAACATCTTGCCGAACTCCGCCGTGCGGTGATGGATCAGGGGGCGGGACATGGCCTCGAGCACGGAAGGGGGGAGCGGCGTCGGGCCCGGCGTGAGCATGATGTTTTTCATGAGGGTCTCTGGGGGTTGGGGTTCGGGTTCGGTGTGACGTTGCCGGGAGCGAGCCACGAGGGCTTCGTCTCCGGCGCGGAAGAGGGGAGGGGTCCGAGGGCCAAGGCGGCGACCTCGCGGAAGTGCTTGACGGGGATCATCTTGACCCTCTTGAGCACCTCGGCGGGGATCTCTTCGAGATCTTTAATATTCCCGTCGGGGAAAAGCACGGTTTTAAGGCCTTCGCGGTCGGCGGCCAAGACCTTCTCCTTGAGGCCGCCGATCGGCAGCACGCGGCCGCGCAAGGTGATCTCGCCGGTCATGGCGAGGCCGGTCACGACGGCGCGACCGGAGAGCAGGCTCGCGAGCGCGGTCGCGAGCGCGATGCCGGCCGAAGGACCGTCCTTCGGGGTGGCGCCTTCGGGCACGTGAATATGAAAATCGCGGCGCTTGAAATTATCCTCGGAGATACCGAGCTCGATGGCGACCGACTTCACATGAGACAGCGCGGCCTGAGCGGATTCGGTCATCACCTCGCCCAGGCGCCCGGTGATTTTGACGTCGCCCTTGCCGGGCACGGCGACGACCTCGATGGCCATCGTCGAACCGCCGACCTCGGACCAGGCGAGGCCCGTGGAGACTCCGACGCCGTTGAAGGAGTTCTTCTCGCGGGGGAACTTCGCGGGGCCAAGCATCTTCGGCACGTCCGCCAGCGTGATTTTGACGGTTCCGGCCTTCTCGGAGAGAACCTTGCGCGCGGCCTTGCGGCACAAGGACGCGATTTCGCGCTCCAGGTGACGCACGCCGGACTCGCGAGTGTACTCCTCGACCACGCGCTCGAGGGCGTCGTCGTCGATGGTCAGCTGCTCGGGCTTCAGGCCGTGGACTTCGAGGGCCTTGGCGAGCAGATGCGACTTGGCGATCGAAACCTTCTCGGCCAGAGTGTAGCCGGAGAACGTCATGACCTCGAGGCGGTCGCGCAAAGTGACCGGGATCCCCGCCAGGTCGTTGGCCGTGCAGATGAACATGACCTGAGACAGGTCGAACTCGATGTCCAGATAATGATCCAGGAACGTGGCGTTCTGCTCGGGATCGAGGACTTCGAGCAACGCGGCCGACGGATCACCGCGCCAGTCCGAGCCCATCTTGTCGATCTCGTCGAGAAGGATGACGGGGTTCTTGGTGCCGGCCTTGCGCAGATGCTGGATCAGGCGGCCGGGGAGCGAGCCGATATAGGTGCGGCGATGACCGCGGATCTCGGCCTCGTCGCGCACGCCGCCGAGCGACATGCGCACGAACTTGCGGCCGAGCGAGCGGGCCACCGACTTGCCGAGCGAGGTCTTGCCCACGCCGGGGGGGCCGACGAAGCACAGGATGGGGCCTTTCAGCCCTTTCGTGAGCTTGGTGACGGCGAGATACTCGAGCACACGCTCCTTGATCTTAGGCAGGCCGGAGTGATCGGCGTCGAGCACGGCCTGGGCCTTCTCGAGATCGATGACGTCCTTGGTGCGCTTAGACCACGGCAGGTGCGTCATCCAGTCGAGATAGGTCCGGGAAACGGTGGATTCGGGGGAGAAGGGGGCCATCTTCTCGAGACGCGCGAGCTCCTTGAGAGACGCGGTCTCGGCGGCCTCGGGCATCTTGGCTTCCTTGATCGCCTTCTTGAGCTCCTCCATCTCCTGGGCGAAGTCGTCCTTCTGCCGGAGCTCCTTCTGGATCGCCTTCATCTGCTCGTTGAGGTAGTACTCCTTCTGGGTCTTTTCAATCTGCGTCTTGACCCGGGTGTGAATCTTGCGCTCAAGAGTGAGGATTTCGATGTCGGCTTTGAGGATCACGATCAGCTTTTCAAGCCGGGCCTTGGCGTCGAGCGCCTCGAGCAGGGCCTGGCGGTCGGCGGCCTTGACCACCGCGATGGCGGCGAGCTTGTCGGCGAGCTCGGAAGGATCCTCCACGGACGCGAGCGCGGGCAGCTCGGCGGGGGCGCGGCGCGCGAACTTCGCGTGCTCCTCGCCGACCTCGAGCGCGTGGCGCATAAGCGCCTTCGTTTCCGCGCCGAGCTTGGCCGGAGTCTCCGGGTACGTCAACGCCGCGTTCCAATGGCCGCCGGCCTCGTCGTACTCCATCGTTTTCACGGCGGCGCGGGCATGCGCCTGGAGGAACACCTTGAGGGTGCCGTCGGGCATCTTCAGATACTGCACGACCTCGACGAGCACGCCCAGATTGAAAACTTCCTCGGGCTTGGGATCCTCGATCGTCACGTCCTTCTGCGCGACGACGCACAGGAACTTGGCGTGGTCCTTCATCGCCGCCTCGATCGCCTTCACCGACTTGGGCCGGCCCACGGACAGGGGCAGGACCATGTGCGGGAACACGACGACGTCGCGAACCGCGAGTAGCGGCAGGCGCGCGGGACGGACCGGCGATTTTTTGGGTTCGCTCAAGGCTTGAACGCGGGGATGATCTTCGCGAACGGCACGACCTTGTCGACGAGGCCGTAGGCGACGGCTTCCTCGGCCGACAGGTAGAAGTTGCGCTCGACGTCCTTGTCGAGCTTCTCGTAGGACTGGCCGCAGTGCTTGGCCAAGATCTCAGACAGGCGCTTGCGCGTGTGGCCCATCTCCGCGCCCTCGAGCCGGATATCGGTCTCCTGGCCCTGCATGCCGCCGCGGATCAAAGGCTGATGGATCATGACGCGGGCATGCGGCAGGATCATGCGCTTGCCCTTCGTGCCGGCCGCGAGCAGAACGGCGCCGAAGCTCATCGCCATGCCCATGCACAGCGTGGAGATCGGGGCGCGCACGAACTGCATCGTGTCGTACACGGCGAGGCCGGCCGTGACCATGCCGCCGGGGGAGTTGATGTAAATGTGGATGTCCTTCTCGGAATCATCTCCGTCGAGGTACAGCAACTGGGAGATCAGCAGGTTGGCCGAATCGGTGGTGACGGCGCCGCCGTCTCCTCCGACGAAGATGATCCGCTCCTTAAGAAGGCGGGAGAAGATATCGTAACCGACAGCGGAGCCTTGGCTCCACTTCTCGAGAACTTGGGGCAGGATGGCGGGCATATATCTAGATTAGCTCTTTTAGAAACGGCGCTCAATAGCGGCTACGCGCCGATCTATTCTCTTAGATATTTACTCGTCCCGGGAACAGTGATTATCATAAGTTCCACTATTGATAATCATACTCTCCCCGGGGA
>CALRXP010000107.1:0-8332 GCA_943372155.1 Candidatus Endomicrobiellum trichonymphae | reverse complement strand
AGCGCGCGGCTGGACGGACGCCTGGGACCGCTCCTCCGCTTACGCCGACGCCCTCGTCCGAGGGTTCGACGGCGCTCCGCTCAAGTCGCGCTGGACCCTCGTCTTGATCGCGGCGCAGGCGGTTCTCCTATACGGCGCGCGCCGTGCCGGCGTGGCGCAGGGCGGCGAGCTGGCGCGTCTGCTGACGCTCGCAGCCCTCGCTCACGGCGCGATGCGCCGGCCTTAGACGCCGCGCTTGCGGCGAGAGGTGATGGTCTCGCCGGCGACGCCCCAATTGTCGGTCGGGACTTCCTCGATGACGACGTGGGTCGTGTCGGGGTTCTTGCCGAGCATGTCGACCATCAGCTTGGTGATGGCTTTGATGAGCTCGGCTTTTTTCTCCGGCGTGGCGCCGGGGGTCATCTTGATGTTGATGAAGGGCATGGGCGCATTCTAACAATTAGGTAAGCTGTGCCCGTGTTCGACTCGCTTCTCGAAGGCCCGCTTCAGCTGTCCATCGCCACCGTGTCCGAGCCCGGGCCCGGCCTGCTGGTCGCGACCTCGCGCATGACCACGGCGCGCGCGGTCGTCGCGGCGATCCTGGGGCTGATCTGCCTGGGCCTCTGCCTGTACGTCTGGCGCCACCGGGCGAACTGGCTCGAGTTCGTTTGGCCGCACGCAGCGATCATTCCGGTCTTCGCCGTGATCTCACTCGTCCTGGGATTCGGCCACGACCGCAGGGCCTTCGACGCCTCAGCGCGAACCTACGCGGTCTCCGCGCGCCTCGGCCCTCTGTCGACCGCCAAGACCTTCGCATTGCCCGCCTCTGGAACGGTGAAGATCACGTTCCGGAAGGTTTATCCCTCACGCGCCGGGGGCAAGGCGACGGGCATGCCCGTGCGCTGGTACGATATCGCGATCTCCGAGCTCGCCGCCCCCGGCTTTACCGTCCCGAACGATCGCGAGGCCGCGCGCGCCTTCGCCCAGACGCTCGCGGCCTCGCTTCGCTACACCGTCGTCGACGAGTCCGAAGACGACGGCGTGGAACGGCTTAAACCCTAGCGGCGTCCGCGGCGCTCCATCCGCTCGCCCCGGCGCTCCACGCGCTCCCCGCGGCGCTCGCGGCGCTCGCCCCGTCGCTCCGCCCGCTCGCCGCGCTTTTCGCGCCGCTCGCCGCGGTTCTCGACGCGGTCGGCCTTCTTGTCCAGGCGCTCGGCGGCCTTGTCTTTGCCGGCTTCCTTCAAGGCGTCGGCCCGCTCCTCGATTTTATCGGCGCGGTCCTGCATGCGCTCGCCCTGCTCCTCTTTGCGTTCGCCGCGCTTCTCGATGCGCTCACCCTGACGCTGCATGCGCTCGCCGCGGTTCTCCACGCGTTCGCCCTTCTTTTCAAGAGCTTCTCCGGCGGGCCGGTCCTTCTTCACCTCGCCCTGCGCGGGCGGAGTGGTCTCGTCATCGGCGTGAGCCCGGGCGACGCCGAACGCGGCAAGGCCCATCACGGCCAACATCAGCGACAGTAACTGTTTCATCAGATTTCTCCTTTGCTACCTTACCCCCATGACGCGCCGGGCCGCCACGGGGTTTAGTGGCTCCCGAACCCGACTAAACCTTAATGCCCCCCCAAGCGTCTAGAGGAATGGAGGATCGTGACCGCGTTCTCATCGAGGCCGTCGCCCGGGGTGAGGAAGCGGCTCTCGACCAACTCATGAAGGCCCATATGCCCTCGGTTCACGCGGTCGCGCGGCGCCTGCTCGGCGACGACGCCTCCGCCGACGACGCGGCCCAGGAGACCTTCCTGGCCGTTTGGCGCTCCGCGAAGACCTTCCGCGGGGACGCCCCGGGACGAGCCTGGATCCTTCGTATCGCGCTCAACAAGGCCCGTTCGGCCGGACGTTGGCGCTCCGTGCGACGCTGGCTGAGCCTCGACCACGCCCCGAGCGGCGAACCGGACGCGCCCCCGCTGAGCGAGGCCCTACCCGACAATTCTCCTGAATCCGATCCCTCCGCTGTGCGCGAGCGCGCAGATCGGGCCGAGCGATTGCGCGCCGCGGTAGAGACCTTGCCGCCGCGCCAAAAGGAAATGGTCCTGCTGCGTCTGGAAGGGCTCGAACTGTTCGAGATCGCCGCGGCGCTGGGCGCCGCCGAGGGCACGGTCAAAGCGACCCTGCACCAGGCCCGCGCGCGCCTGGAACCGCTATTAAAGGAGGCCATATGAGCGACCCGTTCTGGGGCGACCTGAACGATTCCCTTCCGCGCGTCCGTCGCGGCGAGCCTGGCTGGGCACATCAGCGGAGCAAAGTGCTGGCTCTGACCCGCGGCGGTCTCCGCGCGCCCCGGCGCCTGGCAGGCCTCCTCGCCGCCGGCGTGTTCGCCGGCGCGCTAGCCTTGGTCCTACGCGTAAAACCGGCGGCCCCCGTCTCCGCGCCGCCGTCGGCCTCCATGCCGTCGGACGATCTCGACTTTCTAGAAGCGGCGCCGCTGCTCGAGAATCTCGACGAACTTGAAGACTCCCCGGAGCTGGACCACGCATGAGCTATCTCGACCTGATCTTCCTGGCGTCCGTGCTCGCCGGCGGCTTAGCGGCCCGACGCGAGGCTCTGGCGCACCCCCCCGCGGAGATGCTGCGCGATATCGATCTCATGAACGACCTGCCCATGATCGAGGGCTCCTCGGAGGCCCCGTGAAGAACATCCTGTTCGCCCTTCTGCTGATGCTCGCAGCCGCCGCGGCGCGCGCCGCCGACCCGGCCCAGGCCCGCTGGGACGCGATGTCGGCTGTCGAGCGCGAACGCGTCGTCGAGAACTACCAGCGCTGGAAGGCCATGCCCGAGGCGCGGCGAGCCGAGCTCAAGGCGCGCCACGAGAAGTTCTCCGCGCTGCCGCCCGAAGAGAAGCAGGCCCTGCGGGAGCGATGGAAGCGCTTCCAGAAGCTCGCGCCCGAAGAGAAGGCGAAGCTGCGGGAGCGCTTCAAGCGCCTCAACGAAATGGCGCCCGAGAAGCGAGAGAGGTTCCTGCGCGAGCGCCGAGATCGGATGGAGCAGCGCCAGGAGCGCCGGGAACGACGGACCGAGCGCCAGGAGCGTCTCGAGCAGCGGGGCGAGAGACGGCGAGAGCGCCGGCGCTAGACTTTAGCGCCGACCGTGCTTGCGGTCGCCGCGAGGCGCGCCGCGCTGCTGGTTCCCGCCTTCCGGCCCGCTCTGCAGGAACAGGAAGCTCACCGGGAAGCCGTACTCCTTGGAGAGAGACGCCTCCTTCGAGCGCAGGAAGTCGATGAGCTCGAGCTTGCGCACGTCGCGGGGCAGGACCTGTGAGCGGTCGATGTTGGGATCGATCGCGACGTCCATCGAGAACACGACGGCGTCGAACTTCTTGCCGATCATCGCGTCGAGGTCGGCCTTGAACTTCTTATAGGTGCGGAGCTTGTAGGCGACCTTGTCCTCGAGGACCTCCTCGGGGGGCAGGCCGACGCGGGCGGACTTGGCCTCGACGACGGAGACCTTGCCGTCCGGGCTCTCCACGACGACGTCGAGCTCGGAAATGTACATGCCGTTTTTGTCGAACAGCTCGCGGCCGCTCTGAAGGATCTTGTAGCCGAGCTTGTGGTAGTGCTCGACGGTCTTCAGCTCGAGCAGGAGGCCGACGTAGCGGGAGTAGATCACGCCTTCGTAAATCTTCGAGAGGCCTTCCTGCTGGCCGCCGAACTTCTGCACGAGGTCGTTGAGCTTGGCCCGGATCTCCGCCTGCTCCTTGGGCAGGGGTGCCAACTCGTCGAGGAACTTGAACTTGATGCGGCCTTTGGTCAGGGCGGTCATCTCCTCGCCGCGCTTGCGGATATGATCCTTGATCTCCTGGTAGCCGCGGGCGTCGAACACGAGCTCGACCTCGTCGAGCTTGCCCATCTGCTGCTCGGCCTTGCCGCCCTTGCCGAACATCTTCGCGGAATCGTTGATGTAACCGTCCACGCGGCGGATGCCCTCGGCGATCTCCGATTTAGGCTCCTTCGACTTGTGGAAGAACACGCGGTGCGTGTGCACGGCCACGGTCTTGGCGCCGTCGTCGAGCACGCCGTCGACGAAGGTGAGGGTTTCTTCCAGATGGGTGTTGACCTGCGAGAGGCCGCGGCCCTTGGCGACGGCCTCGACGGCGGAGACCTTGGCGAGGACGTCGGAGTACGCGTCGTCCATCACGTCGAGGCTCTCCTCGAGGTTGATCGTGCCCTTGTACTGCTGGACCATGCGGCGGACCTCAGTGTAATAAACCGCGGCGCGGTCGTTGATCTTCACGCCCTCGTCGTTGATGATGTAAGGGGACGCCGCCTTCTTGGCCGCGCCGTCGAACATCGCGCCGCCGTTGCGGCCGCCGCGGTCGTCACGGCCGTGCCGGGAGGCGGCCGACAGCTCGATGGCTTCAAGAGCAGGCGCGACGCGCTGGGCCGGGGTCGGGCCTTCGAAGCTCTTGGGCGCGACGGACGCGGCGGAGGCGACGGGCGATACGGAGAGAGCGACCGGCTTCGCGGCGGCGGCGACGGCCGCGACGGGCGAGGCGGCGAGCGCGGGCGCGGCCATGACCTGGATCGCCGGCGTCAGCGAAAGCATCGGCGACAAGCCGAGTCCGGCCGGAGTGCCGATCGAGCCGGGGAGCATGCCGGGGACGCCGACGGCTCCGCCGAGGGAGGGCGTCAGCGTGACGCGGGGAACCGAGACCTGCTGGGCCGGGGCGTTAGCCGCGGCGAACACGACCGACAGAAGCGCGGCGAGCAGGCGGGAGGGGGTTCGGTTCATAATAGGAGAGTAGCAGGGAAGCCGAAACCCCGGCTGGGCCGATGGGGCCTAAATGCGGCGACAAGAGACCTACTCCTTGACCTGTCCCCTGGGATGGGTTACCCTAGCCGCATGAGAGCCCTTCCCCTCCTCGCGTTGCTCGTCCTTCCGTCGTGCGGCTACGTGAGCTTCGGACGAAAGGTCTCCGACGACGAGCTGAGGCTCCGCTCCGAGGTCCGCGCTTACTACGACGAGGTGGTCACGACCTTCGCCGCCGGCAACGCCGACGCGCTCGCCCAGCTATTCGACGCCGCGATCGCCAAGCCGATGACGCGCGAGAAGATCCTGTCCTGGGGCAAGGACTTCTTCGGCAAGCACGGCCCGGCGAGCTTCAAGATTGAAGCCGTCGAATACGAACGCCTCGGCTACGAGAGCGCCGTCGTCCTGCTGACCTACCGCGTCGAGACCAAGGACGGCAAGGGAGAATTCGGCGGGACGGAGCGGGATTACCTCGCGAAGCGAGGCCGCCGCTGGATCATGACGTCCTGGGAAGTGGTCCCGGAGAAGAAAGCCGCGCCTTGATGGCCGCCGCGAGCTTGGCCGCCGCCCCCGGCGCGCGCGACAGATACAGCGACGGCTCGACGAGCTCCAGCTCCACGACGACGAGCTCGCCCCCGCGCCGCACCCCGTCCACGCGCGCGTAAAGCCACGGCGTCGGCCCCGCGATCGCGGCGTCCCGCGCTTGAATGAGCAGTCCCGGCGGCGGCTCCCGGCGCTCGGTGCGCCCGCCGTGGTCCTCCTGAACGCGGAAGTCGCCCGCTTTCGGCGTCTTGAGCACGGCGTGCGAGAACTCACCGCCGATGAAGATGAAGGACCACTCGCCTTCCGCGGCGATCTCGGCCAGGTAGGGCTGAATCATGGCGCCGGAATGGGCCAGCACGTCGTCGAGCGCTTTCTGACCGGCGGGATCGCCGCGCTTCACCCGGCTCGTGCGAAAGGCGCCGGCCGAAACGACCGGCTTGACCACCGCGTCGCTCCAGCCGCGGGAGGCGAGAAGCTCGTCGAGCGTCGCGCGGCCGTCGGGCGCGACCCACAGCGTCGGGGGAACCGACACGCCCCGGGCCTCGAGCGCTTTCAAGTAGGACTTGTCGGTATTGACGCGGAGCACCGACGGTGGATTCCACAGCGCGAGCCCCAGAGACTCGAGCCGCGACAGCCACGCCGCGAACGAAACAGGATTCAGATGGTAGTCCCAGGTGGAGCGAATCACGGCCGCGTCGAAGCTTTTCCAGTCCACGGAGGGGTCGTCCCAGACCGCGGGCTCCGCCTTAATCCCGAGGGTCCACAGCTCGCCTAAAAGCGGCCGATCGTCGTCGGTGAGCTCCGGAATCGAGGCGCAGGTGACGAGGGCGACGCGTGGCCGGTTCATGGGATGGACCTTATAATAGGAAATGACGCTGTAACACGAATAAATTATATTTCCATCGGTGCGATTCTTTGCGCATGACGGCAAATCCACGCACGGACCCGCGGGGATCGAGGAACTGTTGAAGCTACCAGGCTTCGATGGGGACACCCTTGTCTGCCCGGTCGGCTCCAATGATACGGCAGACTGGAAGCCCGCGCTCGCCTACCCTCCGTTTAAGAAGGCCTTGCTCGAGGCCGTCTCCGCTCCGGCGCCGGTCGAACCGCCCAAGCCGGCCTTCCTTCCGCCGATGCCGGCGATCGTGCCCATGGCCCCGGCTCCGGTCGAATCCGCGATGCCCGTCCCGGCCCCTTTCCCGCTGCCTTTGCCCGCGGCGCCCGCTTCCGTCGCCACTCCCGCACCGGCGCCCGCTCCGAAAACCGTTCCATGCCCGCGTTGCGCCCACGCCAATCTCGAAGACGCCCGTTACTGCAACAAATGCGGCGCCCGCATGGACGGCAAGGCCGAAGACATCTCGGTTCCTGCCGCCGTCGCCCCGCCGCCTGTTTTGCCGTCCGCCCCCGTCTTGCCGCCGGCGCCCATCGCCGCCCCTGCCCCGCTTCCCTCGAACGATCCGTTCATGCCGACCTCGTTCCCGTCTTCGCTTCCGTCCGCAGCCGCCCCGGAGCCGGCGTACGACGCGTTCGCGCACCTCGACCCGATGCGCTCCTTCCCTGCGGATCCGCCTCCCATGGCCGCGGTCGAGCCCGCGAAACGCCCGCTTCAGCCCGGGAAAATGGGCCAGCTCGGCGCCTACGAAGAAGCGCCCACGTCTTCTCTTTCCTCGATCACCCCCGAGTTGCCGTCGGAACCCGTGCCCGCCGCCGCCTCGGCCGTCCCGCTTTGGAAGCGCCCGCCCGTGCTGGCCGGCCTGGCCGGCGCGGTGCTCGTCGCCGCCGGTCTCGGCTACATGGCCATGAACAAGAAAGCGCCGGTCGAGACCGTCGCCGAGCTGACGCCCTCCGCGCCCGCGCCGATGCCCGCGCCCGCGACCGAAGCGACGCCTCCGAGCCAACCCGCCGCTCCTTTATATTCGACCCCGGCCCAGACTTCGTCCCCGTCGATCCCGCTTCCGCGCGCGCCGAAAGCCACGGCGAAAGCGAAAAAGAAAGTTCCCACGCTCAACGAGCGCACTCTGACTCCGCCCGCCGTCGCAGCGGTCAAGCCCAAAACCAAACGCGCCCGTAAGCCCCGTCCCGTTCCCGCTCCCAAGCCGGAGCCCACAGTTGAATCCGATTTCGCCGACAGCTCCGGCGCGGGCGACACCATGATCGAAAGCCGCGCCCCCGATACGAAACCCGCGCCGAAGGGCAAGCGCGCCGCCAAGGCGGCGAAGGCGGCGGCGTCCCAGAAGGACCCGCTCCTCGAAGCGTTGCTCACCGACGCGACCCAGCCTTCCGCCGAATCCGCGGCCGAACCCGCAGCCGACGCCGCCGCCGAGGCTCCTTTGGCGAAGCCCGGAGAAAAGGCCTTACCGCAAATCGGCCAGCGCGCCGCGCCCGCCGCCAAGTCCGAACCGTTCTCCTTGCCGGGACTTTCCCGTCCCGTCAGCGCCAGCGACCGCGCCGCCTCGGCCGCCGCCCGCGCGGCGAAGCCCGCCGCCGAAACGCCGCTCCCTTCGCCGTCCGATGTCGGCGATGCCGCTGACGCCGCCGCCGGCCTCGCCGAGCCCGGCAAGTCCTCCCCGCCGCCCGGCATCGAAGACGAACCCGCCAAATCGGCCGAAGGCGACCAGCTCGCCCTCGTCCAGGTCCACGAACAGTTCGATTTTTGCTCTCAGCTCATCGGCCAAGGCGCCTACGGCGATCACTTCGACACCTGCCTGTGCAAAGACGCGAGGGAAGCCGCGCCTTATCGCGGCCGCCGCGGCTTCTACGTGAGCGCCAAGAAAAAGGAAGCTAACGGCGGTCAGCTCGAGACCTCCGCCAAGATCGTTTCCTCCAAGATCAACGACGGCACGGCCACGATCAAGGCGCGCTGGAAGTCGGGCGCGAGCGACAAGGGGCGCGAGTCCACTCAGCTCTGGAAGCTCGAAGACGGCCTCTGGTGCCAGGCGCAGTAGAGCCGGCGTACGGCGTACGGCGAACGACGTACGGCGAACGACGTATGGCGACGCTGATATAGGCGGGGGG
>CALRXP010000106.1:0-8350 GCA_943372155.1 Candidatus Endomicrobiellum trichonymphae | reverse complement strand
ATCGCGATCCGGTCCAGGTACTTCTCGAGGTCGTCGTGCGGGCGCGGAATGACGTGCACCGCGACGAGCTCCCCGACCTTCTGCGCGGCGGCGGCCGCCGCGTCCACGGCGGCGCGCACGGCGCCGACCTCGCCCCGGCACAACGTCGTGCACAGGCCGTTGCCCACCTTTTCATAGCCGACGAGACGGACCTTGGCAGCCTTCGCCATGGCGTCCGACGCCTCGATCATGCCCGTGAAACCCTTCGTCTCCACCAAGCCCAACGCTTCGCGAATTTCGGCCATAAGCCTCCCTTACTCCGGATCGTCTCCGCCCAGGGCTTCACGGCCCTCGGCGCCCGTCTCGAGCACGGCGTTGCAGTGCGTGCAGCGGCGCGGCGTCGTGTACGTCCTCTGGCACTCGTCGTCCTCGGGCCACCACTCCTCGAAGAACATCTCCACCTTCTTGTGGCACTTGAAGCAGAACTTCTGCATGCCCGCGCCGCAGCCCGCGCAGAACTTCGGCAGCGGCTGGTCCTTATGCGTGTGCATGATGGCCGCGCAGGCGCCGCACTGCAGGTCGATGTTGATCTTGTACTTCGGCTGCTCGTCCTTCTTCTCTTTCGCCATACTAACTCCTAATATCCTTTCCCTTCGGACTTCGCGTCGGTGACGATTGCGATGCTGGCCGACGTGCCGAGGCGCGTGGCACCCGCGGCGATCATGTCGGCGGCGATCTTCGCGTCGCGGATGCCGCCGGAGGCCTTCACGCCCATCAAGGGCCCCACGGTCTCGCGCATCAGCTTGATGTCCTCGACGGTGGCGCCGCCGCCGCCGAAGCCGGTGGAGGTCTTCACGAAGTCCGCGCCGGCCTTCTTCGACGCGGCGCAGGCGCGCACCTTCTCCTCGTTCGACAGGAGCGACGTCTCGAGAATCACCTTCAGGATCTTGCCGCGGGTGGCGTCGCGCACGGCCTTGATATCGTCGTAGACGACGACGTCGTTGCCGGACTTCAGCGCGCCGATGTTGATGACCATGTCGATCTCGTCGGCGCCGTTGGCGATGGCGTCGCGCGCCTCGATCGCCTTGACCGTGGGCGTCGTCGAGCCGAGCGGGAAGCCGACGACCGTGCAGACCTTCACGCCGGAGCCTCTCAGGAGCTGGGCGGACAACGCCACATACGACGGATTGACGCAGACGGAGGCGAAGCAGAAGTTCTTGGCCTCGTCGCACAGCTTGCCGATCTCATCCTGGGTGGCGTTGGGCTTGAGCAAGGTGTGGTCCACGTAGCGGGCGGTGTCGGAGCCCTTCTTCGTGGGCTTGCACACCGAGACGCGGTCCGCGCCGACGGCCTGGATGATCTTGGCATCGACGTGGGCGTCCTCGTCCTCGTCGTCATGGCCGCCTTTGGGCGGCAGCGCGGAGAACTGCCCCTTCGCGGGCATGTCGGGCTTGGCCCCCCAGGACGCGGCGTTGCCGAACACCTTGCCGGCGCTTCCGATGGAGGTCTTAATCTCCCCCTTGAGCGCCTTCGGGCCGTTCTCGCACTCGCACTTATTGGCCTTGAGAAAGCCCTTCGCGTCGAGCGCCTTCACGACTTCTTCCACCACGTTTCGGAGTTGAGCTTCAGTCATATTTTTTTACCTTCCCACCCGACGTCACGGAATCCACGATCCCCACGATCACGGTCCGGATCGGAGCCTTCTCGTCGTGCAACACGGACCGCGCCGAGCCGCCCTCGTCCATGACGAGCACGATCGAGCCCGGCCCCGCGCCCGTCCCGTATTCCACGGCCATCAGCGCGTCGCCCGTGTGCTTCTCCGTCAGCGGGTCGATCGGCCGCACGAGCAGGAGGCGCTTGTCGCACAGCGAGCAGTGCTTGCGCGTCCCCCACACGTTGCCGACGACCTCGGCCACAAACATCAGTGCTTCTCCCGGAAATTCTTCACCTGATGACCGTCCACGATGCCCACGACCGCCGCGTCCACCGGCGGCGCATCCGGGAAGGCGACCGCCGCGTCGCGCGACGCGACCCAGAACACTTTTTCCGAAGACCCCGCGCCCACCGCGTCGGCGGCCACGATCGGATCGCCCAGAGGCGACTCGTCCTCCCAGCGCAGGGGCTGAATCAACAGCATGGTCTTGCCGTCGAGCTTCGGCTCCTGCCGCGAGCAGAACACGCGTCCGATGACGCGCGCGAGCTTCACTGTCCCTGGCTCCAGCGCGGATTCTGCGCGGAACGGGAATCCTTCTTCACCTGGGACGCCGCCGAGTCGAAAGCCGCCTTGATGTTGCCCTCGCGATCCTTGAGGCCCTGCACGAACCAGCGCGTGAACAGGCCCGCGTCTTTGTCGAGGCCGCAGGACTCCGCCGCGGATGCCGCGGAGATCACGGTGACGCCCGGCGGCACCTTGGCCGGGCTCTCGCTGCGCGACGGGCGCACGCCGTCCGGGAGCACCGAGCGGCCGGGCTGACCGGAGAAGCAGGAGTCGAGCACGAGCGTCGCGCCGCCGGGAAGCTGGCCGAGCGCGGCGTACAACCGCTCGAGCGGGAACGCGGTCTCCGCCAGATAGTTCACGTCGGCGTCGTACGGCAGAAGGTAGCCCGCTCCATTTTTCCCCTCGGGCGCGCCGTTGCCGGCGAAGTACACGAACACCTTGCCGTCGGCCCCCGCGTGGGCGGGCAGCCAGCGCTCGAAGTACTTTTGGAAATCGGCCAAGGTGGCCTTCGCGCCGAGCAGCATGATCAGGCGGTCGTCCCCGACGCCGAGCGCCGATTTGGCGACCAGCGCCACGGACTGAGCGTCGCTCTCGGCGAAGTTCGCGGATGCCGATTCTTCCCGGTAACGCTCCACGCCGATGACGATGGCAAGGGCCTTAGGATCGCGCGCGGGCGTAGCCGGCTTGGCTTCCGTCGCGACCGGCGAGTAGAGGCAGGATTCGGCGATGGTGTTGCCGAGCTTGTCGACCGCCTTCACGAGCGCCTTCTGCAGGGCGTCGGCGGCGGGCGTCGGCGACAGGCCTTTGCGCGACGTGGCCCACGCCGAGGCTTCCTGACGGCAGACGGCGTCCAGGCCGCCGCGCACGACGACGGCATAGGTGACCGTCGCGGTGACGTCCGGGCCGCCACCGATGTCGCCTTTGACCTCAGACTTGGTCAGCTCGATCTCGACGACCGTGCCGCCGCGCTTGGCGAGCGACACCTTGAGGTCGTCGAGGCGCTTCTTCGCGGCCTCCTGGAAGACGTCGAAGAACGGTCGCTTGAGCGAAACCGAGGCGCGTTCGGTCTTGAGGCCGCCAGTCGCGTCCTTGTAGCCGATCTTGGAAATCAGCATCATGCGCTCCCGCGGTAACGGCACGGCGGCCTCCGTGGGGTTGTAGCGCATGTCCACGCCTGCGCATCCCGACAGGCCGGCGGCGAGCGCAGCCACGATGATGAATGAATGTTTCACTTTCCCTTTCTCCACTGCGGATCTTGGTCTGAATTATATTCCCGACGTGCGACGCGCGACACCTGCGGCCTCAAGTAATCGTACGCGGCGCGGAAATCGGGATCCTTGTCCTTGAGGCCCTTAAGGAAGAAGTAGGTGAAGAGGCCGTGGCGCTTCTCTTCATAAGTGTTGCTGATTTGATCGCCGCCGGACGCCGACAGAACGATCAGCGGCGCGGGGATTCCGCTCGGCGCTACGGCCACAAGAGGACGCGCGCCCTTGGCGATCACCGAATGCCCGCCGGCCCCGGAGAAGCAGGAGTCCATCGCGACGAGTACGCGCTTGGCCTTCAACTTAGCCAACTGATCGTACATCCGCTTGATCGGATAGCCGGTCTGTTCGATATAGGTCGGATCCGCGTCGAAGGGGACCAAATACGACTCGCCCGTCTTAGGATTAGGCGCGCCATGCCCGGAGAAAAATACATACACGTCGTCGCCGGGCTCGACCCGGTTGGGAAGCCAGCGTTCGAAGTACTTCTCGAAGTCGCTTTTCGTCGCGCGGTCGTCGCTGAGCAACGCCAGGTTTTCCTCGGGGACGCCCAGCACGCGGCGGAAGTACTCGGCTGCGAGCCGCGCGTCGCCGGCCGCGTAATCGGCCCGCGGCAGAGCCTCACGATAGCGCTCGATGCCGATCACGATCGCGTGCGAATGTGGGCGGGGCGCGATAGCCGCCGGAAGATTATCGAGAGTATCCACCGAGACGGGGGCCTGAACCGGAGCGATGGCCTGCGCGGGAGTCGCAATCGCCCGCTGCGCGACGGGCGCAGAATACGGCTGGATGAAGGAGCCCGACGCGCTCAGCACTTCGGACGACGTCAGATTGCGCCCACCCCCGAGGCCACGGCGGCCGCCGGCAACGAGCACCCGGCCGTCGTCAAGGAGCGCGGCCATCGGGTAGCACCGGCCGCCGGACAGGCTCGGGCCCGGCCGCCACTGATTGGTCGCGACGTCGTAGAATTCCGTGCCGGCGAGATCGCTGGTCCGATTTTCTCCGCCGATGATAAGCGGCACCTTCCCGATCACGACCATCGCATGCCCATGGCGCTTCACCGACATCGGCCCCGTCGGAGACCAGCGGCCGGTTTTGGGATCAAAAATCTCGGCCATGTCCGTGACGTCGTTGCTGTCGCCCCCGGCTCCGCCGCCCGACACCAGGACTCGTCCGTCGGGCAGCGTGGCCGCCCGGTGGTAGTATCTCGGGGCGCTCATCGAACCGGTCGGAGTCCAGCGGTTCGTCGCCGGATCGTAAATATCCGCGGAAGCCACGCCCGAACCGCCGGCGATGAGTACTTTCCCGCCGCGAAGAACGATCATCGCCGCGAAAAGGCGGCCGTCGCTCATGTCGCCGGCATCGGCCCATCGATTGGACACCGGGTCGTAGATTTCCGAGCTCCTCAGCTTGCTGACCGGCGAACCGTCCGATCCCCCCGCCGCAAGGACACGCCCATCGGGCAACAGCGCGAGTTGAAGTCCGTCACGAACCTGCGACATCGGCGCGGCCTTCGTCCAGGAATTCTTGAGCGGATCGTAGATTTCGACGGAGTCGAGCCGGACTCCGGGGCGACCCACGCCGCCGCTCACCAAAACTCGACCGTCCGCGAGTTCGACCGACGCGAACTGATATCGGCCCTGCCGCATCGGCGGCGCGCTCGTCCACTGCCCCGCGGCGGGATCGTATAAATCCGCATCGGGCAAACCGTAATTCGTGCCCTCGACCAGACCACCGAGCAGCAACACCCGGCCGTCGCGAAGCTTTTGCACTTCACCCATGTGGCGGCCGCGTTTGATTCCCCCGGTTTCCGACCAAGTGCGATAAGTCGCGCTCGCCGCGCAGACGGACAGAGCCGCAAAGACGGCCGTCGTCGCGAAAGCGAGCGGGCGGGAATTCATTTTCGATAGCCCTCGATCGCGTGCACCTTGGCCAAGCGCCCGGAATGACGGCCGCCCTCGAAAGGCGTGTTGAAGAAAACTTTGACGATCTCGCCGTGGATCAGCTCGCCGTGGGACTTGCCGCCGATGCACAGCACGTTGGCGTCGTCGTGCTGGGCGGCCATGCGCGCGGACACCGAGTCGTAGGCCGCGACCGCGCGCGCGCCCTTGACCTTGTTGGCGGCCATGCACACCGCGCCGCCAAACCCGTCGATAAGCACGCCCTTGTCGAAGCGGCCGGAGACGACGGCCTCCGCGACGAGCTGAGCGACGTCGGGATAATCGACGGCTTCCGTCGAGTGGCAGCCGTAGTCCGTGACCTCGTGGCCGAGCGCCTGGATGGCCTTAATAATGAAGGCCTTCGCGCCGAAGCCGCCGTGATCCGACCCGATGACGACTCTCATTTTCCTTCCCTCCACTGCGGCTCCTGATCGACATTGAGGTCCCTTCGGGCGATCCGGGAGACTTCCGGCTTCAGATAGTCGAACACCAACTTCAGATCCCCGCCCTTCTCCTTCATCCCCTTGAGGAGGAAATAGGTAAAGAGGCCGTGTCCTTTTTCTTGATAGGAGGCGCTGACTTGGTCGCCCGCCGAGGCCGACAGCACAGTGAGGTTTCCGGTCACACTCGCGGACTTCACGCTGATCAGCGGCCGCGTGCCCTTGGCGATCACGGATCGTCCGCCCGCACCGGAAAAACAGGAATCCATCGCGACGTACACCTTCCGCGCCGGAAGCTTAGCCAACAAGGCGTACAGCTTCTTGAGCGAGTAACCCGTCTGCTCGATATAGGCGGGATCGCCGTCGAATGGAACGAGATAAGCGTCGCCGCTCTTCACATTCGGCGCACCGTGGCCGGAGAAATAGACGAAGACGTCGTCACCCGCCTCGACGCGGTTGGGGAGCCAGCGTTCGAAATATTTCTCGAAATCGCTCTTGGCAGCGCGTTCGTCGATCAGCAGCGCGAGATTCGAATCGGATACGCCCAGCACGCGCCTGAAGTATTCCGCCGCCAGCTTCGCGTCGCCGGCGGCGAACTCGGCCTTGGGAAGATTCTCACGATAACTCTCGACGCCGATGACGACGGCTACGGCATGCGGCCGGACCGCTGCGGCTGCGGGAAGATCGTCGACATCGGAGCGCCGCGGTTGCGCGGCGACCGGAGCCGCGGGAGAAGCCGGCTGAGCAGGAGCATGAGCAGCGGAGGCGGCCCGAAGGATGGCGCCACGCTCGGCGGCGAGCGACATGTCCGAGGCCATTCTCGCCGTTATGGTAGAAGCGTCGCTCGCTTTGAGGTTTGTCTCGAGGCGAACCACACGGCTCTGCGCGTCGGCCCTGCTCGCCGAAGTCATTTCCTGCTTGAGCGCGCGCCGGTAGAGCTCCAGCGCGGCGGCCGGATCGGCCTGGACGCCCGCGCCGATTTCGTAGGCCGCGCCCAAATTCACCAACGCGTACGGATCGTTTTTTTCCGCAGCTTTTTTGTTCCAGTACAGCGCCTGGATCATATCCTTGGTCGTTCCCTCGCCTTGCTGATAAAAAAATCCGATCAGGCGCTGCGCCTCGACGTTTCCGCCTTCGGCGGCTCGGGCGGCCCAGAAGAAGGCTTTCTTGGGATCCTTGCTGACTCCTTTGCCGTTGTAATACTGGAACGCGAGGAACGACTGAGCCTCCACCGCTCCGCCGTCCGCGAGCTTCTGGGCGTACGCCGTCGCAGTGTCGTAATCCTCTTCCTCACGAGCGATGCCCATTTTCGATAGCTCGTCCTTGACTTCCCGCCGCACCGCGCCCCGAATGATCGTCACTTCGCGCTCACCCGACGCATCGACAACCTTGAGCTCGACCTTTGAATCGACCGGCCCACGGACGCGCATGACGACCTCGGACAAGGAACGTCCGGCGATCTCGACACCGTCAATCGTGACGACCCGGTCGCCGCTTTTAAGTCCGGCGGCCTCGGCCGGGCTGCCCGGCAGAGTGCCTTCGATGACGAAAGCGTCGTTCTCGACTTTGAGCTTGGCGCCGACCTGACCGGAAGGCTTCTTGATCACGATCATGTCGCCGGGAACGGCGGCAGCGAGCGCCTTCGACAGCTTCATATAATCGCCCGAGCCGTCCTCCGCCACGCGGATGTCCTTGGCCGCGGCAGAAACCGCGAGCGCGGAAAAGAAGACGGCCAGGACGACTTGGGACATTTTTACCGGCCCACCGTCGCGAGGAGTTGAGGATCGGCCTGCGGGATCACGACGTGGCTGACGATCAGATCCTTCTTGATCGCGTTGATGCCGGCCGCGATGGCGGTGCGCACGTCGCCCACGTCGCCGCAAAGGGAAAGATAGCCTTTGCCCCCGCCGACGACGGTCTTTACCTCGATGACATGGACGTTCGCGGCCTTGGCGGCGGCGTCTGCCGCGAGCACGGCGGAGATCGCTTCCTTGGTCTCGATGAGGCCGACCGCGCCCAGAACTTCGACGGGCACGCGCTTGTCGAGCGCGGCGAGCACCTGGTTATGCACATTGCGGATGAGGACCTCGTCGACGAGCGTCTTGCCCAGGATCTCGCGGCCCGCGCGCATCGCGCTCTCCACCTCGCCCTGCGCGCCGCTGATGAAGATCACCAGCTTGCCGCGCGCGACCACCGAGGTCTTCACCAGCTTGATCTGCGCCATCTTGACCATGGCGTCCGTCGCCTCGACGCCTTTGGCGAGCGAGGAGGTTTCCAGAAATCCGACGGCGAGGTTCGCGAGCATGGTTTATTTCCTCTTTTTGGTCTTTTTGACTTCGACGAAGGCGATCACGGCTTCGCCGGCCCGGACGGTCATGACGCGCTTGCCCCAATGCGTGGTGAGGGGCCCGCGGAGTATCGAGGCGCCCCGGTTGGCGAGGTCGCGGTACAGCTTGTCGAGATTGGGCGTGGCGAAATGCAGGATCGGGCGGCCGTATTGCACCCGATAGC
>CALRXP010000105.1:0-8362 GCA_943372155.1 Candidatus Endomicrobiellum trichonymphae | reverse complement strand
ACGCCACCTCGGCGATGATCTTGCGGGCGGCCTCGACGGGCACCGGGCGGGGCAGCGGGGTCTCGCGATGGACGGAGATCTTGCCCAGGAACGCCTCCCCTCCGATGGCCACGCCGCCCATAACGGGCAGGACCTGGTCGCCGGCGGTCTTCATGCGGTCCTTGATGTACTGCAGATAGCGGACCGACTGCTTCAGGCGGCCGTTACCGAACTTGCGCAGAACGAGGTCGGAATCGACAAGGGGCTCCTTATGCTCGGCCTCGACGTAGGCGGCGCACGAGGACCACTGGTACCGCCACGGCTTGTCCTTGAGGGCGTCGCGGACGCAGGCGAGATGCACGTATCTCGTCATTTCGGCCAAGTGAGTGTCCTTGTCGACGATATAGGCCTTATAGCGGCCCTGGAACACGTGCCCGACGGCATTATGGGCCGCGTTGAAGTACTTCGTGTACTGGGTGTTGAACCCCTGCATGACGGCCGAGAGGTTGGCCTGGGAGGTTTCGATCAAAAGGTTGCACGAGTTTCCGAGGAGGCTGTAGGCGAACACCTCGAGGCCGTGGCGCTCTTTGTACTGCTTGAGCAAGGTGAGGAATTGGCGGCGGTCCTGGTTGGACAGGAACAGGTCCTGGCGATTATTGCCCTGCAGAATGACGAGATAGCAGGCCCCGGCGTACTGAATTCTCTTCGGTCGTCCCATAGTGACGATATCCTAGCATAATTCCCACCGCGAGTGCCAGGCTTTTAATGGTTAGGGGACCAAATCGCGCCGAAATCTAGAACCGGACAGGCTGACGCCTCGACCAATAAACGACGACCGCGCCCAACACAGCGCCGCCGATCGCGAAGGCTCTCATCGCCAGGAGCTGGCCTTGCGGCGAATCCGCCAAGCGCGCGACCACGAGCATCGAGGCAAAGGCGCCCAAGGCTCCACCGCCGACAATACCGACGAGGTAGGACGTCGCGGCGCCGAGAAGGTCGGCCAGGCGGGATTCACGAACGCGCCTCAGGGCCGGGACGGAGTCAAGGCGTTCTATGACCGCCAGCGCAACGACCAAAAAACCGAACACCGCGAACAATCCGAGCGCAGCATACACCGGCCCCTTCCACCAAGAATGCCGCCCGAAGCCGATCGCGACGGACAGGCACACGAACGCCGCGAGGATGGGAATCTCAAGGAGTCGTCCGCTCCGGTCGCGCAGAAGAGCGAAGGGGTTCATGTCGTCTCGCCGGAGCGTCTTAGGCCAAAACTCGCTTGCGCAGGCCGCCGAGGGCTTCGGTTTCGCCGAGAATGACGAGGCGGTCGCCCGCCTTGACGACCCGGCCGACGGACGGATTCAGCTCGTACGAGTCGGTCCCCGCCGCGACGACGGCGACGACGAGCGTTCCCCCGCCTTCTCCGCCCTTGATGTCGCCGAACGGCTTGCCGATGATGGGCGAATCGGCGGGCACGTTGATTTCATCGAAGCGGAAGTGCGAGTCCTTATTGCGAAGCATCGAGTCCAGGAAGCCGACGGTGACCGGGCGGATCATCTCGGAGGCCAGGCGCAGGCCGCCGATGAACTCGGGGTCCACGACGCCGTCGGCGCCGCTGCGGATGAGCTTCTCGCGCACGCCGAGCGATTTCTGGCAGACGAGGACCTTGGCTTTCGGATTGAGCCCCTTGGCCGACAGCACGACGAAGGCGTTGTCCTGGTCGGTGGCGAGCACGGCGAAGACGCCCGCGGCGTTCTTGACGCCCGCGCGCAAGAGGACGGAGTCCTCGGACCCGTCGCCGACGATGTAGAGAAGGTCGAAGCCCAACCGCTCCTCGAGCTGCTGGATCGCCGCGGCGTCGCGGTCCACGACGACGAAATCCCGTCCGGTCTTCTTCAGCTCCGCGCAGACGACGCCGCCGGTGTGGCCGGCGCCGCAGATCACGAAATGGCCCGACAACTGCGCGATCTTGCTTTCCATCCTCATTCTCCTGAACGCCTTGGCCAACTCGCCTTCGACGACGATGGCCGTGATCGTGGTGAAGCCGTAGGTGAACAACCCGATGCCGCCGAGAATCATGAACATCGTGAACACGCGGCCGGCGGAGTTGAGCGGATGAGTCTCACCGTAGCCGACGGTGCCGATCGTGATCACCGTCATGTAAAGGGAGTCGAACAACGACCAGCCCTCGATAAAATGGTAGCCGGCGGTGCCGGCCGCCAGACAGGCGACGAGAAGCGCGAAGACGAGGAGCAAGCGGTCGCGGACGCTCTTGAGCTGACCCATGTCCGAAATTCTACCCTTTTCCGCCCGCGACGCCGATGAGCTTGGCGATCTCGTTTCGAAGCTCGGTCACGCCCGTCCCCTCATCGGAGCTGACCCAGGCGAGGGCCTCGGGCGTCACCCCGACTTCCTGCGCCACCTCTCGGCGCCGGACGAAGGCGCGGGAGCGCTGGACCTGGTCGGCCTTGGTCGCGACGACGCGCCAGGGCAGGTTCTCGGCCTGCAGCCAGTTCAGCATCTCCAGGTCGATCCGTTGCGGTCCCAGCTTCGCGTCGACGAGCACGTAGATCGCGGCGAGCGTCTTGCTTCCGGTGAGGTACCCCTCGATCATTTCTCCCCACCCCGCGCGCGAGGCGGCCGGCCCAGTGGCGAAGCCGTAGCCGGGAAGATCGACGAGGCGGCGCTGCGGAGCGGCCTCATAGACGTTGATGGTGCGGGTGCGGCCCGGGGTATTCGACGTGCGGGCGAGGTCCTTGCGGCACAGGGCGTTGATCATCGTGCTCTTGCCGGAGTTGGAGCGGCCGACGAAGGCCACCTCGGCCAGGCTCGGCCCGAGCTTGGCCGGGTCGGTGTCGCTGAGCAAAAAGCGGACGGCGTCGAGCGCGTGCGCCATTAATCTTCTCCCTTCCAGCGGCCACGTCCTTGCTTGATTCCCGATTTGCGGCGCTTGGCTTCCACGGTAATAGCCTTGGAATTTCGAGAGCGGCCGCGCTTGGTCCGACGCGCCTTCTCCGCGTCGTGGCGCAGGCGGGCGGCGCGTTCGCGGGCCTGGTTCTCCAGGCGGTCGGCCAAGCGCTCGCGCGCGATGAGGCGGTTCTGTCCCTGCGAACGCTCGTCGCTGACGCGCACGGAGAGGCCGGAGGGAAGATGGACGAGCTGAACAGCCGTCTCCACCTTATTGACGTTCTGGCCGCCGGCCCCGCCGGAGCGCGTGAAGGTCTCGGCCAGGTCGCCGGGGCGCACGCCGAGCTTGGCGAGGCGCGCCTCGACTTCATTCCAGGAAGGCATGCCCCGATTCTAGCTGTTTAGCGGATGCGTTCGAGAGCGGGGTTCTTGCTTTGCGTCGCGGGCTGGCTCGTCAGGACCTGCGACTGGACGAGCAGGTTCTCCTCGACCTCCAGGTTGCGCCTAGCGAGGTTCTCGCGCACGGCCTTCTCCGCGCGCTGAGCCAGGAGCTGGCCTTCGCCCGTGCCGTCGCCGGCTCGCGAGAGTAGGTACTCGTTGGCCGTGGCCCAGTCGATGCGGCCGCCGTTGCCGCGCGTATACGCCTGGAACGTCGGGTCCTTGCGCAGCTCGAGGAAGAAAGGATCCTTCTCGAACATGGCGCGGAATACGGCCTCGGTGCCTGCGGTCTCGACGTCCATGAGCAAGGAGAACTGGCGCGGCGCCCGGCTCAACGTACGGCCGGTGTCGATGCGGCCCATGGCCTGGATCATGTGCACGGCGGACATCTCCTCGGGCCCGAGCACAAGCATCTCGAAATTGGTGTAGCCGCGGAACGCCCCCGGCTTGGTCGAATTGCGCTCGCCCTTAAAGTTCAGGTCGAGGCCGCGGCCGCCGACGCGCGTGTCGAGGATAAGGACCTTGACCTTGCCGGTATTAAGGCCTTCGATGTTCATCTGCCGGAGGACGTTCGCCTCCGGGACGTTCAGGCGCAGGTACTCCGTGTCGGCGAAGACTTTGGCGATCTCATTCTGGGACACGCCGGCCTTCTTGAGCTCCGCCTCAACCTTGCGCAAGGCGCGCGTGTCGGAGACGCTGAGCACGATCAGGCCGGAGTTCTTCTGGGTCTCGCGGATGGTGTGCAGCCACTTCTGCGCCGCCTCGCTCGGCACGTCGCTGATCTTGAGGACCTGAGGATCGTTTAGGCGCAGCTTGCGTGACGCCAGATACTCGTCGATGCCTTTCTTGGCTTCGAGCGGGATCGTGTCGGTCTCGCGGAGCACGACCTGGTCCAGGGTCGCGGCCCGGAGGTTCTCAAGCGACTGCACCACGCGCTGCAGGCGCCGTTCGGGGGTGGAGACGACCTCGAGCTGGACGTTCTTGGGCATGGCCGAGCCTTCGCCGACGATGGAAATATTGTTGGCGCGCAGATGGGCCTCGAACTTGTTGCCCGAGGTGCCCGACAGCGAGATGAAGTAGGACTTCTTGTTCGTCGTGACGTCCTTGATCGTGGACATCGAGTTGTGGGTGTAGGGCAAGGTCAGGTCCGTGCCGTACTCCAGCTCCCACCAGCGGCGGGAGGCGTTGTCCATGGACTCGAACCACTGGCCGTTGTGCACGACGTTGAACTTGCCCGTGCGGTTGTCCACGCGCACGCCCGCGGCGCTGTCGTGGAAGCCCTGGACCATGTTGACGACTTCCGAGCGCACGTAGGAGCCGCCGCCCCCGAAGCCTTTCGGGAACAGCATCGAGTGCAGGTACGACCACATCAGGTTGTCGCGCTGATGCGACGGCATCATCGGGTCCTTCGACAAAGCCTCGAGGAACTTCGCGGCGTGGAAGCGGGTCAGGCCCATGCCCTCGGGCGCTTTCTCGGGCAAGGTGCCGGTGAACGCCTGCCAGAGGAATTTGGGCATCTTCGGCGCGAAGCGCCAGAAAGAGTCGCCGGCGATTTCCTTGAGGATGAGATCCTTGGCGTGGTAGCTGTCGGCGTCGAGCAGATCGAGCTCGACGCGGCGCAGGCGGTCCATGGCGTCGAAGTACTCAGGGGACTCCTTCGCGGCCGACAGATTCTCGATCTCGGAGCGGACGGCCTTCAGGCGCGTTTCGAGCTCGCCGGCGCCGCCGCCCTTGGGCTTGCCCTCGACGATGCGGGCCCGCTCGATGAGGAAGTCGGCGCGTTTGAGGGCCGCGCCCGGCTCCATGCCGTCGCCGCCGGGGATCTCATACGGCTCGCGCGTCAGGCGAGGGTCCTCGCCCAGGGGCCGCGCATCCTCTTTGACGTTGCGGTAAGCGGTGTACAACGCGCTCTCGTCGCCGGTGAAGGCCTCCTGCAGGGCGCGGCGGGACTCAAGGAGGCGGTTGACGCGGGCGTCCCAGCCCGGCTCGCCGCTCTTGGTCAGCTTGATGATATCCTCGCCCACCTCGTCGAAGCGCTTCATGATCTCATTGCGGGCCAACCGTCGGAGCTTGTCCGCCTTGACGTTGAGCTTCTTCGCTTCGCCGAGCTGGCCGTCGCGCTCCAGGCGCCCGGCCTCCGCGGTCAGCACGTCGATGCGGCGCAACGCGCCGGGTAGATCGATACGCGTCTCTTTACCGACCTTGAAGCTTTCCGCCGGGCCGGCGCTCAGGTCGAGCTCGATCGAGCGCATGCGCCCCCGCACGGTCGCGCGCTCGGCCTCGAGCGCGGCGCGATCCCCGCCCTTGGCCTCCGCCATTTTCGCGCTCAGCCCGTCCACGCGGGCGATCAGATCCCGGTACTCTTGATGGAGCGCGCGGCGCTCCGGCGACATGCCCGACTCGAGCCGCTGGGCCTCGCGCACGAGGCCGTCGAGCTTCGGCGTGGATTTCACCGCGCCCAACTGAGTTTCCAGCTTGCGCAATTCGCCCCGAGAGGTCTCGCGCCCAGCCTGGAGCTCGGTCAGGCGGGCTTCCAGCTCGGCCGTCGGCTGCTGTTTCTCGTTGGCGGACTTGATCGCCTTCTGCGTATCGCCGATCTCGCGCTCAAATCCGAGCGTACGCGCCGTTTCGGCGCGGTAGGCCTTCAGCACGGCGGCGTCGGCCGAGCCCAGGGCCGCCTCGATCTTCATCAGACCGGCTTTCGAGCCCTCGCGGCCCGCCTTCAGTTCGCCGAGCCGCGCCTGCAGGTCGGCCGTCGGCTGCTTCGCCTTGTCCGCCGCGCGAATCGCGATCTCGGTCCGGCCGATCTCGTACTCCAGCTTGACCGCGCGGGCGGCTTCGCCGCGGTAGGCGGCGACATCGCCCTCCGAGGCTTTGAGCGTCGTTTCCAGAGTGCGGAGATTGCCTTCCACGATCTGACGGCCCGTGCCGAGCTCGGTCAGGCGCGCCTCGAGAGCGCTCGTCGATTCGTTGCGGGCCTTCGCTTCTTCGATCTTCGTCTGCGTCTCGGTCATTTCACGCTCGAACCTCAATGACTTGAGGGTTTGAGCGCGATAGAGCGTGACGTCGGTGCCAACGAAGGATTGGATGCGGCCGTCGACGACGCCGCGTCGGGCGAGCGCCTCGGCGGTGGCCGTCGCCTCAAGCTCGACCGATTCGCGCATCAACTTGGCGAGCTTGGAGTTGACCGTGAGACGCTCCGCGGGAGTCTGGCCGGAGCGAATCGCGGCGATCTGCTCGTCGACGCTCATCAGCCGCGCCGAGACGTCCACGCCGTCGAAGCGCTCGATCATCGTTTTCTCGACGCCGGCGAATTCGATCTGCTCGTTGAGACGATCGGCCCGCTGCCTGGCCTCGCGGCTGTCGGATTTCCTCGCCTCGGCGAGCTCATTGCGGAGATTCTCGATCTTGGCCTCGATGGCCATGCGCGCCTTGCGGGCCTCGGCCGGCAGGCGGTTGAGGCCTTCGACGGTCTCGGTCAGATTCATCAGGCGGCGCTGGCTCGAGAACGCGAGCTCCATCTCCGACGCGAGACGGGCCCGAACCTCGGGATTGGCCGCCGGGCGCTGCGCCAGGGCTTCCTTCATGCGTCCCAAACCGGCCAGGATGGTGTCGGCGGCCTCGGCCTCGGCGGCCGGAAGTCCGCCGCCCTCCACGAGGCGGCGTAAAGAGGTCATCCCGGTCTCCACCGCGCGCTCGGCCTGACCGATCTCGACCGCGCCTTTCGCCCGCTTAAGCTGGGAGACCGCCTCGAGCACGTCCTCGGCCGCGGTCTTGATCGCGCCAAGCCGGCCGCGCTCCACATGCGCCTCGGAGATGCCGGTCGCGACCGACCGAATGCGCTGAGCCTGAACCTCGGCCGCCTCGACCCGGATCGTATTGAGCCGGCTCAGGCCCCAAGCCACGCCCGCGTTGCTCTCGTTGATCGCGGTCGTCTGGCCGTTGAGACGCGAGACCCGGCCCGACACCATGCCGATGGTCAGCGCGGGCTGCTGGCCGGCGGCGTCCATCTCGTCCTGGAGCATCAGGTAATCTTCGACGACGTTGCGGCCCTTGGTCTTGCCTTCGGCGATGAGGGTCTTGAGGCCTTCGTAGGTCTCGAACTTCACTTCGGAGCCGAGCTTATTGAAGGCGAGGAAGTCGAATTCCGCCTGGGCCTGGAGCTTGGTGTTGAAGGTCAGGAACATGACCTTGCGCGGCGGCTTGCGCCCGGAGGCCTCGGCTTCGAGATAAGGCAATAGGCCTTCGTACGCGAGCAACGTCTTGCCGAGGCTGGTCGGCGCCTTCACGAACAGTTGGACGTCGCGACCTTTGCGGCCGGAGGTCATGATGCCGTTGTGCAGACCCTCGCGGTCCATGCCCGAGATCGAGTCCACCAGCGCGCTCAGGGCCGAGCCTTCCTTCGGCGACAGTTCCGCCGGCGCGTCCTTCAGGCGCGCCTCGAGCTTAGCGAGCAGGCCGGACATTCCGGGCTCCTTGCCGGGCCCCGCCGCGTCGCGGGCCTTGCCCCAGGCGATGACGTCGGATTCGATGCCGTCCACCGCCGTCAGGAATTTAGTGCGGCCCGCGTTCTCGCTTCGGACAGTCTTAAACAGCTCCTCGGTGGCGAAGCGCACGGACTTGGTCAGGCTTCCCTCGCCGAGGAAAGCCTGCATGAGGCGCACGTACTGCTTCGGGCGCCAGCCGGGAATTGCGCCGCCCTTCGCGTCGCGCACCACCCAGGCCGACGTCTTCACCGAGGTCAGCGCCCGGTCGAGCGCCGCGCGCTCCGACGGGCCGAGTTTGCCGGGAGCGCCGTCCGTGAGCGCGTCCTGCTTGGCCTTCAATTCGCTTTCCAGGCGCTCGATGACCACCGAGAGCTTCGTCGCGCGCTCCGCCTCCGGAATCGCCGCTCCGTCGGCGGGCTTGCCTTTGCGTCCTTCGGCCCATTCGGCGATCTCGCGGCGGTAGGACTCCACGAGCTTCAGCATCTCGGGGCGCTCGGCGAACTTTTCTCCGAGGGCGTCGAAAATCACGTTTGCCCGGTCCCGGACCACCTCGGTGC
>CALRXP010000104.1:0-8385 GCA_943372155.1 Candidatus Endomicrobiellum trichonymphae | reverse complement strand
ACGAGCACGTGATCGCCCGCCGGCAGGCCGCTCATGAAGTTTGCCACCGCCGGAGCGCTGACGGTTTGGTCCGCCATCGACTGCACCGTGAACACGCCGTGGCCCTTCAGCGCCGTCATGATTCGCCCGTGGTTCAACCGGTTACGTTCGGTGAGCGTCAGCAGCTGGCACAGGCCGTTGATCGACATGTTGGAGTAGCGCGCGGGATCGCTTTCCGTCTTGTACGGCGGCCGCGCCCACTCCTGGACGAAGGTGCGGGTCAGGTCCGGCGCGATGCAGCCCGCCTTGACCATCTTCACCTTGTCCGCGGGAATCGAGACCTCGATGGCCGGCGAGAACAGGTACATGTCGCCGAAGCGGGCCGCATCGCCGCGCCCGGCGAAATTGTCCGCGACCGCGTCCAGGGCCAGAGCCCCGCCCGTCGAGAAGCCCGCGATCGAAACCTCGTCGCCGAGCTCCCGGGCGATATCCAGACCCAGCTTCACGTCGTCCCGCCAGTTCTTAAGGTAGACGCGGTGCAGATCCTCAGGCTTGGTACCATGGCCGCGAAGCAGCACGCTGACGACATTGTAGCCCCGGGCATAGAAGATGTCGGCCAAGGCCGTCATGTAGTACGGCGAATCGGTCAACCCGTGAACGAGCAGGATCGAGCGCGGGCTCTTCTCTCCTCGCTCCTTCACAAACGGCAGGTTCGCTTCGTTCTTGATCCCGCTTTGCTTGCTCGCGCGGTAGACCGCGAAGCGGCGAAGGGCCTCGGTATATTCGCGGCTCGGTGCCTGTCGAATGAGCGTCCCTTCCGGAACGGACACGGTTTGAGCGTTTGAATTCAAAGCGGGGAGTCCGAGAAGGACCGCCGCCGCGACCGTCATCATGATCTTCATCGTATCCCCCTTGAGGCGAATCCGTCTTCGTCTCCATCAGGTTAGCCGCGAAGCGCCCGCGGCGAGAGGGGATTACGGCCTAGCGGTGAGTCGTCGGAGGGTCTATTCGGCGGGACGGACAGGCACCGCGTGTTTACTTAACCTCCGGTAACCAGCGGAATGGGTAAAAAAAGAGGGCGCCCTTCCCGCCGAGGGAAGAGCGCCCGGTGCGCCCGGAATCAAGTCTTAGTCTTCGTCGCCTTCGGGACCGTCCTTGCCGGGGCCACCGCCGTGCTCCTCACCGCCCTTGGGTCCGTGACCGCGCATGCCGCCGTGCGGGCCGCCGTGCATGCCGCCTCGCATGCCGCCGCCCATGTGCGCTTTCATCGCCAGCATCATCTTGGCGCGCTGGGTCGGGGTCAGGATCGAGGCAAGCGAGGCCTCGAACTTGTCCTCATCGGCTCGCATCGCTTTGCGCACCGAGGATATCTTGTCCATGGTCGCCGCGATGTCCTTGTCGGATGCCTTATCCTCAAGCTGATCCTGAAGCTTGCGGGTCGCCGTGCCGATCTCGGTCATCGAAGCCGCGAACGCGTCGCGCTTGGCCCGGTGCGCTGCCTTGAGCTTGGCCCCCTGCTCCTCCGACAGGCCGAACTTCTCGCGCATGCGCTCCGCCATCGCCTCAGGCCCGCCTTTCTCGGCGTGGGCGCCGCCTTTGCCCTCCGCTTTATCCTCGGCGCGCAACACCGCCGGAAGAATCAGAGCGCCCGCGAGCAGGGCCGCCGCCGACACCGTCGAAATTAAACGCTTCATTTTCAATTCCCCCTGGGCCTATTAAGCCCTCGATGATTGGACGACGCAGGGGGCCGTAAAGTGTCGCGGCCTAATCGTTACGGGTGGCCCAAATCCAACCGGTCAGGGCGATCCCGATTACGTACATCCAGAACGTGTCCGAGACTATGTAGGAATAGGCCATGAGCACGCCGCCCTGGGCCGCCACCCGGAAGTTGTTCATACGGCGGCCGTAGGAGTAGGCGACATAACCGATGCTCGAGAAGAGCAGGTTGCCGATGATGTTGGCGGCGGAGAAGTGGGGCATTCCGAACGGCATAATCAGACTTTAGCCCCTACGACGGCAATTGGCAAGGCCGGCCGGTCTGAACATCCGATTGGGGCATGGGTGGCATTTAGTAGCATGCGATAAGATGACTTCCCTCTCGGCACGTCTTCGCGACGCCACCCGCCCCTCGCATGAGGGGCTCGATCACGCCCCGTTCTTCAAAGCCCTGAACTCCGGCGCGCTCCCCAAGCAGTCCGTCGTCGCGTATCTTCGCGGCCTGAGCGTCGTCCACGGCGTGCTTGAGCGCTCCCTTGAGCTCGCGGCGGCGCCCGCGCTCTGGGATGTCCGCCAGGCCCGTCTTCCCGCGCTGCTGTCCGATCTCGAGGCCGGCGCGGCCGCCGCGCTTCCCGACGTCGATCCCGCGGTCGAAGCGGCTCTCGCCCTGGGCGATGAGATCCTCCTCGACGCCGGCCGGCCCGCCCGGCTGATGGGCCGCCTTTATGTCCTGGAAGGCTCGATGCTCGGCGGGCAGATCCTCGGAAAAGCGTTCGCGGCCGCTCTCGGCACGCCGCAGCGTCCCCTCGCCTATCTCGACCCGGGCCCGGAAGGCATGGGCCCCCGCTGGGCCTCCGTCAAGCAGCGACTCGATTCCTTCCCGCCGGAGGACGCGGAGACGATGACGGCCGCCGCCGCCTCCACCTTCGAAGGCGTCGCCCGGCTCGCGACCGCCTGCTTTCCCTACGAGGAGTCCTCGCTTCGCCGGCGCGTCACCGCTCTCAACCCGGAAGCGGGCCGCCACGCGATGCCGCAGAACGAAAGTGAGATCGCGTTGGCGTTACGAGCCGCCGATGCGGCTTGGCGCCGACATCCCTACCTCGAGGCGCGCTACGGCGCCCGGGGCCGGCGCTTCACGCTCAGCGACAGCTGCTGGCTTGCGTCCCTGCGCCCGGGCGCTCCCGAGGAGATCATCCGCAGCTTGCGTTGGCTGGCCGGCGTGCTCGCGGTGCGAGGCCTCCCCACCCTCATCCTCGAGCGCCATCTCGAGGCCCTCGACGCGCAGTTCGGCGGGGCCGTCTTCGCGCCCGCCGTCGAAGATTTGCGCGCCCGAAGGCGGGCCGTCCTGCCGGAGGCGGACTCCGCGAGAATCGTCGGGCGCTGGAAGGCCAGCCTTCCCGACCTCGACGCCGCGGAGCTCCTCGCCGCGGCTCTCGCCGACGAGGCCGCCGGCGCGGCCGGCGCCTGGGAGAGCGTGCGCTCGTGGTTCGCCGACCCAGCGCGATGTCCGGAGGAGCGCGGGCGGGCCGTGGATGAGCTCGCGGCGGAAATCCGCGCCGCGTTGCGCCCGCCGGTTCTCCCGCCCTGAATTTACGAGGCGGGAGCGATGGCCGTAAGTTCGGCCATGAAGTCGTCTAGACGCCGGGCGATCTTGACGCCGGGCAAGGAATTCGCCGGCAGTTCACGAACGAAGAGCCCTCCGATGGTCAGGCGCATGTCCGGCGCGGCCTTCGAGCAGAGCGAGAGAAGGCCAGAGACATCCGCCAGAGACGAAGACATGGCCATCGACAGGCCGAAGAGGGCCGGCTTCTCGCGAAGAACCGCCGCGACGATCTCCGAAGCCGGGGTTCCGACAGGAAGCAGGCGGCAGGGAACGCCCTTATCCTCGGCAAGATGCTTCAGGATGTGGATACCGAAATCGTGCCGGTTATCCGGAGCCAACGCGAGAAGAATAGCGGCAGGCCCCGGCGGCGTGGGCAATGAAGGAAGACGCGAATAAATCTCCACGCAAAAGCTCGTGAACCGGTGCTCGTCGGCGACGGTGACCTCTCCTTTTTGCCAAAGCCGGCCGATCTCATAGAGGGCGGGCTGGACGAGGCCGACGAGGATGTCCGAGTTGCGAAGCCCGTCGCTCTTGGCGCTCCGGATGAACGCCTCGATCACGGACAAGTTGCCCGAGCGCCCGGCCCTCATGAGATGCTGGAAATGGCCCTTGGCCGACAGAACGGCGGGATCGATCCCTTTCGCAAACGTATCGAACTTCGCCTCGCAGTCCGGGCAGCAACCGTGCGTCATCTCATAGCTGTCCAACGGCTCGGCTTCGCCGATCAAATGCTGGCAATACGCGCACCAACGGAACATACCGCAACTTAGCAGTTTTGCCGACTGAAAGACGTGACCGAACGCACGCCGAGGTCCATGCGTATGCTAAAATGCCTCATCAACCGCTGATAATTTTGGAAGGGTGACCGAGCGGTTGAAGGTAGCAGTCTCGAAAACTGCCAGGGATGCAAGTCCCTCGAGGGTTCGAATCCCTCCCCTTCCGCCATTTTCCTATAACTATGTCTTGGCTTCCTAAAATAAAAAATCCGTTCGCGAAAGAAGAAGCCCCCGCCGAGGGCTCCGCTTCCATTCCCGGAATGCCCGCCGGCATGCCGCCCCTTCCCCCTGAGATCGCCAACGATCCGAAGATGAAGGGCATGATGGGCACGTTCTTCCGCAAGTGGAAGGATCCGGCTTTCCTCAAGCAGCTCCGCGTCCTCGCCGGCCACATGCAGAAGGATGGGGTCGATATCAAGGACATGAAAGCGGTCCAGTCCTGGCTCGAGAAGAACAAGGAGCGCGTCGAGAAGGGCGATTTCCAGGAAGAGGCCGCCAAGCCCGGCGTCACCGTCGTGAACACCGGTCCCGAAACGGGCCGCAACGAGCCCTGCCACTGCGGCTCCGGTAAAAAGTTCAAGAAGTGCCACGGGGCGTAGTGCTCCTGCACCTCGAACGCGCCGCCCTCATGGCGGCCGTCGGGGTCGCCGCCGAAGTGATCTTCACCGCCCTGACCGCCGATAAGCGCGACCCGCGCCTCAAAGGCTACTCCTACGTTTGGATGCTCCCCATTTACGCGCTTCTCTATCCGGGATTGCGCCTGCTGTTGCCGTACACGGGAAACTGGGCGTGGCCGCTGCGCGGGATGTTCTACGCGGCGCTGATCATGGTCGTGGAACTGCTCACGGGTCTGATTCTGCGCGCCGCGCTCGGCGAGGCTCCGTGGGAGCCCGAGTACCGCGGCAAAAGGTGGGCCGTCATAGCTTTGGTGCGGCTCGACTTCTTTCCGGCGTGGGCGGCAGGCGCGCTCGTCTTCGAGCGCGCCTACCACCTCATTACCGGCTAACGGCTAGTTTCGATCATGCCCGCGCGGCTCGCGCGGATTGTCCCGGCGCCGCTGCGCGGCCCGGCGGTAGCCCGCCGCGTTGTTCATCACGACCGCGACGGCGGCCAGGCGAGGGTCGATCCCCGAGACGCTGACCTTGTAGCTGTCGAGGAGCCAGTGGTTGTTGGAGACCGCCACCATCCCGCCCGTTCCCTTGATGACGTAGGTGCTGCCGTCGATCGCGCCGCTGGCGGCGACGATCTGGCCGGACGCGTTGCGGATCGCGAACGAGCTCGAATCCTCTCCCGCGATCTCGTCGACCCAGCCCACCACCGCGCCGGTGCAATCGGTGACGACCGAGCCGCCGGTGCGGGCGACGACGGCCGAGCCCATCGACTTGATCACGTAGCCGTTGCCCTGCGCCTCGATCTCGCCGACCTGCTTGTTGCCGACGTCGATGGAGAAGCCGCTCGAGAAAACGCCGCGGCTGATCACGATCTCGTCGAGCTTCAACACCGCGCAGCCCTTCGCGTCGAGAGGAGTATGGTCGACCGGCACGGCGCGCGGCTCTTCCACGCGGCGCGACTCGCGCATCTCGCGGCGCCAATCGCCGAGGTCATTAGGCTCTCGGGCGATGGCGGGAATGGTCATGGACAAGATCGACAGGACGGCGAGCGTTTTCTTCATACGGAATTCCTCTCTCTTTTTAACGACGTGGGCGGTTTCTATTCGCCGATCAGAGGATACGCTTAAAGCCTGGCACTGGGCGGGGGTCCGAGGGCCTAGAATCGGCGAGGTGTGCGGCCCGTCGAAAAGTGGGCCGAAAGTCCCGGCTAGCGGTCGAGGACTTCGAGCTGGACGCGGCGGTTGAGCGCTTCGGCGCGCTCCTTGATGACGTCGAGCTCGGTCTCGAGCGTGTGGTCGAGCCAGCGGCGGACGAGCGGGCGCAGAGGACGAAGGAAGAGCGGGAGCTCATACTCCTCGTCGTGCTCGAGCATGGTGCCGCCGTTGACGGGGCGGATGAGCATGCGGCACTCCATGCGCTTGAGCGGACCGCTGAGCATCACGCCGTGATAGCCGCCGTCCGGAGCGAACTGAAAGCTGAAGGTGCCGTGCCAGGGCATGCCGAAGAAGCGGCCCGAGGCCTCGGCGGACTCGCCGGCGGGAGAGATCGAGATCGAGTCCACCTTGGGTTCGTAGTGGACGATTTCATTGAGATCGCGCAGGTACGTGCGGACCGACTCATACGGCGCGCTGATCAGGATCCGGCGATTGACGTTCATCGTGCCTTCGGAGGGAAAGAAAATTGGAGCGGGCGAAGGGAATCGAACCCTCGTCTGATCCTTGGCAAGGACCCGTTCTACCATTGAACCACGCCCGCGGTTCCCGTCCATCTTAGCAAGAATTGATAGAATCGGCAAGGTGACTATTCCTGAAGCCGACCCTGAGACGCTGGCGCGCGTCCTTCAGTTCTCCATCTCCCCCGCCGTGCTGGTCACGGCCGTCGGCCTGCTTCTGGGCCCCGCGACGAACCGCCTGGGTCGCGCGATCGACCGCTGCCGCTCCCTTGGCCGCGAACTCGAAAATCCTGCCTCGAAAAATATTCCCCAGCTTCGCGAGCAGTTGATCATCACGGTGCGCCGCGCGCATTGGCTGCAGGGCTGCATCACCTTGTTCGGCGCGAGCCTGTTCATGTCGTGCCTGATCGTCTTTCTGCTGTTTCTGAAGATTCTCGCGGGCTGGCCGGTCGGCAGCCTGGTGGTCACGGTGTTCGCGCTCGACGTGCTCGCGCTGATGGCGGGCGTGACCTACTTCCTGCTCGACCTGTCGCTGGGCTTGCGGGCGCTCGGCATCGAGCTCGCCCCGCACCTTCCTTCGGCCCCCTAAAGGCTCTTCGGCAGGGGCGTCGTCGGGGCCGCGATGGGCGGCGGGAAATGCTGCTGGAGAGCGGACGCTTCGTCGTCGACCATGCGACGGTTCTCCTCGTCGCGCGCCTCGAGAATCTCGGGAAGCTTCTCGAGCAGGACGGCCACGACCTTCGGATCGAATTGTTTTCCGGAGCGTTCCTTGATGTAAGCGACGGCGTCGTCGATCGTCCACTCGCCCTTGTACACGCGCTTGGAGGCCAACGCGTCGAAGACGTCGGCCACGGTGACGATGCGCGCCTCGAGGGAGATGGCGTCGCCTTTGAGCTGGTAAGGATAACCCGTGCCGTCGAAAAATTCATGATGGCCGACGGCGATCTTCGCGGCCAGGCGCAGGAGGCGGCTCTCGGCGTTGGCCAGCATCTTCGCGCCGTAGATGGTGTGCTTCTTCATCTCCTCGAATTCTTCCGGCGTGAGCTTGGCGGGCTTGCGCAGGATCGAGTCGGGAATCGCCACCTTGCCGATGTCGTGGAGCGGGGCGGCGTAGCGGATATCCTCGGCCTCGAGGAAGGACAGGCCCATTCCTTGCGCGAGGATGCCGGAGAACCGGCTCATGCGGCGCAGGTGGCGGCCGGTGTCCTCCTGGTCGCGGTACTCGGCGACGAGGGCCATGCGGTAGATGGTCTCCAAATGCGAGCGGCGCAGGTCGTCGTAAAGCGTGGCGTTCTCGATGAAGGTGGCCGCCATCGTGGCGAGGATGCGCAGCAGGCCCTCGTCTTCCTCGGTGAATGACCCCTTGGCCTTGTTGAGCACCTCGAACACGCCCAGCGCCTTGCCGTCGCGTCCGCGCAGGGGCACGGCCAGCACGGTGCGCGTCTGGTAGCCGGTGATGCGGTCCAGGTCCTGCGCGAAGCGGGTGTCCTTGTAGGCGTCGCGGATGTTCACGGCGGAGCCCGTGCGGGCGACGAAGCCGGCGATTCCCTGGCCGATCGGGATGCGCAGGACCTTCTCTTCCATGCCGAGCGCGATCTTCGTCCACAGCTCGCCCTTGTAGAAGTCCACGAGGAACACCGAGCAGCGGTCGGCGGAGAGGATGTTGCGCACCTCTTCGGCGATGATGCCGAGAAGGGTGTCGAGGCTGGTCTCGGCGGCCACCATGCGGCCGAAACGGGCCAGGAGGGACTGACGCTGCTCGAGTTCTTGTCTACGTCCCATGGTTTTTATCGAGGGCCCCGGCGACGAACTCGGAGAGGTGGAGCACCTTGGCCTCAGGATAGTATTTACGAAAACCACGGGCAAGCTGGATAAGACATGAAGTGGATGACGTTAATACGACCTCGGCTTGAACAGATGCGACGTTGCCCACTTTTTTCTTTAAAAGGTCGTCCGACAAGTCGTCATGGACGAACGCGAAGGCCCCCGCCCCGCCGCAACACGCATCCGCCCCCGCCATTTCACAGT
>CALRXP010000103.1:0-8481 GCA_943372155.1 Candidatus Endomicrobiellum trichonymphae | reverse complement strand
AGGTTGACCCCGTCCCCCGCCCGTCTCAAGCGATATCGCGCTAGAGGCTGGAAACGGTACGAATTGCGTCGCGGCCGGAGTCGCGGACTTCCGGCGGGACGTGGGGGAGGCCGAGCTCCTCGGGGGTGTGCCAGCGGATGTCATCGCTCTCTTCGGGGCGATGGACATGGGCGCCGGGCCGAGCGCGGAGGTAGTAGATGAAATCGATGTGGTGGTTGTGGCCGGGGATCTCCTCGATCTGGACCCGCTGGGGCTCGTGGAGGGATTCGACGCGGCCCTCGTTCATCACGGGCGGGCGCGGGGGGAAGGGGAATTCGGCTTCGAGGCCGGTTTCTTCGCGGACTTCGCGCAGGACGGCCTCGTCGGGGTGTTCGCCTTCGTCAATATGGCCGCCCGGCGGGAGCCACATGCCGAGCTTCTTGTGCTTGATGAGCAGCGTTTTCCCGTCTCGCACGAGGTAGCCCGTCGCGACGAAGCAGTAGCGGCGGCTCACGATTCGGCTTGGTGGGAGCTTGCGAATTTGCGACGCGCGGCGATGCGCGCCATTTCGGCCGCGGCGGCCGGGTTCTCGCTTAAGACGAGCTTGAAGTCGTCGGAGATCAAGGTGAAGAGCAAGGTCGGCTCGGCGCAGACGACGGTGGCGGTCCGGGGCTCGTCCGAGATCAAAGCGATCTCGCCTAAAAAGTCGCCGGCCTTAAGCGTTGCGACCGTCTGGGAGAGCACGAGCCACTTGCGCAGGCGGATCTCGACGCTTCCGCGGTAGATGATGTAGAACGCGTCTCCCTTCTGGCCCTGGGAGAAAACCGTCTCGCCCTTCTCGTAAGAGTAGAGCATGATCGCCGGCAGGATCTGCTCGACCTGGCCGACGGTCAGCGGCGTGAAAAACTCCACCTTGCGCAGCATGTGGGCGAGGAGGCCGAGCTCCGTCGGACCGATGTCGAGTTTTTTCATGATCGTCTCCGGAACGCGGCGTTGACGCGCGCGGCGAGCAGCGCGGGCTTGACGGGCTTCATCACGTAGTCGTCGGCGCCCAGGTTCAGCGCCGTCTCCTGGCTCTTGTCGTCGGAATCGGCGGTGAGCATGAGAATCGGAAGGTCGAGGCCCATGACCGCGCGCACGGCGCGGATGACCTCGTGGCCGTTCATCTTCGGCATCATCAGGTCCACGACGAGCAGGTCGGGCGGATTGTCGACGATCTTGGCCACGGCTTCGCGGCCGTCCACGGCCTCCTCGACGGCGTAGCCGTTCTTTTCCAGCACGATGCGCGTGATCATGCGGATCGTCTCGTCGTCGTCGGCGATCAGCACGCGCCGGCCGTCGCCGGGCGGGGGCGCCTTCGGGGCCGGGGAGACGGGGCTCGGCGCGGGCGGCGCCGTCTTGACGACGGGCGCGGGGGCGGACGGGACCGGCTCGTCGAAGCGGACGTAGGGCTCGATCTCGGCCAAGGTGGTCTCGCCGGAGCAGACGCGCCGGAGGGCGTCGTCGATCATGGGCATCAACGAGCCGTGCGAAAGGGCGTAGGCGGTGAGCTCCTCGGGACGGACGTGCCGGGAGACGAGGTCGCGCACCTCGGGCGTCATTTCGAAAAGCTCGACGATGGAGAGGCGGCCCTTGTAGCCGACGTAGTCGCACGCCGGGCAGCCCTTCGGCTCCCAGAACGCGGGTTCGAGGCCGCGGGCCTTCATCGCCGCCTCAGCCGCGGCATTGCGCCGCGCCGGCGGCGCGGCTTCGCGGCAGGAGGGGCAGAGGCGGCGGACGAGGCGTTGAGCCGTGATGCCGAGCAAGGCGGGCGCCAGCTTCTGGCCGTCCACGCCCATGTCCGCGAGCCGCGCCAGCGCGGCGATGCTGTCGTTGGTGTGTAAGGTTGAGAAGACGAGATGGCCGGTCGCGGCGGCCTGAACCGCGACCTCGGCGGTCTCCCGGTCGCGGATCTCGCCGACCAGGATCACGTCGGGGTCCTGGCGCAGAACGGAGCGCAGGACGGCCGCGAACGTGAGCCCCTGCTTGTCCTGAACCTGAACCTGGTTGATGCCGTCGAGCTTGTACTCGATGGGATCCTCGACGGTCACGATGTTGGTGTCGTCGTTGCGGAGCTTGTTGAGGATCGAATACAACGTGGTCGTCTTGCCGGAGCCGGTCGGGCCGGTGACGAGCAGGCAGCCTTGCGCCATGGCCGTCATGCGGGTCAGCCTATCGGCGATCTCCTGGCGCAGCCCGAGCTTGTCGAAGGGAACCGCCGCGGCGCGCTTGTCGATGATGCGCACGACGACCTTCTCGCCGTAATTCGTCGGCAAGGTCGAGACGCGCAGGCCGATCTCGACCCCGTCCACGCGCAGCTTGGCGCGTCCGTCCTGGGGCCGCATGTGGTCGGAGATGTCGAGCATCGCCATGATCTTCAGGCGCGAGACGGCGGGGCCCGTGCCCACGTAGCGCGGCAGGTTCATCACCGTCTTGAGCGAGCCGTCGATGCGGTAGCGGATCGCGCTGGTGCGCTCGTCGTGCTCGAGATGGATGTCCGAGGCGCGCATCGAGACGGCCTTGGCGATGATGGAGTTGATCAGGCGCACCACCGGCGCCTTGACCTCGCCGTCCTCCTTCGCGGCCATGGCGGCGGCGTCGCCGAGGAGCTCCACCGACGACGTGTCGTGGATGCTCTCGACGAGATCGTAGACGACGTGCTCGGGGTCGTAGGCCTTCGCGAGCAGGGCGTCGATCTGCTCGGGCAAGGCGAAGACGGCTATCGGGGAGCGTCCGGAGATGGCGCGGACGGCGTCGAGCGCGTTGAGGTCGACGGGGTTTTCCATCGCGATCGTGATCGTCTCATCGCCGACGCTCAAAGGGATCAAGCGGTCGACGCGACACAGCTTCTCCGCCACGAGAGACAGGGCCAGCTTCTCCGGGGTCGGCGCGGGATAAGGGAGGCTTTCAACCCGGAAGATGGCGAGGACGGCTTGGCCGAGCCGTTCGGCGGTGCAGTGGTCGCCGCGCAAAGCGGCGGCGGCCAGCCACGGCTCGCGGCGGACGCGCAGCTCCTCGACCTCGGCGGGCGTCAAACCCATCTCGCCCGCGGCGCGAACCAGCCATTCATCACGAAAAATATGGGAAGGGCTCAAGGGGGTATTATTCCTTATTCAGCCGCGCGTTCAGCATCTCGCGCCAGTTGCCGTTCAGTGACGGATGCTCGAGGGCGGGGCGTGCCTTTTCGGGTGTCAGCGCCGGGTCGAAGTAGAGCCGGGCCAGGTTCAGGACGGGGTAGCGGATCGCGTGCGCGGATATTTTCTCGAAAGCGTCGCCGCGGCGCACTCGTCCCGGTTTCACCACCCGGAAGTACGTGCCTAGGCGCAGGCTCTGGGCGAAGCGTTTGACCATGCCCGGGTCGTCGAAGCGAAGAGCGAGCTTCGAGCAGGGCAGGCGCGGCTGGATGGCGAGCAACTCCGCGGTCCCGGCGCGGTAAACGTCGCCCAGGCACGCCTCGGCCTCGTCGTAGCCTTCGAGCGTCAGGTTCTCGCCGAAAACGCCGTGCGGGAGATCGACGCCGGGGAGCTGGGTCTTCCACCACGGGTAATGATCGGCGGAGTAGCCGTACACCGCCTTATCGGTGCCGCCGTGGACCTTGAGGTCGGCCTGCTGGTCGCCGGAGAGGCCCAGCGCGTGAACGTCCGCCGAATCCACGGGATTCTTGAAGATGGCCGTACGGACCGGCTCGCCGCGCCACTCGCGGTCCTTGGCGGCGCCGACGCAGATTGAGGCGATCTTCATCGGGCGGGGAGCGTCGCGGCCCAGGAGGCGACGGCGTCGGCCAACTCCCGGGGCTTGTCGAGGGGGACGTGGTGATGGGCTCCGGGAATGTCCGCGCCGCGGCCCTTGGGCAAGGCGGACACGATCTTGTCCATCGTCTCACGGGTCATGACGGTGCTGTGCTCGCCGCGCATGATCAAAGTGTCGACGGCGATATGGGGAAGCTGCTCCCAGACGGGGCCGTAGGGGAAGGAGAAGGAGCGCCAGTCGAACTTCCAGGTCCAGCCTTCGGGCTTCTTGACGACGCCGTGTCGTCCCAGCGCGCGGAGGCCTTCGGCGTCGAGCAAGGTTCCGGGCGGCTGAAGCCGGAACTTCTCGAGCATGATCTCCTCGTTGTCGTACACCGGCTGCGGGCGGGAGCGGGTTTTCTCGTAGGCGCGGGAGCGCGAGGAGTAGAACTCGGGCAGGAAGTCGATGGCGGCCAGGCCGCGCAGGCGGTCGCCGTGGGCCTGGGCGTAGTCGAGGGCGATGCGCGCGCCCATCGAGTGGCCGACGAGGATGAAGCGGTCCCAGCCTAGGGCCTTGCGGGCGGTCTCGATGTCTTCGACCCAGCGCGAGGAGACGTAGTCCGCGTCTCCCGGCAGCCACTCGCTGTCGCCGTGGCCGCGGAAATCGAGCGCGGCGGCGTGAAACACCCCCTTCCACAAGGGCACGACGGAGTCCCACCAATGGGTGTGCGCGGCCATGCCGTGCGTCAGGAGGAGGGGGGCGCCCGGGCCGCCCCAGTCGCGCAGGTGGACGGCTCCGGCTTTTCGGCTGGTCACGCCCCGGATTTTACTTCTTCTTATCCGCGGTAAACGAGCCCTTGGCCGCGTCCCAGTCGAGCAGGACCGCGTCGCCTTCAGCGATGCGTCCGTCGAGCTCGGCTTCGACGACGGCGTCGGACAGCTGGCGTTCCACGATCTGCTTGAGCGGGCGGGCGCCATAGGCTTTCTGCGCCTCGGCGCGCTTGAGGATTTCGGCCTTCGCGGCGGGGGCGAGCGTCAGGCTGACGCCGCGCTCCTTGAGCTGATTTTCAAGATCTTTGACCCGAAGGGTCAAAATGCTTTCCATCTCGGCGGCGCCGAGCTCGTTGAAGACCACGATCCCGTCTTCGCCGATGCGGTTGACGAACTCCGGCCGGAGCTTGGCCTTCAGCTCCTTGAGGTAATGCGCGCGGCGGCCGTCGACGGCGGGCTCTTCGGTTTTCGCCGCGCTCGTGATGAAGCCGATCGGGTTGCGCTTGGGCTCGGCGTCTTCACCGGCGAGCGAGCCGCCGATGTTGGACGTCATCATGATGATGGTGTTGGAGAAGTCCACCGTGCGGCCCTGGCCGTCGGTCAGGCGCCCGTCCTCGATGACCTGAAGGAGGACGTCGAGAACCTCGGGGTGCGCCTTCTCGATTTCATCGAGAAGAATGACGGAGTGCGGATTTCGGCGCACGGCTTCGGTCAGCTGGCCGGCCTGGTCGAAGCCGACGTAGCCGGGGGGCGCTCCGATCATGCGCGAGACGCTGTGCTTCTCCATGTATTCCGACATGTCGAGGCGGACCATGTTCTTCTCGGAGCCGAACACCGTCTTCGCGGTCTGCTTGGCGATCTCGGTCTTGCCCACGCCCGTCGGTCCGAGGAAGATGAACGAGCCGATCGGCTGCTTCGTGTTGCGCAGGCCCATGCGGCCGCGCTGGACGCCCTTGGCGACCTTGGAGACGGCCTCCGCCTGGCCGATCACGGCGGCGCCGAGGTCGGCGGGCAGGCTCTTGAGCTGCTCCTTCTCCGCGGCGCCGACCTTGCCGGCGGGGATGCCCGTGCGCAAGGCGATCTCCTGGGCGATGTCTTCGGGAAGCACGGTGTCGCGGTGGCCGAGTTCGGCCTCGGCGCTGGCGTCGTCGAGCAGGTCGAGCGCGGAATCGGGCAGATTGCGGTCGGTGATGTAGCGGGCGGCGAGCTTAACCACGGCCTTGACCGTGTCCGCGCCGATGCTCACCTTGTGCTTCTCCTCGTAGCGGGACTTCACGCCTTCGACGATGAGCTCCGCCTCTTCCTTCGTGGGGGGAAGGAGCTTGACCGGATTGAAGCGACGGGCGAGCGCGCCGTCCTTCTCGATCTTGCGGTACTCCTCCATCGTCGTCGCGCCGATCACCGAGATCGAGCCGTCGGCGAGGGATTCCTTCAGGATGTTGGCGGCGTCGGTCGAGCCTTCGGAGTCGCCCGCGCCCACGAGCATGTGGATCTCGTCGATGAACAGGAGAACGCGGCCCTTGGACTTCTTGGCCTCTTCCAGAATGTTGACCATACGCTCCTCAAACTGGCCGCGCAACGTGGTTCCGGCCACGATCTTGGTCAGGTCGAGCTTGACGACGGAGCGGCCCGCGAGCTCGGGGATCTCGCCGGCGGCGATGAGCTGGGCGAGGCCGTTGGCCACCGCGGTTTTACCAACGCCCTTCTCACCGATGATGAGCGGGTTGTTTTTCTCGACGCGAAGGAGCGTCTTGACGATCTGGCGCATCTCGGCTTTGCGGCCGATCATGGGCGGCAACGCGCCGGCGATGGCCTTGCCGGTCAGGTCGATGCCGAACTGCGTGAGGGCGGGGTAGTCGCGCGCGACGAGCGGGCGCCAGCCGGAGGGATGCGGGGCGGGGCCGTCGTCGTTGGCGGCGTCGCCCTCGTCGGCGCGCAGGCCGTTGAGGAACTGGCGGACCTGAATCACGCCGCGGGTGATCAGGGGCTCGGTCTTCGCGCCGAGCGCGGCGGCGACGGCTTTGATCGAGACGCCCTCGTTGAGCGCCTTGAGCGAGGCGGCGTCGATGCGCTGGCGGCGCTCATTGGAGTAGTAGGCGTGGGCGAGCCAGGCTTGGGCCTGGCGGATCCCGGCGAGCCGCGCGTCGTCGGCGGGCAGCGTCTTCTCCTGATGCGCGAGCACGTCCGAGGCGACCTCGATCTTGGCGTTGGCCAGCGCGATGAGGACTTGCTGGTAGGACTTGGCCTCCGAGCTCAGGTGCTTGCGGGAGTCGAAGTAGCGCTGGCGCAGGTCGTCCAGGCGCGCGACGGCGCGCAAGTGATCGCGCAGATCGGGGGAATTGACGAGGGCGATGGCGTCGATCGCCTCGTTGTGCAGGTCCCAGACGCCGTCGCGATCGTCGGACGCTTGATCGCGCAGGTCGAAGTAGACGACCTTGCCGTTGGCCCGGATCAGGACCTCGCCGCGGGCGGCGAGCTTGGCCAGCACCGCGTTGATCTGCGAGGCGTCGAGATCGAGCGACTTGCCCGCCCGCATCATGGTCTCGCGGGTGACGGTCTCGCCGGCGCCGGTGCGGGCGCGGACCTCGACGGCGAAGGCCTCGGTCTGCTTGTCGGACGGCGTCCAGGAGCCTTCGGACGCCGGAGCCTTCGAGACGGGGCCTTCGTACAGGTAATCGCGGTGATCGAACTTCTCGAGTAGGTCGAGCGCCGCGATATAGCCGTCGGCGACTTCGCCCGCCGCGCCGCTGCCGTTCTCGTCCTGAGGGTTGAGCGAGCCGACCAAGGCGACGAGCTTGCGGTGCACGCGCTCGGGCATCGGCGGGACGTGGCCCGCCTGATAGGTCGCGGTCTTCAGCCACGCGAGGACCTCGGCGAGATCGGCGACGCGCTCGGTCAGTTTGGGGGTCAGGGACTCTTTGGAATCCAGGTTCGCCTTGTGGGCGCCGAGGAGGCCGGAGACGAACTCGAGCGCCGTGTTGCCGCGCAGAGCCTTGGCTTCGTCGAGCTGCGGGACAGGCGCGCCGGTGCGGGCGAATTCCTCGTATAGGCCGACGGCCTCGTCGGCCTTGGCGACCGCGCGGGCGTGGCCGGCGGAGTTGTTGCTGTTCATCAGCACGACGGCGTTGCTGGCCAGCGCGTCGGCGGCGTGCAACAAAGCGGGCGTCGCCGCGGCCTCGGCGCGGGCGCGGAAGCTGTGATAGACCGCGTCGCGGTTGTCACGAATCGCGAGGTGGCCTTCCTGCAGAAGCTCGGTGAAGATCTGTCCGGCCTTGTCGGCGTCGAGGCCCAGGCGCGCACCGATCTCGCCGACCTTCACGTAGGAGACGATCATGCCGGGCGCGGTCGCGTTGCGGATGCCGGCGAGGAAGGTCGCCTTCGCGCCGGGGGACGGGGTCCAGCCGAGCGTGCCGGCCATCGCGAGGAACGGCATGAACCCCGCGCCGCTCGCCGGGCCGAACTTATGGATCAGGTACGCGGCGACACCGGCGACGGCGAGGCTGACGAGGCGGGGCCACTGGCTCCAGACGCGCGCGGCCAAGGTCGGCCGGACGACGGGAAGCGGGGGGAGCGCTTTGACGGCGGGCGCGGACGCGCCGGCGCGCGGCAGGGCGGAGGGGCCGGAGCCCTCGGCGCCGGCGACCTCGGCGGACTCGGCGCGGCGCGAGGCGGCGCCTTCGAAGGCCTTGCCCGCGGCGGCCTTGGACTCGGCGCCGCCGGATTTCGGGGTGAGTGCTTTGGTGACCTTCGCCGCGCCATTGAGCGCGGAGAGAGGGGCGGGCTTATCGGCCTTGGCGGCGGCGGGGGTGACGTTCGTCAGCGCCGGAGCGATCGCGGGCGCGCCGGACAGCTTCGGGGTCAGCGCGGCGGGGGAGAGGGACAGCGATGGAGCGGACGGGGAGGCGAGCACCGTCGACGGCAAGGCGAGCGAGGGTGCGAGCGCGGACTCTCCGACCGCGACCCG
>CALRXP010000102.1:0-8521 GCA_943372155.1 Candidatus Endomicrobiellum trichonymphae | reverse complement strand
ACGAAATCCTCGAGTCCGGCCGTTTCCGTCAGGACGTTGCGGAAGGTGGTGACGTATTTATAGACGGTGTCGGAAAAACCGACCGCCAAAGACTCCTGCATCGCCAGCGTCTCCTTGCGCAGGGACTGCTGAGTGATCCCGACCAGGTGCCAGCCGACGAACATCATCGGCGCCAAGGAAATGAGCAGAAACCAAAAAAGAATTTTGTAGGCGAGCTTGCCGCGGTTCCTGGTGGAGGCCATGGGTTAGAGTTCCGTGCCCGAATTATGGAGGATTCGGAACACGAAATTGTTGCGGAATCAGCGGGCCGGGCGCGAGACGCCCGGCACGAATGCCGCTGAGGAAATCCTCATACCATTCAGCCCTTCGCGGCGTTGCGGGACAGGAGCTGTTTGATGCGGGCGGACAGCTCGGCGAGGTCGAAGGGCTTGGTGATGTACTCGTCGGCGCCCAGCTCGAAGCCCTGCTTCTTCTCCTCCGACGAGAGGAAGCGGCCGGTCATCATGATGAGAATCGTGATCTTGGAGCGCTTGCGCAGCTCCTGGCAGATCTGGAAGCCGGACGAGTCCGGCAACTGGATGTCCATGATCACGGCATCGGGATCGATCTTGGCCGCGGCGGCGATGCCTTCCTTGGCCGCTCCCGCCTGATGGCACTCGAAGCCGTCGAGCTCGAGGACCTCGGCGAGGCTCTCGCGCAGATGCGCGTCGTCGTCGATGATCAGCAGCTTGGGAAGCTTCGCCATATTATCTCCTCATCTCCCCGCCGGGAGGCACGAGCTTGTAGCCGACGCAGGGAATGGTCGTGATATACTTCGCCGCGACGCCGAGCTTCTCGCGAAGCCGACGCACGTGCACGTCGACGGTCCGCGGCGAGCCGAAATAGTTATAACCCCAAACGCGCTCGATAAGGTACGGGCGCGAAAGCACGCGGTTAGCCGAGCTCAGGAATACGTAAAGCAGGTCGAGCTCCTTGGAGGTCAGCGGCACGCGCTTTTTGGAGATGTGGAGGGTGTAGCTCGTGAGGTTGAGCTCGATCTCCCCCATGTTGATGATCTCTTCGGAGGCATTGACTTGGGTGCGCCGCAAAACGGCCTTGATGCGGGCGAGGCACTCGGCCGCGTCCCAGTTCAGCGAGAGGCACTCGTCCGCGCCGGCCTGGAAGAAGGCCAGGCGAAGCGAGACCTTGTCCTTGGCCGAGTCTTTGGCCGGCGCCGCAGAGGGCCCGGAGCGTCCAAAGAGCGCGTACGCATGCTTCGACGGGGTCGAAGCGGCCGCCGGCTGATCGGCATGCTCCACGAGCGCCACGATCGGCATCTGCCGGGCGGGGCCTTTGGCGCGGAGCTGCTTGACGAGATCCACGCCGTCCTCGTCGATCAGCTTCTGGCCGAGAATCAGCAGGTCGCACCCGCGGTGCGCCAGCAGGCCCTGAACTTCCTTGGCCTTTTGGGCGACGGTGACGGTCATCCCGGCGGCCTGAAGGGCCTCGAGGATGACGGCCGCGCGGTTCGGCTCGCGAGAGCCGTAGACGACGCTGGTTCTCATCGGGGGTCTATTCCTCGGTTCCGCCCTCATCCTCGAGGTCGAGGCTGAGGCCGCCGAGCGAGCTGACCGCGGCGAAGAAGTTGTAGACGACGGCGAGCAGGAGTAACGCGCCTTCGGTCAGCACCGCGTAGAACAGCGTGTAGAAGCCAACGGACATCGCCTTCTGCAGTCCGGTCAGAGCGGCGTTGTTGGCGTTGGGCGAGATCACGAACGTGACCAGGCCGCCGAGGAAGCCGAGCAGCATCACGGTGCCCGTGATCGCGGGCCGCGTAGAGATCAGAATCGCGGCACCGGCGACGATCGCTCCGAGGATGGCGACCGGAGGCTTGTTCGCGAATCCAGCGCCGAGAGCCAGCGCGGCGCCGAGAAAAACGGCGACCGGGAGGATGGGATGCTTGAACCAATACGGGTCGATTCTCTTAACGCGATAGCTCATTCCGATCTCCTTAATAGCGTCTGCTACAGCCCGGCAAGAATAACAGAAGCATAGCCGTTTGACAAGCCCCTCGCCTGACGGAATTCGGAAGGGGCACTTCCTCGCCTTATGGCTCGGTCGGGCCCGGGTGGGATTGTGCTAGATACGAGCGCCGACGGTCTTGGTTTCGAAGAGGATGAGCGTGCGCCGCAGCTCTCCGTCCTCCTCGAGATGGACGGCCTTCACGTGGCAGGGCTCGGACTTGAACATCGTGTCCGCCTCGACGAGCTGGTTGGGCCGGTCGAGGGCGACGCCGACGAGGCGCAGCACGTCCTGCTGCTGGCTGTCGATGACGTCGAGCAGGTGAAGCTTGCCGTCGGTGGTGACGGTTCCCGTGATCGGAAAATTGGTGTAGAGGACGCTGTTGTCCTCGTCGACGACGATCGCGCGGTGGTTTTTCGAGACCACGGCCTTGAGGATGGACTCCCACCACCGGGCCTCGGCCACGCCGCGCTGCTTCTCCTTGACCATGGAGTTGGCGATCTCCGCCTTCACCTTGGACAGGAAAATGTTGATAGCGCCGGCGAGCTCGCCGATCTCGTCGTTGCGCGCCGGGAACTTGAGCTCCAGGTGCTTGAATGAGATGGACTCGATCGCGTCGCGCAGATTCAAAATCGGATTGAGCACGAAGTGATGCAGGAAGAAGTAGAGCGGAATGCCGAGCAGCAGGAGGACGCCAACGGCGCCGACCGCGTACTTGTGCATGGCCTTGTTGATGACCTTGACCACGCCCTCGCGGCTGATCTGCATGTTGAGGATGCCGAGGACCTCGCCGCGTAAGGCGAGCGGGATGGCGATGTCGTACAGCGGCATGTTCGGGACCGCGCGCACGATCGGGGTCTTCGCGAGCCAGGCCTGTTCGATGGCGTCCGTCGGCAGGCTCACCTGCTTGACGAAGTCGTCGAAGGTCTTGGTCATCATCGACGGGTCCTTGAACCAGCGGACCTCGCCGTATTTATTGAGATACAGCAGGGCGGCGATGCGGTCGTCCTTGGAGAAACGGCTGACCGTGTCGAACTCGGGCATGGAGATCACGCCCTGGTTGCGGGAGAGGCCCTCGATCAAGGTCGGCGCGTACAGGCGGACCATGTCGATGGATTCCTGCTTAAGCTTCTCGTCGAACGTCCACTTGAAAAGGTTGTAGTAGAAGATTCCGCCCAGGCACATGACGTAGACGCCGATGCCGGTGAACCACAGGAACCACTTCGCGGAAAGCTTCATTTATTGCCCCGCGCCGTACAGCTTCTCGATCTTCTCGAGGCCGGCGATGGCATCGGAGTTGCCCGGATCCAGCTGCTTGGCATGCAGCCACTTGTCGCGCGCCTTCTCGTAGTCGCCCTTCTGATAGTAGATGACGCCCTCCAGGTAGGCCTGCTGGGACGCCTGCTTGTTGCTCTCGGCGTTCTGAGCCGGCGGCGTCGCGGCCTGCTGGCCGGCGGCAGGAGCCTGGGTTCCCGCGGCGGCGGCCTTGGCCTTGTCTTCCTCAGCCTTTTTCGCCGCTTCCGACGCGGCCTTGGCTTCCTCTTCCTTCTGCTTCTTGGCGTCTTCCTCGCGAGCTTTGGCGACCTCGACGGCGCGGGCCTTAGCGCTGGCCTCGCGGCGGGTCTGCTCCTTGGCGCGGGCGATGAGCTGGTCGGCAGCCTTGGGATCGTAACCGTACTCGACGGCGTGCTTCCACTCGCCGATCGCCTTGTCGTACTGGCGCGACTCGTAGTAGCGGCGGCCCTCGGCGATGTGCTGGTTGGCGACCTCGGCGCGAATTTCGGCCTGAAGCTTCTGAGCCTTCACGTTGCCGGGCCCGGACTCGAGCACCGCGTCGAGCATCTTCAAGGACTCGAGAACGAGGCCCTGGCTATAAAGGTTGAGGGCGGCCTGCAGCTTCTCGTTGGCGTCCTGCTCACGCGACTCGGCCTCGACCTTGGCGAGCTCGACGGTCAGGCGCGGATAGCGCGGATTAAGCACGAGCGCGGCGTACCACTGGTCCAGAGCCTCGCGCAAACGGTGCTGACGGTAGGCCTGCCGGCCTTTGCGGTAATGCTCCTCAGCCATCTCGGTGCGGGCCTTGCGCAGCCAATAGTGAGATTTCAGGTTGCCGGGCGAGAGCTTGGAGCACTCTTCCCAACGCTCCGCGGCTTCGACAAGGCGTCCCTGACGATACAGGGCCATCCCTTCCTCGAAGCGCTCCTCGATGAGCCGGCGCTCGGAGACGCGGGGTTTGGTCGAGCCCTTGAGGTCGACCGTCGCGCGGTTGAGGATCGACGCGTCGGAGTAGCCCGGATCGATCGACAGGATCTTGCGGGTGAGGTCGTTGGCGGCCTCGTACTGACCGTTCTTGTACAGGTCGAAAGCGTTCTCGTAGACGTTCTTAAGCGTCTTGCGCGTGACGCGGGACTTCTCGAGCTGGATCGTGTAGATGTACTTCTTCTTGTCGTCCTCGGACGAGATCGTGCCCAGGTTCAGCTTGGACATGTCGAGGAACAGGCCCTCGGCGTCGTGGACCTTGGTGTCGGCCGCGCGCGCTCCGCCGGCGGCGGAGAGGGCGAGCAAGACGGCGAGGGCGCTGATGCGCATCAGAATCCGAGGCCTCCCTGCACGAGGCTCTTCATCATCGGCGCGAGCATCATGATGAACACCGTCGGGAAGATGAAAATGAAAAGCGGGATAAGCATCTTGGTCGCCGCCTGCGCCGCGAGCTTCTCCGCCTTATTGAGTCGGCGGAATCGCATGTCCGCGGCGTAGTTGCGCAGCAGCTCGACGAGGCTCGTGCCGAGCTCGTCGGACTGGATGATGAGGCCGACGAAAGACCGGATTTCGGGCACGCCCGTGCGCATCGCTAGGCGCTTGAGCGCATCGCGGCGAGTGTAGCCGAGCTGAACCTCGTTGATCATCTTCTGAAGCTCGTTCTCGAGCTCGGTGCGTTGGGCGACCTTCACGTTCTTAAGAATGCGCTCGATAGCGGCCATATAGTCGAGACCGGCCTCGATAGTGAGGGCCATGAGGTCGACCATGGTCGGGAAGTTGCGCATGATGTCGGCCTGACGGGCCCGGATCTTGCCCTGGAACAGCGAGTCGGGAATGAAGAAACCGATGATGCCGAACAGCGCGATGACGGGCGAATCCATCATCACGTAAAGAAACACGGTGATGCCGGCGGCGAGCATCTCCTTGAGGTGCAACATCTCGAGGGGCGTCGGCTTCACGGGCCGGCCCATCATCATGTGCAATTCCTCGAGCTTGACGTCGAGATGGAACGTCTTCAGCAGGAACAGATCGAGCTTCTCGAGCAGGCTGCCGTGAGGGTTCAGGCTCGAGAACGCGGAGCTGGTTCCGACCTCCTTCTTCGCGAGCTTGGAAAGGTCCCCCTCGGCGTCGTCCGCGGGCGGCGCGAACATCCGGCTCGCGGCGGTGTAGGCCGCGACGGAGCCCAGCACTCCGACCGCGAGCAACAGATAGTGCATCAGGGGGTCGATAGGTCCCATAGCTTAGACGCTAATGTCCCCGAGCTTGTTGACGATCTTCATGCCGATGCCGATCCAGATGGTGCAGAACAGCAGCGTGGCCACGCCGAGGCCGCTGAAGTAGTACTCCTTCATGGGCTGCGGCTGGAAAAGGAACATAATGATGAGCATGATCCAGGGCATGACGCCGACGACGATCGCCTGGATGCGCTGCTGAGCCGTCATCGCCGCCGTCTTCTCCGCGAGCTTCGACTCCTCGCGGATATTGTCGACGATCCGGTCGAAGATCTTGGTCAGGTTACCGCCGACGCTGCGTTGGATGACGACGGCCTTGATCATGTAGGAGAGCAGGCGGCTCTGCACTCGCTCCTCGACGCCTTCGAGCGCACGCTCGAGCGCCGTGCCGAGCTGATAGTTCTTAATGCAAAGCCCGAACTCCTCGGAGATCGGCGGCAGGCAGTCGCGCTGCACCATCTCAAGGCAGCCGATCAGGTCGATGCCCGACTTGAGGCCGTTGGACATCAAGATCATGGCGTCCATGAGCTGGGCCTCGCACTTCATGCCGCGGCGGAAGCGGATGTTGCGCAGGAGCCAGCCCGGAATCGTCAGGCCGGCGTAGATGCCGAAGCCGGTGAAGATCATGAAGCCGAACGGGTCGAAGGTGAGCAAGCCCATCAAGAAGCCCAGCGCCATCGGGCCGCCGACGAGGTAATGAATCTTGATGACGACGAACTGGCGTTCGTATTCGTGCGCCCATTCCTTCGCCTTCGCCTTGTAGCGCTCCCAGCCGTCGGCGATTTTCTGTTCGTTGAGCGAGCCGACGGTCCAGAAGCAAGCGATCATCAGGCCGATGCCGATCATCTTGAAGATGACGGCCATCGCCTGGGAGGACTTATTATCGCCCTGCTGGAACTTGAAGCCGCGCGGCGTGGATTGCAGGGTCTCGAACGCGCCGTTCATGAGCGCGCCCATGGCGATGACCGCGTCCTTGTAGCGCTGCGTGTCGCCGTTGACGAGGCCGTCCATGACGCTGTCGTACTGCTTGTTGATCAGCTCGAAGTGGGCGATCACGGCACGGCCGCGCCCGCCGAGCGAATCGCCGAGCTTCGCCCGCACGAGACGGTCGAGCGACATCTGGAAGCGGATGCGCTTGTCCTCGTAATCCTTGATCAGGTTGCCGGGCGGGATCAGCTGGCCGCCGTCGGACGGCGGAAGGCTTTTACGCACGAGCTCGAAGAACTCATACAGCACGGACGCCGGCGCCTGCCAGAGCTGGGCCTCGTTGAGAATGCCTTCGTCGGGGTCCTGCCAGACGGGGCGCTTGAGCATTGCCTCGAGGGTCTGGTCCACCCACTTCGGGATCTTGAGGCTCGCGTCTCGGTCACGCTTGAAGTAGTGATAAAAAACCTGGGTGCGAGTGATCGCGCCGTCGACCTTGGGACCGGTCGCCGATTTGCCGGAGCCGACGAGGAAGACGATCTCCTCGCGGTTGAAGATCTGCGCGCTCGACGGCACGGCGGCCAGTAAAAGCAGAAGCAACGGCAGCACTTGCTTCGTCATTTTAATGTCCTCCCCCGCCCCCGTGACCACCGGTGGCCACGGCCTCGGCGTCGTCCGGCACGGGGATGCCCGCTTTGATGAGCTCATCGATGGCGTTGGGCAAGCCCTTCTTCTTCTTGGTGCGTTCGCTCCAGAAGGCCTCCGGCGGCACGGGCAGGCCCTTGAGCTGGATCTCGGCGTAGCAGTGCGGCACGTAGTCCATGGCCGTGAAGTAGCCGAAGCTCACGCCCTTCTCGTCCATGCCGGTCTGGATGAAGCGGAAGATGTCCTTGGTGATGACGCGCTGGCCGTCGCGGCCCACGCATTCGGAAATGTAGGTGACGCGGCGCTTGCCGTCCGCGAAGCGCGTGATCTGGATGAAGATATGGACGGCGCTCGAGATCATGTCGATGAGCACGTTCATCGGCAGATCGATGCCCGACATCAGGCACATCGCCGAGAGGCGGCTGATGGACTCGGTCGGCGTATTGGCGTGAAGCGTCGCGAGCGAGCCTTCATGGCCGGTGTTCATGGCCTGGAGCATGTCGAGCGATTCGCCGCCGCGGCACTCGCCGACGACGATGCGGTCCGGACGCATACGAAGGCAGTTCTTGATGAGGTCGCGAATCGTGATCTCGCCCTTGCCTTCGATATTCGGCGGGCGCGACTCGAGGCGGATCCAGTGATCGGCGAGCAAGCGGAGCTCGGCCGTGTCCTCGACGGTGATGATGCGCTCGCCGTCGGGAATGAAGTTGGAAAGCATGTTGAGGAAGGTCGTTTTACCGGTGCCGGTACCGCCGGCGATCAGCATGTTCTTCTTGACGATGACCGCGGCGCGCAGAAACTCGATGAACGTGGGCGTGCACGCGCCGAAGCTGATCAGCTGCGTGTGCGTGAAGGGCTTCGCCGAGAAACGCCGGATCGTGAGCGTCGGGCCGGAAATGGCCAGCGGCGCGATGATGGCGTTGACGCGCGAGCCGTCCTTCAGGCGGGCGTCGACGAGCGGCACGGATTCGTCGATGCGGCGGCCGACGGGGGCCACGATACGCTTGATGACCTGCACGACCTGCTCGTCATTACGAAAGCGCATCGGCAGCAGCACGAGCTGGCCCTTCTGCTCGATGTAAATTTTGTCGTACGCGTTGACCATGATCTCGTTAATGCCGGGATCGCGCAGGAGCGCCTGCAGCGGTCCGAGGCCGAGAATCTCGTCGACGAGCTCGCCCGTAAACTGCTCGCGTTGAGCGCGGGACAAGGCCAGGCTTTGTTCGCGCTGCAGAAGGTTTTCGATGATCTGGGAGACCTTGGCGCGGTTCTCCTCGTTCTGGTTCGGGTCATCGGAAATGCGAATGCGCTCGGTTTCCATCGCGGCGACGACGAGCTTGTGCATCTTGCCCTTGAGCTCGTCCCAGAATTCCGGCACCGGGCCGGCGGACTTCGTGACGTCCTTCGTCACGGTTTTAGGGCCTTCGGCGGCGACGGAGGCGGCTGACTGCTTCCAAAGG
>CALRXP010000101.1:0-8542 GCA_943372155.1 Candidatus Endomicrobiellum trichonymphae | reverse complement strand
CGAGCTTCGCCTGACGGCACAGCTCCCGCAAACCCAAGCCGCGACGGTCCATCGCCTCCGACACCAGGCGCGAGAAGGGAAGTTGAGCGCTCATTTGAATTTGATCATCTCCAGCTTCTGCTCGGCGGCCGATTTATCCTTATCGTCGGGAAACTCCTCGATGAAACGCTGGAGCGAAACGCGCGCGGTCTCGTAGTCCCGGTTCTCCTCGGCGGCGGAGGCCAGGCGGCGCAGGCCGCGCGCCGTGTAGGGGCCGGTGGAGTAATCCGTCAGGAGCTGAGTGAAGGCCTCCTGAGATTTGGAGTACTCTCCGCGTCCGTAATAGACGAGGCCGACGTAGTAATCCGTCGCGGGCGCCCAGGACGCCTGCGGATTTTTCTTCGCGTACACCAAGGTGTCCGCGAAATTGTATTTGCGGCTGGCGTACCAGTACGTTCCGTACACCACGGCGAACAGGATCAGGAATTTTTTCATACGACGGCCTCCAGTTGCGACCGCATGCGGTCGAGACCTCGCAGCGAGGCGGCTTCGAGGACGTCAGAAGCGCTCACTTCGGGGTTGGACGATAAATCGGCGACGGTGCGCGCGACGCGCAGGACGCGATCAAGGGCGCGCGCGGACAACGCGGTCTTGCGTTCCACGGCGGCCAGCGCCTCCAAGGCCTCGGGGCTCACGCGGGCGCCGCGGCGGAACACGGCGGCGTCGACGAAGGCGTTGACCGGGACGGCGGACGACGTCCAACGGCGCTTCTGCCGCTCGCGCGCGGCGACGACGCGGGCGCGCACGACGGCGGACGTTTCTCCGGCGCCGGGGGCGGCGGCCCAGTCTTGGAAGGCGACGGAGGGCGTCTCGATCTGAAGGTCGATGCGGTCGATGAGCGGCCCCGACAGCCGGGACAGATAGCGGCCCACCACGGCCGGAGCGCACACGCACGCTTTGCGCGGATGCCCGCGCCAGCCGCACGGACAGGGATTGGCGGCGGCGACCAAGGTGAAGCGCGCGGGATACTCCACGGTCTCCCGGGCGCGGGCCACGCCGACGCGGCGGTCCTCGAGCGGCTGGCGCAGGGATTCGAGGGCAGGACGGGAGAACTCGGCCAGCTCATCGAGAAAGAGAACGCCACCGTGCGCGAGACAGGCCTCCCCCGCCCGGGACGCAGGACCGCCGCCGATCAAAGCGGCCGCGGAGGCTCCGTGATGCGGCGCGCGGAAAGGGCGCTCCGTGACGAGGCCCGGAGTGGTCCGTCCGCAGGCGGACTGGACCATGGTGACCTCGAGCGCCTCCTCCTCCGTCAACGGAGGCAGGATACCGGGCAGGCGGCGCGCGAGCATGGACTTGCCCGTGCCGGGCGCGCCGACCAGCAGAAGGTTATGGCCGCCGGCGGCCGCGAGCTCGAGCGCGCGCTTGGCCGATTGCTGGCCGCGCACGTCGGACAGATCCGGCGCGGCAGGGGCCGCGGACGCCGCGGGGGCGGAGGCACGGGGGCGCGGAGCGGCGCCGCCCACAAGTTCGGCCGCTTCGCGCAGGTCAGCCACGGGAATCGCCGGAAGGCCGGCCGCGCGCGCCTCCTCGACGTTCGCCTCCGGGACCATGATCGCGGCGTAGCCGGCGGCCTTGGCGCGCGCCGCCATCGCGAGCACGCCCGACACGGGCCGCACGCGTCCGTCGAGCGAAAGCTCCCCGATCACGCACCAGCGCTCGAGCCAATCGCCGCCACCGACCTGGCCGGAGGCGGCGAGGACGGCCAGCGCGATCGGCAATTCGTAGTGGCTGCCTTGCTTGCGCGGCCGCGCCGGCGACAAATTGACGGTGATCCTGCGGTTGGGCATCGCGAAGCCGGAGTTGCGCAGGGCCGCGGCGACGCGCTCGCGCGCCTCGCGGACGGCGTCGTCGGGCAGGCCCACGGTCGAGAAAGCAGGCAGGCCGTTGGCCAGGTCGAGCTCGACGAGGACGGGATAGCCCTCGACGCCCTTGAGTCCCATGGCGTGCACGCGCGCGAGGCTCATTCGCCCCCCCGCCCGGGCAGTTCGAGCGCCAGTCGCCCGTCCTCGGGTTCGACCGACAATAACGTGAGCGAGGGATTGAGGCGCAGGAGCCGGGCGGCGAGCCCGTCGATCTTGAGGCCGCGCAGGAACACGCGCAAGACCACCGTTTCCTCCTCGCCACGCCAGACGCCCAGATAGGCGCCGGCCACGCCTTCGACGCGGCGCACGTCGGCCAGCAGAGCCTTCACCCGGGCGAGATCGGAGCCGCCCACGACCATGATGGCTCCTTCCGAGCGCCCGTCGCGGCGGCGCATGATCTCGGCCGCCACCTTGCCGGCCGTCTCCTCGCCGACCTGATCGAGCGCCTTGCCTCGCGCCGCGGCGGATGAGGTATCGAGCACCGACGCTTCCGCCTGAGTCTGCGCGACGGGCGTGGAACTGCGGGTCTCGTATTGATCGCAGATCAGGCCCGCGCGGCCGCGCCACGTGCCGGTCGTCTTGTCGAATTCCGCGCTCGCGGAGGCGGCGGCGACCAGCATCCAGTCGGCGCCGAGCCGGGCCGCCCCGGCGTTGAGCGCCGCGGAGTCCTTTCCTTTGGCCAAAAATTCGTTGAGTCCGTCGCGCCCGTCGATCGCCGCCATCCCGTACGCGGACAGGCCCCGGCGCAAAGCGTCGGCGGCGGGGCCGACGCCGAGATCGAGGATGCCCTGCGGCTCCGAGACGAGCAGCAGGACGCGGGGCTCCTTGGCGGTGAAGCCGACGGGGCGCAGGAGGCCCTCCTTGTCGAGCGCGAGCAGCATCTTCGCGAAACGCAGCTCGACGAGGCCCTTGCCCGCCTTGAACCGTTCTCGCCCGACGAATTCCGGAGCGCGCCCGGCGTAATCCTCCGCGGCTTTCACGGCGGCGGTCGAGCCGGGCGCCAGGAACAGCTCGAGCGAATCCTTCACGGCGAGCCGGCGCGCTTCCTCCGCCGTCGTCGCGGCCACGGTCACCGCGGCGCCCTCCTTCGTCAAGCCGGGCTTCATGCGCCCGAAGGCGCAGGCACCGAGCAGCAGCCCCGCCGGAAGAAGGAGAAGCGCCCGTCTCACGCGGCGACCTCTCGGCCCGCCGCGGGGATGACGAAGTGAAAGGTGGTGCCCTTGCCGAGCTCGGACTCGAGCCAGATCTTGCCGCCGTGCTTGTCGACGACCTCGCGGGCGATGGCCAGGCCGAGACCGGTGCCGGGCGCGTTGACCTCCGAGCGGTTGCCGGCACGGTAGAAGCGCTCGAACACCTTCTCACGGTCTTCCGGAGGAATGCCGATGCCGTCATCGGACACCGAGACCATCACGAACTCGCCTTTGTCCAGCACCTTCACGCGCACGCGTCCGCCGGCGTGGGTGAACTTGATCGCGTTGGAGACGAGGTTGTCGAGCACGAGATGAAGCCAGCGCTCGTCCCCGAGCGCCCGGGGCAAGTTGCCCGGCGCTTCCGACGACAGGGTCTTGCCCGCCTCGGCCGCGGCGGGCTGATGGTTCTCGACGGACTCGAGCACGAGCTTGCCCAGGTCGAGCGGCGCGGGCTGCATCTTGGCCCCGCCCTCCAGGCGCGACAGGTCCAGCAGATCGGAGACGAGCCCCGACAGCCGTTTGGACGCCGCCTTCGCGATGGTCAGAAATTTCATTTGCTGAGGATTGAGCGGACCCGTGTCCCCCTCCAGCATCACCGTCAAGAACCCCGAGATGGTGGTGAGCGGGGTCTTGAACTCATGGCTGACGGTCGACACGAACTCATCCTTCATACGATTGAGGGTGGCCAATTGTTCCGCGGTTTTGGCCAATCGGCGGTTCAAAATGGCGGTCTCCACGATGATCGCCGCCTCCTCCGCGATGACCGACACCAAGGCGATTTGCTCGTCGGAGAAAGCGTCTTTCCGCTTGCTGCCGACGCGCATGACGCCGATGCAGCGGTCCTCCAAAACGAGGGGCACGACCATGAGCGAGTGAACCTGCCACATTTTGGCGTAATGGGCGATGACTTGAGGATCGTTCTGGGCGTCGGCGGTCATGAAGGGCCGGCGCGTCTTGAACACGCGCACGGAGGAAGAGCGATCGTCCGTCAGCGCGAGGCGGTACAACAGCTCCTCGCCCTCCAAGCCGTACGCGCCGGACTGGGTGACGAGCTCGCCCGTGCTCTCATCCAGAATCAGGAAGGCGACCAGGTCCGCCTCGAGAGCCCGCGCCACGATCGAGACGATCGCGGCCAAGGTCGAGGGCGCCTGCGCCGCGCGCGAGCTCAGCGCGCCGGCCACGTCATGCAAGGTCTTGATCTCTTTCGACTTCTTGATGAGGCGATCCTGAGTCGCGGTGAGCTCCTGCATCGCGGCCGACAGACCGCCCTGGAGCTTTTCGTGAGACGTCGAGAGATCCGCCATGCCCGCGGCGATCACGGCGGCCGAGCGCAAGGCCGCGGCGGCGATTTCCAGGCGCGACACGAGCCCGGCGTCTTCCTCCGCCGGACCGAAGCGCACCGCGAGCACGACGCCCGCGCCGCGTCCGTCGCTCCAACCCCCGGCCGACGCGGCGGAATATCCCTGCTGGGCCAGCACGCGCGTGAGCGGATCCTCGTCGCCCGTCGCCGATTCGGCGAGGCTCCAGGCGGAGCGCCCGGAGGAAGCCGCGCGCGCCAGCAGCCCGCTGTCGAAGCGGAACGTGGACAGCTCCAAGCGCGCCCAAGGTCCGCCCCGGTGGGCGAGCAAGGTGGCGCCGCCGTCCGGCCGGCGCGCGAACGCGGCCAGGCTCAGCTCCGGATCGCGGCGGTGAACGGCGCCGAGCACGCGGCTCGCCGCCTCCTCGAGCGCGTGGCCGGGCCGGCGCACGGTCGCGTCAAAATCCAGCGTTTCGGCCGAGAAGGCGCGGAGGTCGGAGAGCTCCGCCCGCAACGCACGCGCCTCGCGCTCGAGCGGCAGCACCCGTCGGAAAGAGAACCACCACCACAGGCCGGCCGCCGCGCACAGCGAGGAAAGAATGCCGACGACCGCCGCGGCGCCTGTCATTTCTCGAAGTCGAGGTGCGCGTTCACGTAATGGGACGCGATCTGAATCTGGTTATGCGGCACCCAGCCCGTCGCGATTCCCGCGCTGTCGAGGATGTGGCGCACAGCATGCCCGAATTCGGTGGCGCGCGGCGCCAGCGGGGAGTCGGGGCCGGGCCCCACGAGCAGGACGCGCGAGACGCCGAAACGATGGCACATGTCCGCGATCTGGAAAGGCACGCCGACCTGCTGCATCGCGTCGTAGCCCTCAGTCAGCGCGTGCACATAGGTCTTGGTGAAGCCGTTCTTCGCGCCGGCATCGTAGAACTGATTCGTCACGTAGGCCGCGAGCCCGTCCTGTCCCTTCGGCACGATCACGGCGAGCTGTTCGGCCCCGGGACCTGCGGGGGGCGGGGTGAAGGTGAAGCCCGCCGTGGCGACGGGCGGCGCCTCCGAGCCGATCGTGATCGGCTCGTAGATCAGGCGCAGGAGGTCCATGAGCGGCGCCGGCTGGTTCGCCAGCGCGCGCATCTTGCGCAGAGTGGCGATTCGCTTGGCCCACAAAGTCAGATCGGGGTAGCCCCACATCACCAGCTTGTCCGCGAGCTGGCCGATCTCATCGCCGCTGAGCTGAGCGCCGACACGGTCGTTGACTGAAGAGATCAGGTCGCGCTGCACGTTCGGGCTGGGAATCTTAAGGTCCACGGACCAGCCCTTGGAGAATTGGAACTTCAAGGCCTCTTCGAGCGCACCGAGCGCCTTGGGCGGGTACATCGAAGTGATCACGACCTGCTGGCTGCGGTCGAAGAATGACTTGAAGATCTTCGCGAGCAGATCCTTATTCTGATCCGTCACGGCGAGAAGATGTATGTCGTCGACGAACAACGCTTTGGAGTCCGCCACCTTCTTGTCGATCGCGGCCATCGTCCCCTGCGCGGCGGCCGCGCTCACCGCCCGCGACAGGCGGGCGCCGGAGGTCAGCAGCATCGACGAGGTGCCGAGGCCCTTCGACATGGAATTGGCGATCGCGTTGAACAGATGGGTTTTGCCGGTGCCGGGGACTCCAAACAGGAATAACGGGTTGTACATCGAGCCGGGTGAAGTGACCACAGACATCGCCGCGGCGTGCGCGAAGCGGTTGTACGCGCCGACGAGCAACGTCTCGAACGTCAGGTCCGCGCGCAGCTCGTCGGTCAGCGTCGCCGGGAGCGCGCCGGCCGGTGCGGCCGCCGGAGCGGCCGCCGGCGCCGCCGCGGGGGGCGTGGCCATGCGCACCTCGGTCGGAAAAGCGGACACCGGAGGTGCCGCAACGGGCGGCGGCGGTGTCGCTGCGGGAGGCGGAACGATCGGAGCGGGCGCGGGCGGCATCATCGCGGCCTCGGGTCCGAGCGAAATCAAAGGCTCCTTCGCGGCCGGAGGCGGCGGGATCGAGGGGCCGGCGCCGGGCGGCATGGGAATCGGCGGGAGTATGTCGGTCGGTGGCTTCAGCGCGGACGCCGAAGGAATGCCGAGCGTCGGCGCGGGCGGCGGCGGAATCATCGGCGGAGGCGGGATGGCCGGCGTCAAGGACGGCATCGGCGGCAAGGCCGAAGGCGGGGGCGGGGCCGCCGGCACAGGCGCGGGCGCAGCGACGGGCGCGGGCGCGGGAGCGGGCGTCGGCGCGGGCGCCGCCTTCGGGGCCACTTGATTGAGCCAGTCGTTGAGCTTGGTGCTCACCTCGGGCGTCACCTTGTGCAGCACGAAGCTCAAATTAAATTCCTCGCCGTCGAGGGGCGTGGGACGTCCGCACAGCGCGCCGAATTTCTTAAGCACCGCGGCCACATCGGAGACGCCGCCCTTCAACAGCAGAAGGTGACGCTGCGGGTCGTCCGTGTTCGGCGAGGGGCGTATTTCCCAACGATCCATCAGCTTTCTCCCGGAAGCAGCATCATGTCCACGATGATATCGACCGCCGTGGATTTCTTCTGCGCGTCGGCCGCGGCCACCGACCGAAACAGCACGTTGGCGCGCGAGCACGCCTCGGAGAGCTCATCGACCTTCGCCGGAGGCCAGCCTTCGACCACGGCCAGGATAGCGACGGCCTTCACCTGCAAGGCCTTCTGGACCACCGCGTTCGGGTCGCTCGCGGCGGCGACCTCATGCGTCAGCACCTCGCGCAGGAACAACGGCTTTTTCGAAATCGTGCGCGCGGCCTGGCTCAGGAACGTCGCGAAGGCCGTCTTCACCTCGAGGCTCGAACCTGTGAAGATATACGCCACGCGACGAATCTGCTCGCGCGGCGCGTCGGCGGGAAGCTCCACGGGCTTCTCTGCGGCAGCGACCGGCGCGGCCGGCTTGGCCGCCTCGGGCGGCTTCACCGGCTCAGGCGGCTTCACCGGCTCAGGCGGCTTCACCGGCTCGGGCGGCTTCACCGGCTCGGGCGGCTTCACCGGCTCAGGCGGCTTCACCGCCTCGGGAGCCTTCGGAGCCGGAGGCGGCGTCGCGGAGAGCTCGATCGGCGGATGCTGCTCGGGCAATTTCGCCGCGGGCTTCGGCGGCTCGGGCTTATGCTCGGGCGGCTTAATCATCCCCTCGCGCGGAGCGAGCTCTATGCTGGACGGCGCCGTGATCGGCTTCGGTGGCGGCTCGGCGGGCTTGGGCGGCGACGGAATCTCAACGGGCTTAGGCGTTTCCGCTTTCACCGGCGGCGGAGGCGGCGGCGGAGCGGCCGGCTTCGGAGGCTCGGACTTGGGCACCTCGACCTTCGGAGGCGGCGGAGGCGGCACGGGAGCAGGGGCCGCAGGCTGGCCCGCGCCCCCCATATCCGTAAGGATGGCGTCCAGGTCCGAGAGAATGGACTGGATATCCTCCGGGTGCTCCTTCTTAGAGTCGTCCGCCATCTCAGGTGCCGCCGACCGAAAGGCCCTTCAGGCGCAGAGCGACGTCCTCGGGATTAGTGGCCTCTTCGAGAACAACCTTATCGTCGATCTTCCCCTCGCTGAATAGCCGGAGGAGGTCCTGGTCGAAGGTGTGCATGCCGTAGTACTCGCCGCCCTCGAGGACCTTGCGGATCTCGGCGGTCTTGCCCTCGAGAAGGTGACGACGCACGAGGCTGTTGCCGATCATGATCTCGGTCGAGGGAAAGCGGCTCTTGCCGTCCTTGGACAGCACGAGGCGCTGGCCAATGACGCCCTTGAGGCAGTTGGCCAGCTGCTGGCGGACCTGCGAGTGCTGGTGAGCGGGATGAGCGTCCACAATTCGGTCGACGGTCTGCATCGCGTCGAGCGTGTGCACGGTGGAGAGCACGAGGTGGCCGGTCTCGGCCGCGGCGATCGCGGCCTGCATGGTCTCCAGGTCGCGCATCTCGCCGATGACGACGACGTCGGGGTCCTGGCGGAGAATGTGCTTGAGCGCCGAGCCGAAGGAGTGCGTATCGAGCCCGACCTCGCGCTGGACGATCGTGGACTTCGCGTCGGTGTGATAGAACTCAATCGGATCCTCGATCGTAATGATCCGATACTGGTGAGTGTTGTTGATGTGGTGCAGAAAGCTGTTGAGCGTCGTCG
>CALRXP010000100.1:0-8653 GCA_943372155.1 Candidatus Endomicrobiellum trichonymphae | reverse complement strand
CCACGTCGTCAATGGAGGACAGCATCATGATCATGCCGAGCACGGTGCCGATGATGCCGAAGGCGGGCGAATAGGTGCCGAGCGCGTTCAAGATTTCGGCGCCCCCTTTGTGCCGCTCGCGAATGAAGCCGATCTCGGTCTCGAGCATGTTCCGGATGAACTCATGGTCCGCGCCGTCGACGACGAGCTGGACGCCGCGGCGCAGGAAATCGTTCTTGATCGTCTTCAGGTCGGCCTGGAGGGCCAGGAAGCCTTCCTTCTTGGCCTTCTGCGACAGGTTGACGAAGGTCACGACGATCTCGGACGTGTCGTCCTCGCCGTGCGACATCAAAGTCTTGCGGATGATCTTGCCCACGCCGATGACCTGCGAGAGCGGATAGTTCACCAAAGTCGCGCAGAAGGTGCCTCCCATGACGATGAAGACCGCTTCGAGGTTCATGAACGGCTTGAAGCCGGCCACGCCTTCGCTGTGGAAGATCATGAACACGGCGAGGCCGACGAAGGTGAATATGCCTGCGATCGTTGCGATATCCATTAAAAGTTCGGCTCCTTAACTCTTCTGGCGCTCGTAACCCGAAATCGGGTTGACGGGCTTGCCGGCGCTGTTGACGTTCTTGCGGTATTCCACCACTTTCGCGACGATCTCGTCCGCTTTTTCGCGGACGGTGATCTTGTTGCCCGTCGCGAGATGGACGACGGTCTCCGGCCCGGGCTCGAGGGTCTCGATGAGCTCGGCGTTGACCACCAGCTGTTGGCCGTTGAGTTTATGCAGGGAGATCACTGCCGCCCTCCTTCTGCTGGGAATCCGCCTTCGCCTGCGCGATCCGGGCCTCCGCGTCCTGCTGCGCCTTGGCGATCGCCGCGTCGGCGCGCTCCTTCTCGGTCTGCAGGGCCTTCTCGAATTCAAGCTTCTGCGCCTGCAGGCTGCGGGCCAGCTCTCCGCGTAGCGCGGCGAGAGCCTTCTCGGCCTGCTCGCGCGCGTTCTGAAGAATCTTGCCGGACTGAGTCTCGCGAGCCAGCTGCAGGCGGGTGGCTTCGATCGCCTCCTGCGTGCCCTGGACCTGCGCGGCCTGCGCCGTGGTGAGGCGCTCGAGCTCGGTCTTCTCCGATTCGAGACGAGCCTTGTCCGCCTCGATGGAGGCGACGCGATCCTGCATGGCGCGCAACGACGCCTGCTGGGCGCCGAGCTGCTCGCGCAGGCCTTCGACCTGCTTCTCGAGCTCGAGCTTGTCGCGGAGCGCGCCTGTGCGGCTGTCCTCCTCGCGGGAGAGCTTGCCGGCGAGCTCGTCGGCGCGGCTGCGCTGTCCGATGAGCTCGGATTCCTTGGCGAGCATGCGCTCGCCCCAGGAGGCGTCCTTTTGCTGGATCTCGCGGCGCAGGCGGGTCAGCTCCTGCTCCGTCTGCAGGCGGCCGCCGTCGAATTCGGCCTGCATGGCCTGGCGGCGTTCGGCGAGCTCGCGCTCGAGGTCCGCGCGCAAGCGGGACTCGAGGCGCTTCTGCTCGGACTCGTTCTCCAGACGAAGCTGGTCGGCGATCTTCGCCGCGCGCGTGTTGAGCTCGTCCTGCGCCTGAATGCGCAGGCGGGTCTTCTCGGACTCGACCATCTGCAGGGACGCCTGCGTGGCCTCGGCCCGGACTTCCTTCTCGCGCTCCACCCACTTGCGCTGAAGGACGACGAACTCCGCCTTGTAGCGCTCCTGGGTCTTCTCCCAAGCGGACGCGGCGCGGCGCAGCTCGTCGAGCTGGGCGCGCGACGACGCGCCCTGACGCTCGAGCGCGCCGGCGACGGCGCGCAGGCGCTGCAGCTCCGCCGAGGACTTTTCGGCCACGTCCTTATACTTGAAGAGCTCCGCGTCGTTCTCGGCCTTGGCGCGGCGAAGGTTCGCCTCGTGCTGGGCCTCGAGGTTCTGCTTGATGTTGGCCAGGTCGCGATGGAGGCGCTCCTGGTCGGCCATCAGACGCTCCTCGCGCTCGCGAGAGCTGTGCCGCAGGGCGGCCAGGTCGCGCTCGAGGCGCTCCTGCATGAGGGCGCCCTGCTGGCGGGTGAGCGTCAGGTCCGCGCGGAGCTGGATGGCCTCTTTTTCGCGGTCGGTCGCGCCCTGCAGACGGGCGACGGCCTCGGCGCGCTCCTGCAAAACTTCGTTAAGGCGCTCTTCGAGCAGCTTGCGCTCGCCGGAGACCTTCGAGAGCTCGACGTCGGCGCCCTTGAGCTTCTCGGCCAAAGTGCGCAGCGTCCGGACTTCGTCGTCCTTGGCCAGCGCGGTCTTCTGCCACTGAGCTTTTTCCTCAAGCCAGCGCCGCTCCATCTCTTGGAGGCGCACGGCGAAGTGGGTCTCGACTTCCTTCTCCTGCATCTCGCGGGAGGCGAGCTGGCTCTTGAGCGTGGTCACCCACGTCTCGCGCTCCTGCGCGAGGCGCGCCTCGAGCTCCTGAGCACGGCGTTCGAGCTTGACCTTGGTCTCGTCGGCTTCCTGGTCGCGGCGGTCGCGACGGAGCTTATCTTGGAGTTCCTTGAGCGAGACCTCCACCTTGGCGGCGGTCACCGTCTCATCCTGGCTGCGCAGCTGCATGAGCAAGGACTTCTCGCGCTCCTCGCCGAGCTTCTTTTCGAGAGCCTCGAGCTTGCTCTCGAAGTCGTCCTTCATGCGCTCGATCTTCTCTTCGCGCTCCTTGGAACGGTCCGGGGCCGCGGCCGGAGCGGCCGGAGCGCCGAACGAAGGCGGAGCGGGAGGCGCGGACATGGGCGCGCCGAAGGAGGGCATGGGCGGAAGCGACGGGGCTCCGGACTTGCCGGGAAGCGGCGGCGGCATCGGGGGCCGGCCGGCCGCGGACGGCAGCGGCGGCGGCATGGGAGCGCCTCCCTTGCCCGGGGGCAGGGGCGGCGGCGGCGGGAATTTATCGTCGATACCCATCGTGATGTCTCCTTAAGAAGCCCGTCAAATCGCTTGCGCCTTCATTCCTTCCACCCACTGCCGCAGCCCCGGATCGGGGTTCGACAGGAGCACAACCTCGAACTGCGCGATCGCCTCGTTCTGGCGGCCGAGCTGGATGTAGCAGTTGGCCAGATACTGGCGCGCTTGCCACTGCGAGCCGTCCTGGGACAGCGCGTACTCCAGGTACTGAGCCGCTTCCTGAAAGCGTCCGGCGTCGTGATACTGTATCCCGGCGTCGAGATACGGCTTGGCCGCCGCCATCTGCGCCGCGGTGACCGCCTGAACCGGGGCCGGAAGCGCGGGAGCTTGAGGAGCGGCCCCCGCGGGTGCGCCCGTCGCCGAGCCGCCCCCCGCTCCGAGCAAGGTCTTGACGGCCTGCTCTCCGGCGCGCGTACGGGCCGCGTACTTGTCCCCGCCGTCGCTGGCCACTTCCTCGTGAAAGCCGGAGAAAGCGTCGCCGCGGCTCTGCCGCACGTTGACCTTTCCCTCTTTTTCCAGCACCTTCACCACGTCCATGATCTTCGAGCGCTCCTCTTCGATCTGCGAAGGGGTCAGGCCCGTCGCGTACTCGATGGACTCCTTGAGGAGCGACGCCGCACCGGCGGACATGTTCGACAGGAACTTGTTGACCACGTCGGGGGCCGCGCCCTGGAGCGCTTTGGCCATCGACTCGGTCTTGAGCTCGCGCACGATGGTCTGCATGTCGCGGTCCGGGAACGTGACGGCGTCCTCGAACGTCAAGATGAACTTGCGCACGCGCGCGTAGACGTCGGGCTTCTCGTTCTTCAGGTACTCAAGGATGTTGGCGCGCGTCAGCGTGTCGGCCTCATCGAGCATCTGGGTCAGGCGCTCCATGCCGCCGACGACGAAATCCACGGACTCCTTGATGTCGGCGTCGATGGCCATCAGCTGCTCGCGCGTCACCTGGCGGATCTTGAGGGCCTCGATGGCGATCTTGGCCTGCAGCTCGACGGGCAGCAAGGTCAACGTCGCGCGGGCGATCTCGGGCTTGAGATAGCTGAGCACCACGGTCACGAGCCACGGCTCGTCCTGACGGACGAGGAAGAGGTTCGCGAGACGCTTGAAATTTTCTTCCGTAATGTACGTGAACGGCTCGAACTTCTTCATGGCGTCCTCATCCTCCTCCGGGGGCGCCGGAGGGGGCTCCGGCTGCTTGCGACCCAGCATGATATCGAGCTCACCTTTCGTGAGCTCTTCCAAAGTCTCGTCCGTCTCGTCCTCGCCGTCCTTGCCCTCGTCCTCGGGCGACTTGTTGAGCACCTCGTACTCGCCCTGCTTCTTCTCGCGCAACGCGGCGACGTACTGGCGGAAGAAGCGGGTCAGAGGGCCGAACAGGAACGACAGGAACAGCAGCAACAGCAGAGCATAAAGCAGCGGCAGGTAGACCGAAGGCTTCTTGAAGTCCTCCTTCCAGTCCACGAGCGGCGGCTTGTCGAACTTCGTCGGCCGAAACACGACCTGGTCCGGCAAAAGCTTGTACTGCCCCATCGCGTCCACGATACGGTCGCGCACCAAGGCGAGGCGAGCCTTGTCCTTCACCGGATCGAGGACGCCGTCGTCATGAATGATGGTGACCTGGAGCTGTTTAAAGACCGGCTTGAGCGAGAACCGCTCTTCCTGCACGCCCTTCATCTGTTGCGCCTGCTGGGCCTGGCTCTGCTCAGGACGGTCCGGCGTTTCCGGGCCCTGCGTGATGGTCTTCGGCTTCGGGATGCCGGGAAGCACGAACGTCGTCTGCATCCCGCCCTTCGGTCCCGGCGCCTTCTCTTTGTATTTTTCCGCCACGCCCATGCCCGAGCGCTGCGACTCCTCGCTCTCGAGCTTCACTTCCATCTCGACGTCGACGAACGGAGCGGCCTTGCCCTTGCCAAGGATCGGGTCCAGCACGTCTCGCTGAATGCGCATCTCCGAGTCGGCCTTGATGTGGTTCTGCTGCTCGAGCAAGGTCAGGCTGGGAGACACGACGCCGGCCGCCGCCGGCAACGAAGCCGACGACAGCAGCGCGATCAGCGCGGCGAAGAGAGACAGACGCATTCGTTTATGAGTGTAAGAGAGCCGTGTTACGGATTCAAGACGGGATAATCGGGATAATTTACTGACGGATGGACTGGAGGAACTCGCGGACGGAGCGGTTGTTCGGGTCGATCTCGAGCACGCGCTTCCACACCGCGACGGCCTTGTCCTTCTGCTCCATCAGGAAGAACGCCGAGCCCATGATCTCGAGCGCCGTCACGTTATTGGGCTCGAGGTCGAGCACGTCCTGAGAGCGGCGCACGGCGGCGTCGTACTTGCCGTCGTAGATGGACTGGCGGGCGTCGAAGACCTTCTGGTCGATGAACGTGAACTGCTCGGGTCCCTCGAGGCGGCGCGTCGGATCGGCGGCGCCCATCTCTTTCTCGACCATGTTCAGCAGGCCGAGGAGCTTCTCGTCGCGGGGGTTCTTGTTGAAGGCGTAGCGCAGGGCGTTGACCGAGACCTTGAGATCGCGGCCGTCCACGTAAGCGATGGCGCCGCGGCGGATGAAGGTCACGTATTCCTCGCCGCCGCTCGCCTGGGGCACGAAGGCGGTGACGTTGTTGAGGCGCGCGATCATGGTGGCGACCTGCTTGTTGCCCGGGGCCGCGTCCTGGGCCTGGTTGAACTTCTGCGCGGCGAGCGCGAAGTTGCCTTCCTGGAAGGCCTCCATGCCCTGCTTGATGAAGGTCTTGACCTGGACGGTCGAGCGGTCGCTGCGGGACTGGCCGAAGCGGAAGGTGATCGAGAAGCGCGTCGAGGAGCCGAGATCGTGGATGCCCTGGGCGACGTCGAGGGCGAAGCTCTTGAAGTTTAGGCCGAAGCCGAAATCGGTTTCCTGAATCTTAGGCAGGCCGAGCAGGCCGAACCGGAAGGCGAACCAGCGCGACACCCAGTACTCGCCGCCGAAGCGCATGTCGGTGTCGCCGTTGAGGACCTTGTTGATGTCCGCGGCCAAGGTCAGGCGGTCCTTGAACAGGCGCAGGGAGTTTCCGAGCTTGATGACGACCGGCAACTTGTCGTCGGTGTCGCCGGTGCGCATCGCGAAGACGTTCTGCACGCCGAGGCCCAGGCGGTAGGCGTTGCCCATCTGCTTCATCGCGCCGATGTCGAGCGTCTTGAAGTTGTCCGAAGAGCCGCCGAGCTTGCGCGTCACCTGCTTGACGCCCATGCCGAAGGCCACGGTCTCCGTCACGTTCTTGCCCCAAGCGAGGCCCATCGCCTGTTGCTGATCGGAAAAAGAGCCGCCGGAGGTGATGGTCTGGGGATCGTTGGTCGCCGGGTTGAGGACAACGTCCACCTTCTCGAAGCCGCTGTTGGCCAACTGGGTCATATGCAGCGCGAAAGTGGAGCCGCCCTTGGTCGGGTAGGCGAAGCTGAAATAGGTCAGCTTCGTCTGCTGGAACAAGGTCGCCTGCATCGTGGTGACTTCCTTGCGCTGAAGCTGGGACAGGCCGGCCGGGTTCCAGTAGGCCGCGTTGGCGTCATCGGAGATCGCGTAATAAGCGCCGCCCATCGCGAGAGCGCGACCACCGACGCCATAGCTCAGGAAGGCGCCCGGCGTGCCGCCGGCCTGCCCGAAGGCGGTGGCGGCGAGGCTCATAAAAACGCACGCGCGCGCCATGGTCTGTGCAAGCACCAACGCGCGCGCGCAGCGCACAGGGGTCAAGCCCCTCGTAATATTAGCGGGCATCTCTTCATTCGGTAGCCTGACGCTCCCCCAATGACAGGGAGTCATGGCTTTGCGCCCCCGGCTTACACCGGGTTTGCCGTTATCGCCTGTCAGGCGCCGACGGAAACCGGACCACCCGCTGGATCTCCAACCCCCTGATCCAAAAACGGTCCGGAAGCGCGAAACAGGATGCTACCTGACCAGTGTAACGGAATTGTGTCTATTGTCAAGACCTGTTGGAAAGCGAAATTACAATCACGGGCGACCACTGGACAAGTTCAAACGCTCCTGATACACTCCGGGGGCATGCCGACTCCCGAGCAGGACGCCCTGGACGCGCGAAAAAAGAGAACGACGCTCTTGTTGGTCGGCGGGGCGGTTTCCTTAGTTCTCCCCCTTTTAGGGGTGGTTTACCTCCGCATGAGCGAGAATAAGACCGCCCGTCCTCCCGACAGCTCCGTCATGTTCGACCGGCGCGAGACCGGCGACTCGAAGGTCAACGTCTCCCAGACCGTCACGATCGTCAATCCGGCGGCGCAGACTCCCTCCGCCGCCGCTTCGTCCTTGCCGGTCGCCGGTGGCCAAACTGTGACCACCGCCCCCGGCGCGTCGTCTCTCGATTTCGTCAAAGGCGGCACGAACAACACCTATTTCCAGGAAAAGCCGACTGCGGCCCCGGCGGCTTCGACGCCCACCGTCGCCGCCGCGGCCCCCGCTCCCGCGCCCGAGGAGGCGCCGGCCAAGACCGTCGCCAAGAAGGGCGGCAAAAAAGCCTTCAGCATGCCCAAGCTCCAAGGCACGAAGGGCTTCAGCTCCTTTAAAGGTTCTTCGCCGAAGCCGACCGGGGGCAAGGGCATGACCGGAGTCGCCGACCCCCAATCCGGCAAAGACGGCGGCGACATGTCCGAACTGCTCAAGAACGTCCCGGGCGGGGCGAATAACCCCGAAGTCCAGAAATACCTCAAGAGCCAAGGCAAGTAACCCGCCTTGCGCCTCCCCCTCCTCGTCATCGCGGTGCTTTGCCTGTCCCTCCCGGCGTTGCTCATCCGGGGAGCGCGAGCGCCCATCGAAGCCATCGGTTTCTGGCGGCTGATTATCGCTTGCGCCGTCCTGATGCCGTGGGCCTGGCGGCGCCGCCAACCCTGGGGCTCGTCTGACCGACTCTCCGTCGCTCTGGCGGGCACCTTGTTCTTCCTCCATCTATGGACTTTCACCTGGGCCGTTTCCCGTACGACGGTGGCCAATCTCATGCTCGCGTTCTCGACGCATCCGGTGTGGACCGGTCTCGGCGCCTGGCTTCTATTCAGGGAGCCTCTCGGACGGCGGCAATTGGCGGCTCTGGCCCTCGCAGGCGCCGGCGTCGCGATTCTTTTCGGCGGCTCGGCGCGACTCGGCGGCTCGGGGCTTCAGGGGGATATATCGGCCTTGGTCTCGGCCTTGTTCTTTTCGGGGTGGGTGCTGGCCGGGCGGCGAGCCCGCGCGGGCCTGAATACGCCGACTTTCCTCTTTTCAGCGTACGCGGCCGCGGCGGCTTGGTTTTTCCTCGCGGGCACCATCCGGGGGGCCGCCTGGACGGGCTATGCCGGAAGCACCTGGGCGGCCTTAGCCGCGCTGGCGTTCGCCGTCAGCCTCGGCGGGCACGGCCTTTTCATGTACCTCTTGAACAAGTACGACGTGCTGGTTCTGAGCTGCGCGAAGCTGGTCGAGCCCGTTTTCGCCGCGGCTGGGGCCGCTTGGCTGTTCCACGAGCCGTTGTCCCCCCGCCTCGGCGCGGCCTTTGTCCTGATCGCGGCGGGAGTGCTCTTGCTGCTCACCACACCCGCCGGATCGGAACTAAAGTCGTATGGCGCGGAACCCGAAGACGGCCTATAGTATCGTCGAATGAGGACGCGTCGCGGCTTTACGCTCATCGAGCTCATGATCGTCGTCGCGATCATCGGCATACTCGCGGCCATCGCCATTCCGAAGTTCGCGGAGCTCATCCGCAAGTCCGGGGAAGGGCAGGTCAAAGGCA
>CALRXP010000099.1:0-8730 GCA_943372155.1 Candidatus Endomicrobiellum trichonymphae | reverse complement strand
TGCCGCCAGCGGCCTCGGATAGGGATCGACTTTCAGATAGCCGCTGCGGCAGAGCATCTGCGTTAGCTGGCCAATCGAGATGAACGAAAGAATTTATTCCTGCCCGGTAGCCCTCCGAATGCAAGGGAGAACGTCTTTTGTCTTGTGGGTCGAACCGCCGAAAGGCGGTAACTATCTTTTCAAGCACTCGGGACTAATCTTTACGGCAAGATCAGAGGCGGAGCTCCGCCGAAAGGCTAAGAAGGTTCGGGCACCGAAAGTGATGTGGAAGTGGAAATCACGGATGGATCTGGATGCGTTCTCTCAGAAGGTTTTAAAGCTTAAGGCCGGAAGCTTCTCTAAACCGCCCACGTGCAAGGTGTTGTTGGATGGTTGGAATCTCCTGGAAGACATCGCCCGTACCGTTGGCGCGCCTAAGAATTTGCGCATCTATACGAAGAAGGGGCCGGTGTTCAAAATGTACGAGAAGCTATTCTATGGCAACAACCTGCGGCCCGTCACTCCAAAGGGAAAGGAATATTGGCCGATTTGGACGGAAGCGGAGCTTAAGGCATTTAAGTCAGCACTTCAGGAACTGACGAACGTCCTTAACGATCGGGCACCGGAGCTGTATGCTGCCAGCTAACCATTCGATTCTGCTGACCGCCGCCTCGTTTGGTTGGACAGTTGAAGCGGCGGCAGCAGATCGTCTGCGTTAGGCATCCAGATTTATGGCAAAGAAGATCAACTACACCGAATTGATAAATTGCACCACTCCCAAGGAAGTTTACGCGCGCGTGCGGGAATGGACGACGACCCTATCGAATGACGAACATCTTATTCGATCCAGCATCCTGGAGATTCATGCTGGGGTCGAACGAGAGCTCAAACGGGTTTTGCATGACATATTATTGCCCTTAGTAATTCTTGACGGGGACGAGAAAGAAGACAAAAAGCGTTTGGCAGCCCTCGAGACATCGATCGACAAGATGAGTTTCTCCCAAGTTGACCGCCTGCTCGCACCTTGCCTAAGCACTTCCCCAACACTCACACAGTTCTCACTTTCTGCAATCAATAAGGTTCGGAATTTGGCGACCCACTCTGATATTGATTCGGTGGTCTATATGGGCAGGAATCCCTTTAAAGACCACGATGCATTTGCACAATTCTTTTTTGACACATGGGCATTCAAAGGCGAACTGAACAAGTTTTGGGAAGCAATGATCGATGGGCCGCGTTACAGGGCCGAAGTTAATGCGAAACACGTCTACAATTGTCCCGAAGTAGGTTCTAAAAAAATAGCCCTGCCGCCAGCCAAAGTTCCGCAAATGGGAACAGTCAAAACTACTCCAAAGAAGGGCCCCTAAATGCCTGCGCCGCCAGACTCTTATATTGAAACTTGTCGGCTTGCCGGAATTGAGCCGGCTACTATCCTGGAACTCTATGCTATCTCACGTAATCTTCTTCCACGGAAGCTGCTTGAAAGAATAGCGGCGGGTGAACCCCCGAGCTCGATGGTTGCAGAGCATCGAAAAATAATCGGTTCCCGCAAAACTATTCGTAGCAGCGGGAAAACGGGCTCGCGAACAGGCGGCGCCGGAGCTGTGACTAATATTAGCCCTCAGACTGGCTCGACTCAATGGGATGAAGGTCACGGGGAGCGATATCAAACGAGATGTGCGGAATGCGGATCGGACCAGTTGTATCACTCATGCCCAAATCATTAGTAGCACTCTTGATGCCTAACCATTGGATTGAACGGCCGGCGGCCTCGTTTGGTTGGACAGTTGAAGCCGCCGCCGCTCATCCTCGGCGTTAGGCCCCAACCTGGGGCCCTTGACAAAGCGTACGACTTCCGGTACGCTTATAAAGGAGACCAAAAATGACCACTCTAACCGCCAGCACCGCCAGAGCGACGCTCTATAAGCTTCTCGATCAGACGGCTTCTTCTCATGAACCGATTCAAATCACAGGGAAGCGCTCAAGCGCCGTTCTCATTTCCGAAGAGGACTGGCGGTCGATTCAGGAGACCCTCCACCTGCTCTCGATCCCCGGGATGCGTGAGTCTATTCGTGCCGGCCTTAAGACGCCCGCAAGCAAGCTGTCTAAAAAGCTCGCTTGGTGAGTTGGCAACTCGTCTTTACGAAGCAGGCCCAAAAGGACGCGAAGAGGCTGTCTTCTGCGGGACTGAGACCGAAGGCGGAAGCACTGCTTGAAGTCTTGCGGAAGAACCCGTTTCAGAATCCGCCTCCCTTCGAAAAACTGGTCGGAGACCTGGCTGGCGCGTATTCCAGACGCATCAACATCCAGCACCGCTTGGTCTATCAGGTTGTATCGGAAATCAAAACGGTGAAAGTCATCCGGCTTTGGACGCACTACGAATAATGCCGTCTGCGCATAACCATTCGATTCTGGTGACTGCCCGCTCGGATGGGGATGGACTGGGGATAGCCGCCGCCACTCATCCTCGGGCTTAGATCAATTCGACACCGCGTCGCTTAATCCAAGCATTAGACCATCAATTAGATATGACAACCCCAGCTTCCGACAATGCCCCCCGCCCCCTGCCTCGACACGTGGCCGTCATCGGCGCCGCCGGCGGCTTGGGGCAAGGAATCCTCCGCGTGTGCCGCGCGAGCGGAATTAATTTCACCGCCGTCGTGAGGTCCCGGCCCGAGCGGATCACCGACGTGCCGAGCGGCTCCCGCGTCGCCGTCGTCGCGTCTCTCGCCGACACCAACGCGCTGGCGACGGCATTCAGCGGAGCGGACGCCGTGATCAGCGCCATGGGAGTGACATCGGCCAATATCGATTCGTCCTCCATGCTGTCCGCGAATATGGGCGCGGTCGAGAAATCGATGACGACGGCGGGCGTAAACCGCATCGTCGTGATCAACACCTTGCTCGCCGCCCTGCCGGGTAAGCCCGCGGGACGGGCGCTGCGCTTTTTCTCGTGGTTTCCCGGCACGATCGGGCGAGGGGCGAGGGAGCAACAGGCGGTGGTGGACGCCCTCGGCCAAGGCGCGTTCTCGACGCTGAGATGGACCCTCGTCAGGGCCGGCGTCAACGCGCGGGGCAAGAATGAGCGGCCCGCGGCGTCGGCGGATTGGGAAGGGGCTCAAAACTCCTTGTCGCCCGTCTCATACGACGCCATGGGCCGGTGGATGTTGGAGGAGGCGGCGGCCAACGAGTTCGTCCGCGCCGCGCCGCTGGTGTCGCTTCGCCGCGGGTGAGCCCAGGCTGGAAAACGGCGTTTACTTGGCGGTGCCGAAGGCGCGGGCCGTGACTTCGGTGCAGAGCTTGCGGTAGATGCCGAGGATGCTGAAGACGTGCATGTCCGTGCGCACGTCGTAGATTCCCGCCACGTCGGGCCGCGCGGTTTTTATCGCCCCGAGCGCTTTCATGAAGGAGCCGTCGCCGTAAGCCCCGGTAATGCTGGTGCCGCGCACGTCGGCGGAGAGCGGAATCGAGAGGCCGCGCTGGCAGGAATCCCCATGAACGGTGCCTAGGTCGGGCGCGTTCTTGGGTTTGTCCTTGGGCGTCATGGCGACAAAGGAGAGCGGCCCCGTCGCGTTGTAGTAGATCATGAAGCTGCCCGCGGGAATCAGGCCCGGAACGGCGGTGTCCTCGTCGTTCTCGCCCCGGCCCCAGGCGAGGGGCGCGAGGCCGAGCAGAACGGCGAGGAGGATCAGCTTCAAGGCTTCGACACCCGTCCGCTGATCATGGTGCAGGCTTGAGTGTAAATGCCGAGGACGTAGGCGTTGACCTTGACGTCGGCGCGGACGTCGTAGAGGATGCCGTCGCGCGCGCCCAAGGCGTCCTTGACCGCGGCCGCGTAGGAGCCGTCTCCCCAGGCGAAGAGATAGACGGCGGATCTGTTGCAAGCGCGCCCGGTGACGGTCGGATCGTCCGGGGAGGCTTTCACCTCGGCCGGCGTGGCCGTGCGGTAGCCCCGCGGGACCTTGATGTCGGTGTAGAGGAGACCGCAGGAGGAAAGGAAGGCGGCGGAGAGCAGGAGGAGGTATCTCATGCGGGAAGCATACTCCATTCCGCCGTTGTTTTGGTAGAATCTCCGTCGAGGAACCCATGAAGACCATTACCCCCGTCGCGCCCCCTCTCGTCGTCGGCTCCAAGGAGCACAAGGACCTTCTGTGCTCGTTTTTCACGGAGACGCACGATCCCTACAAGCCGGCCGAGCTCAAATGGCCGCCGCTCGAGGACGTGGCCGCCGAGCGCCTGCGCGCGCTGCCGATCTGGGAAGAGGCCGTGCGCACCGAGGCCGAAACCGCGCTGGCCGTGCTGACGATGGGCGCCGCCGAGAAGGACCCCGTTTTGTCGAACGCGATCACGCTGCAGGGCTTCGAGGAGCAGCGGCACGCCGATATTTTGAAGCTCCTGACCGAGAAGTACGGAATTCCGGTGCCGAAGTTCTCCCCCGCGGCGCCGGTGGATCCGAGCTGGGCGTTCATGCGCATCGGCTACGGCGAGTGCTTTGATTCATTTTTCGCGTTCGGCCTGTTCGCGCTCGCGCGCGACTCGGGCTTCTTCCCGCCGTCGCTCGTCGAGCTGTTCGAGCCGATCATGCAGGAGGAAGGGCGCCATATTATTTTTCACGTGAACTGGGTCGCCTACAACCAAGCCCAGCTCCCTTACGCCGGCCGGCCCGGTTACGTGTTCAAGCGCGGCCTGGCGATGTGGCTGCAGGCGCTCTCGCGCTTGAAGACCGCGATGCGCATCAAGGGCACCGCCGAGCAGGATAACTTCACGATGAACGCCCACGCGCAGTTCGGAGACATCTCGCCGCGGGAGTTCGTCGAGCTGTGTCTGAAGGAGAACGAGCGGCGTCTGGCGCCTTACGATCCGCGCCTGCTGCGCCCCGAGTTCGTGCCGGCCATCGCGCGGGCGATGCTGCCGACCTTGCCCCGGCGCGGCGGCCAGAACTAAGGCCGCGTGAACCCGGTCCTCGCCCTGCTGTTGCGCGTCCCGTTGCACGGGACGGGCCTGTTCGTGGCGTGCCTGCCGCGGTCGTGGGAGATGGCGCTGGGAGCGTTCCTGGGACGCTGCGCGCTTTTATCGAACAGCCGCCACGTGCGCGTCGCGCGCGAGAACATCGACCGTTGCTTCCCGGAGCTTTCTGACCCGGAAAAGCGGACCTTGCTCAAGAAGAACTACGAGCACTACGGACGGATGGTGCTCGAGCTGGCGCACATGTTCGCGCCGATTCCGGGACATTTTCACGCGTACGTGCAGAAGAACGTGAAGATCGAGGGCTACGAGCACTGGACGAAGGCCGTGGCGAAGGGCAAAGGCGTGCTTTTCTTAGGATCGCACATCGCCAACTGGGAGTTTGCCGCGTCGATCGGCGCGATCAAGGACATGCCCGTCACCATCGTCACGCGAAGGCTGAAGCCCGCGTGGCTGCATACGTGGATGGAGAAGACGCGCCTGTCAGTGGGCGTGCGCGCGACGTATCAGCCCCGCACGATTCCCACGGTGATGAAGGCCCTGCGCGACAACGGCGGGGTCGTGTTCGTGATGGACCAGTACATGTCGCCGCCCATGGGCGAGCCGATGCGGCTGTTCGGCGTGGACGTGCACACCTTGGCCGCGATCGCGCCTCTGGCGCGAAGGACGGGAGCCGTGATATTGCCCGTTTTACCCAAGCGCGAGGCCGACGGGCGGGTGCGGATCATCATCGAGCCCGAGATCCCGCTCACCGACGACGACAAGGCCGACAATCAGACCTTGGCGACGCACGTGGAAGGCTGGATGCGGGCGGTGCCGGAGCAGGCGCTGTGGGCCCACCGGCGCTTCAAAGACGTGGATTGGTCGAAGAAAATTCGATAAAACTGACCGTTCTCACGAAGACCTTCTTGACGATCCGCGCCAGACGTGTATCCTGTGCGCGTGCCCCCCGCCGACGAGAAAATACGGATCGCCTTGATCCAGCCCGAAGCGGCGGAAGTGGCGCGTATTAAGGACCTGGTGAAGGCCGGAAGCCTGTCGGTGGACCTCGCTGACGTGATCGCCAGCGAGCGTCCCGACCTGGGCGGCGCGCAAATCATACTCGTCGGCGTGGGGCGGCTTGAAGCGCCGGAGCGGGAGACCCTGGAACGCGTACACGCGGGTTACCCGCACATTCCGATGATCGTCCTAGCGGACGGCGACGGCGCGGACTGGACCGGGGAGGCCTTGAGCCTCGGCGCGCAGCACGTGCTCGACAAGAGCCGGCAGACGCCGGAGAAATTGTCCTCGACCATACGCTATTACGTGCGCTACGGCCGCCGGGCAGGCCCATTGGGCCCAAAAGAAGTAGGCACTCCGCCCGCCGCCTAAGTAGGGCTTTTCCCCTTCCCACCGGGCCCTGATGGCCCCCGCGCGGCGCCGCCGCCGGGGCTACAATAAGCGCATGAAAACGATGAACCGCCGCCCCTCGACCCTCCTGTCGCGCGCGTTGCTGGCCGCTTTTCTCCTCACTCTTCCGGGCAGCCGTGAGGCCTTCGCGCAGACGATCGGGAAAATAGGGACGGTCGGCTCCGTCTCCGGTTCGGGAGCGGTCGGCACGACGCTCGGCGGGATGACCGTGGCCCCCGGCCTCAACACCTCTCTTTCGCCCGCAAACCTGTCACTGACCCCGATGGCCGCGCCGAGCGTCGTGATTCCCGGCGCGATGACCGCCCCGGCGTCCGCGCTGATTCCCTCCGCGCTCGCCGCCCAGCCCGTGCCCGCCGCCGCCAAGGGCGAGCCCGTCGCCGCGAAGGCCGTGCTCCAGAGCGCCGGCCTGCAGGCCTCGGCGCTCAACGCGCCCGCGCTCGGCGCAGGCGCGTCGAAGTCCGCGGCCGCCGCGGCGTTTGAAGGCAACGATCAGAAGCGCTCCGGCGACGGCGTGTCGGGCGTGCCGTCCGCTTTGACCCCGCGCCATTCCGCCGCGGCCGGCTCCGAGCTCGTGCCCGCTCAGCCCACGCCCGCTCAGGTCCAGACCATGCGCGAGGCGCTCGCCAAGAAGGTGAAGCCGGGCGAGGCCATTGATCGCGCGACGATCAGCCAGATCGCCATCGGCGCCGGCGTGCCCGCCAGCCAGGGAATTCTCGCGGTGGAACAGCTCGCGAAGGAAAGCCAGCTCATGCGCCTGTCGGCCGCCGGCGTCTTCATCTATACGGAAGCGGTGCAGCGCGACAGCGCCCGCATCCAGGATCCGATGCTCGACCAGGCCAACGCGAAGACAATCGAGGGCATCGATCAGATGAACGCCCCGGGCCTCAACTCCCACGCCCGCGCCCTCGCCTCCTTCGGCGAGGCCCTGCGCCTGCTCGCCGCCGTCGGCGCCGACGCCGCCCGCGCCGAGGTCACGATTCTCTACAAGAACGCCTCGCTCCAGCTGACGCGCGACGTGCTGGCCGAGTACGACCGCAATCTCGCTCAGAAGGCCGGCACGGACGAGGCCTCGGCGGAGACGCGCACGCAGATCGCCGCCGCCTCGCACGCCCTGAGCGGCAAGTTCTACGCCGCCGGCAAGACCGATCCCGCGCCGCTCGACCGCAACAGCCAGACCTGGCTCGGAAACCTTTTCTCGAAGCTTCAGCCGAGCGACGAAGCCCGCCAAGGCCCCAACGGCGCCGCCGTGGCCAGCGGCTGGGCCCTGTTCCAGGCGTACCACAAGGGCGCGCCGCTTCCCGATGATGGCGTCAAAATGGTGCCGGCCGCGGAGCGCCGCCGCCAGCTGTTCCCCCTCATCGATAAGGGCGACGAACGCTACAAGGCGCTCAACACCTACGGCGTCAACGTGACGCGCACCGCCGTCGAGGGCAACCTCCCGGCGATGATCGGCCGCAAGGCCGAGCTGCGCCAAATCGTCAAAACCCTGCTCCGTGTAGAAAAGAATAACCCTCTGATCATCGGCGAGAAGGGCGTCGGCAAGACCGCGATCGCCAACGGCCTCGCCCAGCTGATCGTGGACGGCCAGATCCCCGAGCTCGAGGGCGTCAACATCATCAAGCTCGACCTGACGAAGGTCGTCGCCGGCACGAAGTACCGCGGCGAGTTCGAGGAGCGCATGGTCAAGATCCTCGATGAGGCCCGAGCCTCCAAGGGCAAGGTCCGCCTCTTCATCGACGAGATCCACATGCTCATCGGCGCCGGCGGGGCCTCGGGCTCGCAGGACGCCGCCAACATCTTGAAGGAAGCGCTCGCCGACGGCTCGATCTCGGTGATCGGCGCGACGACGATGGAGGAGTACCGCAAGATCGAGAAGGACGGCGCGCTCGCCCGTCGCTTCAACCCGGTCAAGCTCCTGGCCCCGAGCAAGGAAGAGGCCGAACAGATCGTCGAAGGCGTGAAGGGCCGCTATGAGGCCAAGCACAAGGTCACGATCAGCTTCGAGACCGTGAAGGCCGTCGTCGCCATGGCGACGCGCTACATCACCGACCGCAATCTCCCCGACTCCGCGCTCGACCTGCTCGACGACGCGGGCGCCGAGGTGGAGCTCAAGGCCTCCGAGTCCGCGAAGGCGGGCGTGGCCGAGCCGCGCCGCACCGTCGAGGCCGAGGATATCGCGCAGGAAGTCGCGCTGCGCACCGGCATCCCCGCGGGCAAGGTCGGCGCCGCGGAGAAGGACCAGCTCAAGGATCTGCCCAAGGACCTGGGCAACAAGGTGGTCGGCCAGCAGGAAGCCGTCGCCAAGGTGGCGAAGGGCGTGCAGCGCGGCCGCATGGGCCTGCGCAACACGAAGCAGCCGATCGGCTCCTTCATCTT
>CALRXP010000098.1:0-8776 GCA_943372155.1 Candidatus Endomicrobiellum trichonymphae | reverse complement strand
GCCGTCACCATCTGCTACGAGGCGATCTTCCCGCGCTGGCCGCGCCTGGACGCCGCGCGCGGCGCACGTCTGCTCATCAACATCACCAACGACGCGTGGTACCTCGACACCTGGGGCCCCCGGATGCACTACCGCGTCAACCGCTTCCGCGCGATTGAAAACCGGCTGACGGTGATTCGCGCGGGGAACAACGGGATCTCCGCGGTGATCGATCCGTGGGGCGTGAGCACGGCGGAGCTGGCGCTCAACGAACGGGGGCGGCTCGACGCGGAGGTGCCGCTGCAGGACGCGTTCCCGTTACGATCATTCTACTCACGGCATGGGGATTGGCTCGGCGTTCTATGTGTTGCGCTCGTCCTGATCGCGGTGACGCGACGGGTCCTGATATGAAGCCCCGGATTGTGTACTCGCCGAAGTATGAGGTGAATTACGGCGAGCACGCGTTTTCAACGAAGAAATTTAGACTGGCGGCTGAAGCCTGTGCAACTTTTGGGCAGCTCGTTGAACCGCCGGAGCCGACGCGTGACGACCTTCTGCTCGTTCATAGCTCGGATTGGGTCGAGAAATTGATGACCGGCGTTTTGAGCCCGGCCGATATTTCTCGCCTGGAACTCCCCTTTTCAACGGAAATTGCGCGTGCGCACCGTTTAGCGGCGGGGGGAACCTTGCTGGCGGCAAGACATGCGCTCGAGACCGGCGTCGGCCTACATGCGGGCGGAGGAGCCCATCATGCTTTCGCGGATCACGGTGAAGGCTACTGCGCGGTTAACGACATAGCCTTCGCGATCATCAAACTTCGTTCTGAAGGCATGATCGAACGTGCGGCGGTCGTGGATCTCGACGTTCATCAAGGCAACGGCACGGCTTCAATTTTCAAGAATGATCCCGACACCTTCACTTTCTCGATGCATCAGTACGGGATTTATCCCGAGGTCCGTCAGCGCAGCTCTCTCGACGTCGAGCTGACCCCGCTGATAAACGACGCCGCATACTACGACAAGCTCCGTCACTCGCTTCGCTTGGTCGCCGATTTCAAGCCCGACCTGATCATCTATCAATCGGGCGTGGACGTCTGGGAGCACGATCAATTGGGTGGCCTCAAGCTGACCGAAGCGGGTATTCTGGATCGCGACAACGCCGTACGCGAGATGTGCGCCATCCATCAAATACCCGTCTCCGTCACCCTCGGCGGCGGATACGGGCCGACCCCGGCCGACACGGCGAGGCTACACACCGCCACGCTGAAGCTTTTCGCCCGGATCGGGTCATGACGCATACCTACTGCGTCCGGACGCAGTAGGTACGCGCCGAAGCGCCCGCCAACGGCGCTCTGATTTTCTAGAATACCCCCGATGTTCACCGAAACCTCCAATAAAATCGACGAGATGCGGGCGTTGCTCGCCAAGATCGGCAAGCTGCTCGACCTCGATAAGCTGCGCAAGGAAGTGTCCTCGCGCGAGGCCGAGGCGGGGGAGCCGTCTTTCTGGACGGACTCGGTGAAGGCGAAGAAGAAGTCCAAAGAGCTCAACGATTTGAAGAAGACGCTGTCCGAGTATGACAAGGCTCTCGTCACCCTCGATGATCTGAAGGCGCATTGCGAACTTGCCACCGAGATGCAGGACGAGGGCGAGATCAAGGAGGCGGCCAAAGGCCTCAAGGATGCGGAAAAGCTCCTTCGCGCCATGGACCTGCGCCTAAAGCTCTCCGGTGAGTTCGACAAAGACGACGCCATCGTGACCCTTCAGTCCGGCGCGGGCGGCCTCGAGGCCTGCGACTGGGCGGAAATGCTGTGGCGCATGTACTCGCGCTGGTGCGAGAAGAACGGGTATGAAGTCGTCATAACCGAAATGGCCAAGGGCGACGGCGCCGGCCTCAAGAGCCTGTCGGCCTTCATCCGGGGACCCAACGCCTACGGCCTCCTCAAGGGTGAAAAGGGCGTCCACCGCCTGGTGCGCATCTCGCCTTTCGATTCGGCCAAGCGCCGCCACACCTCCTTCGCCGCGCTCGACGTCGTGCCCGACATCGAGGACGAGATCGACATCCAGGTCAACGAAGCCGACATCACCTTGGAGACGTTCCGCTCCGGCGGCGCCGGCGGCCAGAACGTCAATAAGGTCGAGACCGCGGTGCGCATCCGCCACGCGCCGTCCGGCCTCGTCGTCGCCTGTCAGACTGAGCGCTCCCAGCTGCAGAACCGCATGAACGCGATGCGCATGCTGAAGGCCAAGCTCTATCAGATCGAATTGGACAAGAAGCGCTCCGCCGTCGAAAAGCACTACGGCGAAATGGGCGACATCGCCTGGGGCCACCAGATTCGTTCTTACGTCTTCATGCCCTATCAGATGGTCAAGGATCTGCGCACCGGCGAGCAGACGAGCCAAATCGCCAACGTCATGGACGGCGACCTGGATCCCTTCCTCGAGGCTTATTTGGCCTGGCTCGCCGCCGGGAAGCCGCCCCGCGTCAAAGCTGGGGGCGAAGACGACTAGCCGTTCTTCCTTTATAAGGGCGTTGTAAGTAAGGGGCTTGACAAAACAAGGGTCCGGGCTTATCCTCCAGACGTCCCCTGGAGAGCCCCATGAAAACCCCCTCTTACCTCCCGCTACTTCTCCTTTTTGCCGCCCTCCCCGCGGCAGCCATCAATAGCAACGTCGATCGTTGCGCGACGCCGTGGCTTGAAGAGACGCAAGCCACGATGGCTAAATCCGGCGGCATGGTCGTCGACGCCGAGCGTATCGAGATCGTCAACGGCATCGGCAAGCTCAAGTTCGGGGTCTTCAAAACGTGCGACTGGGGAACATGGCGTCTGCTGGGGTCGGGCAATCCGCTGGTTTGGACGAACGCGCAGGCGGGGAAGCAATGGGAGGACGGGACGGTCGGCACCCAGACGGGGCTCCTGCTCGTCGCCGATGATTTCTACCGGAATTTCGATCCGAAGGCGGCCGACGTCCTGGCGAAGGCCGACGCGGTCATCGAGGCGGCGGTGAAGCTGGGCGCGGCCACGAGCGTCGATTCAGGCAAAACCCTGAATGAACTTCTGAAGGGCAACCCGGGCGGCCAGTTCTCCGGACTTAAGCCAAAGACCGTGACCGTCGTGGAGGCGAAGGCGCAGAAGACGGGTCTCGCGCGTCAGGACCTGGGTCCGGTGCTTCGTCTGCTGATCGACGATAAGGGCGCGACGCGCGGCGGCGGCTCCGCCGTCAAAGCGTTCCGGCGCGCGGTTCTTGAGCTCAACGCGGAGATCGGACGCCAGGGCGTCTCGACCGCCGCGGTCGAGAAGCGCACGGGCATTCCCAAGCCCGCTGTGACGGATTTTATCCCCGGACTACCCAAGGGCTACATCGCGCCTAAGCTGGGCAAGGACGCGGAAATGGACGACAAAAATTTCGACGACGCGTTGGCGGCTTTGATCGGCGTCAAGCCCGTGACGGCGCTCGACGACGCGTCCGCGCGCGAAGGAGCGCTGCTCGATAGAGCGGATCTCGGCGTGCGCAACCTTCTCGCGGTCCGCGCCGCTCAGATCGAGCAGATCGTCAAAGAGTCCAAGCCCCGCCTGGATGGAAAGACGATCACTCAGCTCGAGGTGTCCGCGCGCGCGGATGCCGAGTCCGCCAAGCAGCCCGCGAACTCGCTGTCGGCTGCCGTCGTGAAGCGGCTGGCGGATTCTCCGGAGTACATGAAGCTCGATTCGCTGTATGAGAACCAGAAGAACGCCCCCGGCGGCGATGAGTGGGTGAAAAAGCCCGAGGCTCAGGCGCTGCTGGCCGCCCGCGAGAATATCCTCAAGGCGGCGAGGAGCGCGACGGTTGAGACCGATGCGGAGGGAAACAAGGTCGTCGTCTTCACGCAGGGTGGCAAGAAGGTCGCGCTGACCGCCATCGTGCCTTCCGCCGTCGAGAACGACGCTGAGACCCGCAATGACGTCGCGGGCATGATCTCGCGCTTCATCATGGACGGGGCTCAAACCGACGCGAAAATCCACGCGGTCCTGGCCGCGTTCGATCCGGGGACCGAGCCGGGTCTAGTGTTGGACACGGGTATGGACCAGGAGCAGAAGAAGTTGGCGGGGACCATCCCGGCCGTCAAAAAGGTCAAGGACGGGGCTCGTGGAGTCAATTCGCTTGCGGATCTCGGGCGCAACGATTACGAGCGCTACGCCGCCCGTCAGCGCGCTGCCGCCACGGAGAAGGCCGTGGAGAATCAGCGCCTGCGCAAGGCGATCGAGCAGAAGCGCGACGCGGATATCGCCGCCGCCGAAGTCGCCTGCAAGCGCGACAGCGCGGGCGTCGAGTCGGTGTGCAAGAGCTCGCTCGCGACCGCCGATTCTCTCCCCAAAACCGACGATTTTGAATCCGCGGACGCGCTTGCCGCGCGTCGGAAGGAGGCGCATGACGCGGCGGCGGCGATGTGCACCGCGGAGCGCGGCCGGGCCACCGCCGATTGCAAGGCCAAGAAAGACGCGATCACGGCGAAGGCCGTGACCGACCTCGCGGCGCGCGACGAGGCGGAGAAGGCCAGCAACCCCGACACGGTCAACGCTGAAACGGACCGGGCCCTTGCGGACAGCTTCAAATCTGCGGTGATCGCGACCGTTGCGACCTTGCGCACCGAATACTCGACGGCCGGTAGCTCGCGTCAGCGTAAGCTGATCAAGGACGCGGAGCTGTCCGGCACGAGCCCGCGCCTGGCGATCTTCGTCGGCTTCTGGTTCGATCAGAATTGGCCGCTCGAGAACGCCGAGAAGCAGGGCGCCGCCGCGGCGGCTTGCGCGACGGCGCTGGGCCTGGGCGACAGGAGCGCGGCCCCGTCTTTCCATAACCCCGAGAACGGGGACGCCGTGGCCGAGCGCTGCGCCATCCACGCCCCCCTGGCCAAGTATGTCAAAGACGCGAAAGGCTCGGTTAAGTGAGAGGCCATGATATGAGCGACCATCATCATTCCGTCCGCAAAGCCGACTTCGCCGAGCGCGCCGCCGCCTTCGGCATCGACTACGCGCTCTTCGCATTCGCCTGGGTCGTGATCCTGAAAGCCATCGATCCCGGCCTCTCCGTCTTTCTTAACTCGCACGGCACGGCCGCGATCGCGGTCCTGCTGGCGGTATTCATCGTCTATCAGGCGATCTTCTCGAGCGATGGGCGCGTGAGCGCCGGCAAGCGCATCGTCGGCCTGCGCGTCGTCGATGAGGAGGGTCAGGCGCTCGACTTCGGCGCGGCCGTCACCCGCTCCCTGGCCTACCTGCCGAGTTCGTTCTTGACCCTCGGGTTCTTCTGGGCCCTGATCGATCCGAAAGGCCGGACGTGGCACGACTTCGCCGCGGGTAGCGAGGTGGTGACGGATCTTCCTCCTGGCGGGGCGCGCGTCTTCGCGCTGCGGTTCGCGGGCGGGTTTCTGGTTATCGCGCTGGCCCTGGCCTCGGGTTGGTACACCATCCTCGAGCCGCGCTATCTCAAGGTCCTGACCGTGGCGAACGCGAAGGCGGGGCTTTCCGAAGTGAAGGATCTCCAGGCCGCCTACTATCAGCGCAACGGCCGCTATGCCGGAAGCCTTTTCGCGCTGGCCGAGGTCTCGATCAATCCGCAGGGCTTCCTGCGCGACATGGCGATCCTCTACGACCTGCGCGCCTTCCGCTTCAAGTCCGAGCGCTCGCGCTGGGTCGTCGCCACTCGCGCGCGCGACGTGGATTCGACCTTGGTCGCGGTGTCCGGACCATAGCCCGGCCGCAGTGCGGCCGGGCTACCACGCAAAAAGAAAAGGCCCCCGCGTAAGCGGGGGCCTTCCTTTTTACTGCGGGGCCGCTTAAGCGGTGGCCTTGTCGCTGACCTCGAGTTTGAAGCCCGGGCCCATCGTGGACGACAGGGTCACGCTGATCATGTAGACGCCCTTCGAGGCGGACGGCTTGGCCTTGAGGATGGCGTCGAGCACGGTCTTGGCGTTGCCGGCGATGTTGGCGGCCGGGAAGGACGCCTTGCCGACGGGAACGTGGATGATGCCGTAGTCGTCGACCTTGTACTCGACGCGGCCGGCCTTCAGCTCCTTGACGGTCTTCGTGATGTCCATGGTGACCGTGCCGCTCTTAGGGTTAGGCATCAGTCCTTTCGGGCCGAGGACTTTTCCGAGTTTAGACAGATCCTTCATCATGTCGGGGGTCGCGACGAGGATGTCGAAGTCGGTCATGCCCTTCGAGATCTGCTCGATGAGGTCCTCGGCTCCGACCAACTCGGCGCCGGCGGCCTTCGCTTCCTTCTGCTTGGGCTCGCCGCGGACGACGACGGCGATCTTCTTGGACTTACCGAGGCCGAACGGCAGGCCGACGGTGCCGCGAACCTGCTGGTCCGCCTGCTTGGGGTCCACGCCGAGGCGCACGTGCAGCTCGACGGTCTCGTCGAACTTGGCGTTCGCGCACTTCTTGACCTGCTCGACGGCTCCGGCGAGCGGGTACAGCTTCATGAGGTCCAGATCCTTCACCAACGCGTCGTATCTCTTGCCCATCTTTTTTCTCCTGACCTTTTAGCGCCCCTGTTGGAGCTCGGTCCACGTCCTATTGTTGAGTCTAAGTCTTACTTGGTGACTTCGATGCCCATCGAGCGGGCGGTGCCTTCGACCATGAGGGTCGCGGCGGCGAGGTCCTTGGTGTTGAGGTCGGGCATCTTCGCCTTCGCCACATCCTCGGCCTGCTTCTTGGTGATCTTGCCCACCTTGTTGCGGTTCGGCTCACCGGAGCCCTTGGCCAGGCCCGCCGCCTTCTTCAGAAGGGACGAGACGGGGGGCATCTTGGTGATGAACGAGAAGGAGCGATCCTCGAACACCGTGATGACGACAGGGATGAGCATCCCGGCCTCGGAGCTGCGGGTCTTCTCGTTGAACTGCTTGCAGAAATCCATGATGTTGACGCCGTGCTGACCGAGCGCGGGGCCGACGGGCGGCGCGGGGTTCGCGGCGCCGGCGGGAATCTGAAGCTTGATTTGCGTTTTGACTTTCTTCGCCATGACTTTAACTACCTCTTTTCTTGCGTCTGAATAGGTTCCAGCTTAGCGACCCCAGCTCGCGGGCCGCAACATCTTGGCGACCACGCTTCCGAGAATCATGAGCAGAAACACCTTGTAGAACGGGACGGCTTCGGAACCGAACACCCACTTCGTGAACTCGACGTTGAACACCACCGGCCAGAGGAACTTGACGAGCGCGGCCGCGAACAGGGCCTTGCCGAACAGCATCACGAAGCCGAAGCTCAGCGCCGCCAGCATCGTCATCAGCGCGAGGAACGCGCCGATGAGACCCAGCGAGCGGACGTGCGCCACCTTCACCTTGATCCCTTCGAACTCGGGACCGGCTCCGGACGGCATCACTTCGGCCTCGATCGCGGTCAGATCTTCTCCACCTGCAGGAAGTCGAGCTCGACGGGGGTCGGGCGGCCGAAGATGGTGACCATGGCCTTGATCTTGGCCTTGGCGTCGGAAATCTCTTCGATGACGCCGGTAAAGTGGCGGAAAGGGCCGTCGACGATGCGGATGTTCTCGCCCTTCTCGAACTGCACGGCCGGCCGGGGCTTGCCCGCGGCGGCGGTGTTGGTGAGGTCCAAGATGGCCTTCATCTCTTCCTCGGGAAGCGGGGTCGGGTTGGAGTCGCCCAGGAAGCCGGTGACGCCGGGGACGCCCTTGATCATCCAGTAGGTGACCTCATCGATGACCATGTCCATGAGCACGTAGCCGGGGAAGAACTTGCGCTTGGAAATCTTCTTCTTGTTCTTCTTGACCTCGACCACGTCCTCGGTCGGGATCAGGACGCTGAACACCTTGTCCTGCAGCTTCTCGGTCTCGATCTTCTGCAGCAGGAGCTTGTGGACGCGGTCCTCGTAGCCGGACTGAGTGTGGACGACGAACCAGCCGCGGCGGCCCGTCGGAGTGGTGGTTTCGCTCATGTTATCTTCCCAGGACGGCCCTGACGAGCACGGAGAGCACGTAGTCGACGCCGGCGACGTACAGGGACATCAGCGAGACGAGGACGATGATCGCCTTCGTGGAGTCGATGGCCTGCTGACGGGTCAGCCAGGTGGACTGCTTGAGCTCGGAGTACGCTTCTTTCAGGAACTGCGTCGCTTGATTCATTTTTCTCTCACTTCAAACTTCGGTCCCTTTTCTAGCGGCCTTTGAGGAAGGGACATTTCCTCGCTTAGAGCTCAGTCAAAAACAGCGCGATCTGGCGGGGGCGCCAGGACTCGAACCTGGAGGGGCGGTTTTGGAGACCGCTCGTTTAGCCAATTAACGGACACCCCCGCAGATCGCTTTCAGTTCTACTTCACTTCCTTGTGCGCGACCTGCTTGCCGCACGCGCGGCAGAACTTCTTCATCTCCAGCTTGAACTCCTTCTTCTTGCCGCGCTGGTAGTGGTAGTTCTTGTTCTTGCAGACCGTGCAGCCGAGGATAACGATGTGTCGATCGCCCATGATGTCTACTCTTCCTTACGCGATGATTTCGGAAACGACGCCGGCGCCGACGGTGTGACCGCCTTCGCGGACGGCGAAGCGCAGACCCTTCTCCATCGCGATCGGGGCGATCAGCTCGCACTCGATGTCGATGTTGTCTCCCGGCATGACCATCTCAACGCCCGCCGGCAGGTTGCAGGCGCCGGTGACGTCGGTCGTGCGGAAGTAGAACTGCGGGCGGTAGCCCTTGAAGAAAGGCGTGTGACGGCCGCCTTCTTCCTTCGTCAGGACGTACAGCTTCGCCTTGAACTTCGTGTGGGGCTTGATGGAGCCCGGGGCGCAGATGACCTGGCC
>CALRXP010000097.1:0-8826 GCA_943372155.1 Candidatus Endomicrobiellum trichonymphae | reverse complement strand
CCCTACTTCCAGGCCGCACCTGAGGCCGCGAAGGCTCCCGTCGTGAAGTTCTAAGAACGGTTGACCCAGATCAACCTCGCCGGTTGACGAAAGTCCTATAGGTTACATGGGCCCTTCGGGCATCATAGGGTCATGAAGAAAACCTTCCTGGTCCTCGTCGCTCTCGCCGCCGCCGTCAGCCTCCGCGCGCAGTCCTTCGAAACCCAGATCGTCGATTCTCTTCACCCCTTCGTCGCCGAGGACGCGTTCGCCGGCGTCGGCGCCTGCGGCGTCCTCGACATCAAGACCATCCGCCCCTTCAACCTCGACGAGGCCAGCGACCTGATCAAGCCCTGCCTGGACGCCTTCGCGCAGCAGAACTCGACCAAGATCACCGCCGAGGCCGGCTTCCTCTCCGCGCCGCAGAGCGGCGAGCCCGGCAAGTCCGGCCTGCTCATCAAGACCGACCTCAAGGCGGGCTCCAAGGCCCACCGCGACCTCGTCGCCGCGATCTCCCGCCGCCAGAACCGCCTCCTCGGGCATATGGTCAAGGTCATGACGAAGGACGAGACCGCGCCCGCCTCCATCAGCACCCTGCAGAAGGCGATCGACGGCTGCATGCTCCTCACCGTCGTCCGCGACGTGCGCAGCGGCGACGACTTCGTGAAGATCTACGGCAAGTGCCTGACCCGCAACCCCGAGCTCAAGATCAAGGAGATCCGCGCGGCCGAGGGCCTGGCGATCACCGTGAAGACCGACGCCTCCGCCCCGCAGGTCGAGGCCTACAACGGCTTCGTGACCGTGAACCAGGGCAAGGGCCCGGTCAAGATCATGGTCGTCGCCTACGGCTCGCAGGTGTTCCTGCCGTAAACGCTCTTCCCTCACCAGGGGAAACCGAGGCCCCGGCCGAAAGGCCGGGGCCTTCTTATTTTCCCGTATAATTGACGGCAAGCCCATGTCCGAATCGCTGCGTCTCGACTATGAATTGACCGAAAGCGACGTCGCCGCCGGAGTCGAGCTCCTGGTCCGGCCCGATCCGCGCTCGATGTCTTGGCGCCCGACTCTGCTACGCGTCGTGTGGATTTTGCTGGCGCTGTCCGGACTCTTGATGGTGAAAATGGAGGCCGACGTCTGGGTGCGCCTCCTGCGGCGCGGCATTCCTTTCCGGGTCCTCCCCCCCGGCTCGCGCATCGCGCTGATCGGCATTCCCGTCGCCTGGACTATACTCCTGCTCGCCGCGGCGACGCTGGCCCGGGATCCGGACGGAGCCCTCCGCTGGCTACGCGCCCGCCTCACGCGAAAGCTTCTCTCAGGACGCGCGCCCGGCTCTCGGACTTTACGCTTCTCGCCCGGCGGCCTCGAGGTCGAGGTCGAGACTCAAACGTCGTTCCGAGCCTGGACGTCGGTGCGCCGGGCGGTCCGCAGCGAGCGGCACCTCGTGCTCGACGCTCGGGATCTCTGGTTCATAGTCCCCCTTCACGCTCTCGCGGCAGATAGGCGCGCCGCCCTGATCAACGAGGTCGCCGCCCGCCTGCCGATCTCCGTCGCGTAGCTCCCCCTCCTCGAGGCAGAGGACCCACCCTAAAGGCCGTGGCCTCTTATTTTTATAAAATCTCAACGGAGAACCGATGAGCAAACCAAGGAAGCCGTTGCCGACAGCGAGTCAAATAGTCTTGATGCTTTTAACTTCGGCTATTACATTCGCTGGGGCAACGTATTGGCACAACGTTCAATCTAAGGAAGCTCTACTGGCCAAGCAACACGATACGATTGAAGAAACAATTCGCGTCGGAGCCGCAGTTGGATCCGCGCTAAATTTCATGAGCAATCTCTCTTGCGAGTTGGGAAGCAACTCCCTTTCCCTTCAAGAACAAAATGCTCGAGGCAATCAATATCGGCAAGTCATGGCAGATACCAGACGCGACATGAACCTTCTTAATGAACACCTCGAGAGATACTTCAAAGATGAGAAACTTTTCCGTCTCAATAGATTGTTCGGTGAGGCCTACAACAACGCGACCAATGACCATGCGAACCAGATGGCCGAAGCCACGAAGAAAAAATTCTGTGATGCGCAAAAGCGCCAGCGGCTTTATGAAAGTCATCTAAACATTGTCAGCGACAAGATCAACTCCATGCTCGTAGTCATGCGGGCTGAGACTGGTCGAAAGTCTGACTTTCTAATTCGCTAACGCAGGGATTCCATTATGCCCGCTTTGAGCAGTTACGCGCGCCGTAAAAAGCGGGACTTTATAATGGGTTACATTAAAGCTGGCGACAAATTACTTGAAATTGGAGCCGGCGCGGCGTGGTTACGTCCCGATGTGACTGAGAGAGGTGTATCGTATTCGTCTCTCGATATAGCTGGGCCGGCCGATTTCGTCGGCGACATCCGGGATTGGCGTAGCCTCGGCGTGCCCGAGGCTTCGTTCGATTTCGTGATCGCCCTTGAAGTGGTCGAGCACGTTCCCTGCTTCGAGGAGATTCGAGCCCTCCTCAAACCCGGAGGGCTGCTATTCGCCACCTCCCCCGCGCCGCGATGGGATTGGGCCTGCGCGATCCTCGAGAATCTGGGACTGAGCCAGAAGCGCACGAGCCCGCACGATCACCTAGTCGACTTCTCGAGCGTCTCCGTGCTCGAACCCGTCCGCATCAAGAGATTCGGCGTCCTATCCCAGTGGGGCCTGTTCCGCAAGCCGGCGGACCATGGCGGATAAGCCTCTCGCAGTCGTTGCCGGAGCGGGTCCTGCGGGCCTCACCTTCGCACACGAACTGCTTCAGCGCGGCCGGCACCGCGTTCTCCTGATCGAACCGGAGGCGCAAGTCGGCGGCCTCGCGCGGACCGCCGTCCACGGCGGCAAAAGGCTCGACCTGGGCGGCCACCGGTTCTTCTCCAAGTCCGACCGCGTCCTCGAGTGGTGGTCGTCGATGCTTCCCTTCGACCTCTCCGGGGAGCTCGAGATCGGCTATCAGAACAGCCGACGGCGCCTGGGCGCGGAGCGCATCTCTCGCGCGACGCCGGGAGCTGAGAAGGCGTTCCTCGTGCGGCCGCGGGTATCCCGAATCTATTACGGCAAGCGCTTTTTCGACTACCCGCTGGCGCTCACCGCCCGAACCGTCCGAGCGCTGGGAGCCGCGCGGCTCTTCGAGATCGGATTGAGCTGGGCGGCGGCCAAGCTGACGCCGTCGGAGCCGCCTCGCAATCTCGAGGATTTCTTCGTGGGCCGCTTCGGAAGGCGCCTCTACGAAACCTTCTTCAAAAGTTACACGGAGAAGGTTTGGGGCCGGGCCTGCGCGGACATCAGCGCCGAATGGGGCGCTCAGCGCGTGAAGTCCCTGTCGCTGCTCAGCGCGCTGACGCCGGCACCCGTCGAGAATTTTCTCTATCCGCGCCGCGGGCCAGGCCAACTGTGGGAGGAGGTCGCCGCGCGCGTGACCGCCGCGGGCGGGACGGTGCGCCTGCGCGAGAAAGTGACGGCCGTCGAGTACGACGGCGGGAGAATACACTCCGTCACGGTCGAGAACGTCACGACCGGAGCGAAGGAGCGCCTCGTCTGCGACCTCTTCGTCTCGACGATGCCCGTCCGGGACCTGCTCGCGGGCTTCGACGGGGGCGTGCCGCCTGAGGCCCTCTCCGTCGCCCGCGCCCTCGAGTACCGGGACTTCATCACGGTCGGCCTGCTCGTCGACGATCTCAAGAACGGCCCCCTCAAAGACACCTGGATCTACATCCATGAGCCGGACGTTAAACTCGGCCGCATCCAGCTCTACAACAACTGGAGCGAGGGCATGATCGACGACCCCGCCAAGGTCTGGCTCGGCCTCGAGTACTTCTGCGCCGAGGGCGACGAACTGTGGCGCCTCAGCGACGAAGATCTCGCCGCTTTCGCGGCCGGCGAGCTGCGCAAGATCGGATTCATCGGCGCCGCCGCCCCGCTCGATGCCGTCGTCCTGCGCGTGCCCAAAGCCTACCCCGCCTACTGGGGCGCTTACGAGCGCTTCGCCGAGATCCGGGCGTTCGTCGACGCGATTCCCAATCTCTATTTGATCGGCCGCAACGGGATGCACCGCTACAACAACCAGGACCATTCGATGCTCGCGGCCATGGCGGCCGTCGAGGCCGTCATGAGCGGGACCCCGGACAAGAGCGCGATCTGGGCGGTCAACGCCGACGAAGGCTACCACGAGGCGCGCTCGTGAGACGCTGGGCTCCCGCCGTCGTCGCGGCGGCCGCGCTGGCCGCGTTCGCGCCGGTCCTGCGCAACGGCTTCCTCGGGTGGGACGACGGAGTCTACATCACGGAAAACCCGCTGATCCAAAGCCTCGGCTGGGCGAACCTGCGCGCGATGTTGACCGCGACGCGAGGCGGCCTCTGGCAGCCGCTGACCTGGCTCAGCCTCGCCGTCGACCACGCGATCTGGGGACTAGACCCCTTCGGCTTTCACCTGACCGCCCTGCTCCTGCATGCCGCGTCCTCGGTCCTGTTCTATTTCATCTGCCTCCGGCTTCTCGAAGGCAAGGCCAAGGCGGCCCTGCTGGCCGCGCTGTTTTTCGCCGTGCATCCCTTGCGCGTGGAGTCCGTCGCCTGGGCCACCGAACGAAAGGGGCTGCTGTCGGCGTTCTTCTTCCTGCTCGCGTTCCTCGCCTACCTTCACGGGCGCCTGCGCTCGGCCCTCGCGGCTTTCGCGCTGGCCCTCGCCGCGAAGGCCACGGCGCTCACCTTGCCTTTTGTCTTGTTGATTCTCGAGATCTATAAAGCGAGGTCGATTCCGGATCGGAGAACGCTTCGAAACCTGATCCCGTACTTCGCGCTGGGAGCGGGCGCCGCGCTGATCGGAGTGCTCGCCGCGCGCGCGACGGGGTTGATCGGCGACGTGACGCCGCTCGGGCCGTCGTGGCGCGTGGCGCGAGTGCTCTACGGTTTTCTGTTCTATCCCGTAAAAACATTTTGGCCCTCCGGCCTCGCCGCGTACTACCCGCCACTTCCCTGGTTCGACCACTGGTCATGGCCGCTCGCCTCGTGCGCGGTCGTACTCGGAGCGGCGGCGGTGACGCTGTGGCGTGGCCGGCGGACGAGGCCCGCGCTCGCCGCGATCTGCGCCGCTTATGCCGTCATGATGCTCCCCACCGTCGGCCTCATCCAGCAGGGCCAGCTGTACGCCGCCTGCGACCGGTTCAGCTATCTGTCGTGCCTCGGCTTCGCCCTCTTGTTCGGCGCGGGGCTCGCGCGCGGGCGCGCCGCGACGGCCCTGGCGGCCGTCTGGCTCCTGGCGCTGGGAGCCACGTCTTGGCGGCAGTGCGCGGTGTGGCGGGACTCTTACGCGCTATGGTCCTCGGCCCAGGCAAACGCGCCCGGGGCCTTGGCTCTGGGTGAAAAAGGCGCGGCGCTACTCAAACTGGGCCGGACCGAGGAAGGGATCTCCCTCCTGCGCGAGGCGACCGAGGGACGACGCCCGCAGGCCACCGCGTTCGTCAACTTGGGCGTCGCGCTGAGCAAGCTCGGACGAGAGGAGGAGGCCCGCGCGGTTTGGAGGCGCGGCTTGGCCGCCGTGCCGTCCGAGGAGCTGGCAACCTTGCTCGGACGGTCGCGAGCGAGCGAGCTCCACAACCAAGCCAACTCGCTGTCGGCGCGAGGCCGCGTCAAAGCGGCGGAAGCGCTCTACCGCGAGGCGCTGCGCCTGGATCCCGCGCTCTCTCAGTCGCGGGTGAACCTCGGGAACATCCTCGCGCGCCGGGGCGACTACGCCGGAGCCGCCGATCATTACCGCGCCGCGCTGAAAATCGATCCTCGCTCCGTCGAAGCGCGCGCAAACCTCGACGCCGTGACGCCGCTTCTCCGCAAATAACGAGCCCCGCCCGGTTTCCCGGACGGGGCTCGCGCAAGGCGGCTAAGTCCGCCCTACTGGTTGAAAGCCAACGACGCCAGCGCGCGCGTCGTCTTGTTGGTCTCCAGGGTCTTCGTGTAGGAGTCCCTCGAGACCTTGCCGACGCGGCGGATCGAGTATTCGACGTAGTAGCTCTTGCCGTTCTCGAACTTATTCTTCGAAAGGTCCGCGCCGTAAGTCTCCGCGGTCGCGGACGTGAAGGAGCCCTGCGCGATCACCGGATCGAACCAGTTCGGCACGTCTTTCTTGAGCGTCCACTTGATCTCGATGCTCTCGCCGGCGTAATACGACGCCCACTTGTCCTTGAGCGTGAGCTTCATCGCCGAATCGAGCTCTCCGAGCACGCCGACGGGATCCGGGCGCTGCGCGACCTTGCGGCCGGGCGCCAGGACGTAGGCGCCGTTATAGCTGCCGCCGGACACCAGCCGGTAGTCGTAAGCGGTCTCGAGCTCGTTGATGCTCAGCCACGGGCCGTCGAGGCAAACGCGGAACGTGTCGCGCTCCCACGGCAGCAAGGGCTGGCGGTCGCGGATCGTGACCGAGGCCAGCTCGTGATAGGTATAGCCGGGACGCTCGTAGCACTGCCGGCTTCCGCCGTTGCGGGGATCCCCGGTCTGGTAGCATTCCTCGACGTACTCCTGGCTGCGCAGCTCGAACGTGGGCGAGGACGCGGGATCGTTGGCGCCGAAGGAAACCGTCACGCAGTCCGGCATCGTGCGGCGGCCGCCGGCGTATTGGGCTTCGACGACTTTGACGTCCGACTTGGCGGCGTCCTTCGACTGCTTGAGAATCGCGGAAACGTCGACGCCTTGATCGAAGTTCACGGCGGGTATTTCGGCGACGACGGGCGCGGCGACGAGCATCGCGGCGAGCGCGAGGGTCAGGCGGGTCGTGTTCATCTCGGTGTAAACCTCCAGGAGCGTCTGACGAATATTACCACAAGGCCTATTCCATGTCTAGGTCTTTAGGCCCGCGGCATGAATCGCGGGGTTGCTAGAATAGCCCCGTGACCGCGCGCTCCCGGAACATCCTGCTCGCACTGCTCGCGCTCGCCGCGGCCCTTCCCTTCCTTCCCGCTCTGACGGCGCCTTTCCTGCAGTGGGACGACGCGGCCAACCTCGCCGAGAATAACCACTGGCGCGGCTTCACCGCCGCCCATATCCGCTGGATGCTGACCACGATGCACGGCGGCCCCTACCAGCCGCTGTCCTGGCTCAGCTACGCCTTCGATTTCACGTTGTGGGGCGCGAATCCCGCCGCGATGCGCGCGACGAATTTCCTGCTGCACGCGTTCTCCGCGATCCTGCTCTTCCTCGTCGGAGAAGAGCTGTTCCGCGAGGCCTCCCCGTCCGCTCCCGCGCGCGAGCGCCTCGTCGCGTCGGCGTTCGCGGCGCTGGTCTGGGCCGTCCATCCCCTGCGCGTCGAGTCCGTCGTCTGGCTCACGGAGCGACGCGACGTCCTCTCCGGGGTTTTTTATCTTCTCGCCGTTCTCCTCTACCTACGGCAGCCGAATAAACCGCTGCGCCCGCTGTTCGTTTACTGCCTCGCCGTTCTCGCCAAGGCGAGCGTGATCACTTTACCCCTGACCTTGATCCTGCTGGACCGTTGGCCCCTGCGCCGGCGGTCCTGGGCCGACAAGATTCCCTACCTCGCGATCTCCGTCGCCGGCGGCCTCGCCGGTCTCGCCGGCCAGGCGGCCTACGGGACGCTCAAGGACGCCTCCGTCGGCGTCGGAGCCCGCCTCGCGCTCGGGCTTCACTCGCTCTGGTGGTACGCGGCGGCGACGATCTGGCCTTCCGGCCTCTCGCCCTATCATCGCGTTCCCGCGGGCTTCGGCCTTGCGAGCCCCTCGGCCTGGGGGTCCGCCCTCTGCCTGGCCGCTCTGGGCGCGGCCGCTTGGGCCGCGCGCCGGCGCTCCCCCGCCGCGCCCGCCGCCTTGACGCACTACGCTCTCGCGCTCCTGCCGATGGCGGGCTTCGTGCGCTTCGGCCATCACCTCGTCGCCGAGCGCTACTCCTACCTTCCGGCCATGAGCTTGTCCCTCCTTGCGGGGGCCGCGCTCGCGGCGGCGCGACGCCGCCCGTCGCTGCGCGGCCCGGCCTCCGCGGTTGCGGGCGTCGTTCTGCTCGCGTTCGCCCTGTTGGCGGCTCGCGGCGCGGCCTATTGGAGCTCCGACGAGCTTCTCTGGAATCGCGCGCTCGCGGTGGACCCGGGAACCACGCTGGCCCGCGTCAACCTCGCCTCGTTCTACCGGCACGAGGGACGCGTCGAAGAGGCCCTCTCCCAGGAGCGCATCGCCGTGTCCGAGGATCCCCGGCTCGGCGAGCAGTGGAACAACCTCGGCGCCGACGCCGTCGCCAAGGGCAATTGGCCGCAGGCCGAGAAGCTGCTACGGTCAGCGCTCACCGCCAAGCCCGGTCTGGCGACCGCCCATTACAACCTCGCCGCCGCCCTGACCGCCCAAGGCCGGCAAAGCGAGGCGCTTCTCGAGCTCGAGCAAGCCGCGCGCCTCGACGCCGGCGACGCGAAAATCCAGAACAATCTCGGCGTCGCGCTGACCGGCGCCGGCCGCCTAAAGGAAGCCGAGGCGGCGTTACGGCGCGCGGCCGAGCTCGACCCGCGCTGGGCGGCGCCGAGCTATAACCGCGGCAATGTGCTGAACTCGCTGGGCCGTCCGGATGAAGCCCTGGCCGCGTTCGAGAACGCCGCCCGCCTCGACCCGGGCATGACGATGGCCTGGATTAATGCCGGGACCGCGCTCGCGCGGCAGGGACGCCTGGCCGAGGCGGAAGCTCGCCTGCTCAAAGCGCTGAAGGCCTCTCCGGGCGACGCGGTCGCTCGCTACAACCTCGAGCAGGTCCGCAACGCGCGCCGGCGCTAGGGGTTGGTCAGCGTGCCGCTGACGGCGCCGCCGTACTTCGGGCCCGCGCCGGTATCGTAACGCACGTCGAGGCTGGCCGCT